>JAIRRB010000234.1 GCA_031256195.1 Treponema sp.
GAGAACCGCTTGAAACGGCTTGAAAAACGTGTTATATATGTATGTGGCAAGTGTAAAAATAAACGGTCGTTTAAATTTACACTTTTTTGGAACTGCGGTAGTCTGTTACTGGGAAAGAATTCATTTTATTAAATAAACACGGCAATTTTAACAAAGGGCAAAAATGGGGGGAATGCCAGCGCATATTGCGCTGGGGGTCTGCCTATAGCAGACCCAAAACATAAAAAGAAGAAGAATTCTGGGATGAAGACGATTGAAATATATCGCCAGTTTTTCAGATTATGCCAAAGAAGATAAAAACGAGATAAAAATCTATATAGCTGGACAAAATAACAAAAGCATGGCATATTAATTTCATCTTAATGTTGTGGAGGAAATCATGGGTGAACTGAAAGGCTCAAAAACCGAGCAGAATTTACGGGCGGCTTTCGCCGGGGAATCTCAGGCGCATACCAAATATCAGTACTTCGCTTCCAAAGCGGAAAAGGAAGGCTATACCCAGATTGGGGCCTTGTTCCGGGAAACGGCGCTCAATGAAAAAGAACACGCAAAAATTTGGTTCAAACTGCTTCACGGCGATGATGTGCCTGCCACGACCGTAAATCTTAAAGATGCCGCCGATGGCGAAAATTTTGAGTGGACTGATATGTACGCCGGTTTTGCCAAAACCGCGCAAGAGGAAGGCTTTAACCATATCGCCGCCCTGTTTGAACTGGTGGGAAAAATCGAAAAAGAACACGAGGAACGCTACCGCAAACTTCTTGCCAATATCGAAGGTGGCGTGGTATTTTCCCGTGACGGCGACCAGGTTTGGCAGTGTTCCAACTGCGGCCACATTATTGTGGGCAAAAAAGCCCCGGAACTTTGTCCGGTTTGCAAACACCCCAAAGCGTATTTCCAAATTCGGGCGCAAAATTATTAATAGCCGTCTGGCGTCATGGAAAATAAGGCTGTCATTGCCATGTCGGGCGGAGTGGACAGCTCCGTTGCCGCCGCGCTTATGCTTGAACAGGGCTATGACTGTACCGGTATAACGCTCAGGCTGCACAAAGACAAAAGCGATTGTTCTGCTCTGCGGGACATAGACGATGCGCAGGCGATTGCCTCCGGCCTGGGCATACCGCATCAAATACTGGATTTTTCCGCTGAGTTTGACAAACAGGTAATACGGCGCTTTATCGAAACGTACGAGCAGGGGGCAACGCCCAATCCCTGCATTGATTGTAACCGCTGTATCAAATTCAATTTGTCCATGTTACAGGCGTATCAACTTAATTTTGACTGCCTTGCAACCGGCCACTATGCCCGCGTTGAAAAAGATTCTGTTTCCGGCCGGTTCCTTTTGCGAAAAGCCGTTGACCTCAAAAAAGATCAAAGTTATGTGCTATACTGCCTTACCCAGCAGCAGCTTGAACGCGCCCGCTTTCCTTTGGGAACATTGTCAAAACAGCAGGTGCGGAAAATCGCCGAAGATAAAAAATTGACCAACAGCGCAAAAAGTGAAAGTCAGGATATATGCTTTGTTCCCGGCGGCGATTATGGCAATTTTATTGAAGCGTATACCGGCAGAGTCTGGCCGCCGGGAGACATTATTGACCTCGAAGGAAAAATTTTGGGCAGACACCGGGGCATCATCCGTTATACGATAGGCCAGAGACGCGGACTGGGTGTCGCCGCCAATAGCCCCATCTATGTCGCCGATAAATCAGTTGCAAATAACACCGTTACTCTGGGGCCGGATTCCAGTCTCTACAAAAATGGCCTTACCGCCAAAAACATCAATCTTATCGCCTGTACCCGCATTGACAAACCGTTGCGTGTAACAGTAAAAACCCGCTACCTTCAGGCGGAACAGGCCGCCGTCGCGGAGCAAAGCGGCGAAGATGAACTGTACATCGAATTTGATTCTCCGCAGCGGGCCATTACCCCCGGACAGGCGGCCGTATTATACGATGGGGATATTGTCGTAGGCGGCGGAACTATTGTATAATAAACCGGAGGCAAAAGTCGATGAAATTATGTGCTTTGTTATGCTGTATTGGTCTTTTGATGGGATGCAACCGTAGTATTTCATCAGCGCAGGACAATAAAAAAGTAAAAGCCGAATATCACAAGATTTCCGCTGAAAAAGCGCATAAAATGATGATGGAATTAAACGATTTTATTCTGCTTGATGTACGCACCGATGAAGAATACGCGGAAAAACATATTGGCGGAGCGGTATTGATTCCTGATTATGAGATAGAAGATCGTGCCGATGGAGAACTGCCCGATAAAAACGCTGTGATACTGATTTATTGCCGCAGCGGGCGCAGAAGCGAAAACGCCGCCAGAACATTGGTTGACAGGGGATACACCAGAGTTTATGACTTTGGCGGAATTCTTAACTGGCCGTATGAAACAGTAAGCAAGTAGCTTGCGCTTCCCTACTTTTCCTCAAACCCTTTTACCCAATCCGCAATTTGCCGCTTTACTTCCTCGTTGTTTTTAAACACATCGTGAAAGTCCGCCTCGGCAATTATTTCATTGCCTGGCAGTAATGCCTTGAATGTATCAAGGGCGTTTCCCAAGCCCCCGTGGTGGCAGACAAAAAGGGCGATTTTTTTGCCGCTTATGCCGGCATCGGCAAGAAAAGTTTGTATGGGCGGCGCGGGGGAACTTGCCCAAACCGGCGCGCCGATGACGATTAAATCATACGCCGCCGGATTAAAGGTATACGGCTTGAGCGGGGGTTTTTTGTGTCCGAACACCATGTTGCAGCCCCAGAGAATTTTCAAAAAGCCGTGGCGCTTTTTATCATCCTGCAATTGCAATTGAATCAGTTCCGCGTTAAGCAGATTCTTTATCTCTCCGGCGACAAAATCACCGTTTCCGTCAAGGGAATAATATACCACTGCGGTTTTCATATATACTCCTTACCGGCAATTATACCGCCTATTGGCATTGTTGAACAGCTTGCCGGAAATGGATATAGTATAAAGGTACGCAAGGAGTTTTTTGTGAAGGCTATTGAACTTGCAAAGGCATACGATCCCAAAACCTTTGAAGAGCGGATATACAGTCTCTGGAAAGAGCAGGGCGCATTTAAGCCGGAGTCCGCAAAAGAAAATGCCGAAGCAAAGCCGTTTGTCGTAGTGATTCCTCCGCCCAATGTTACCGGAGTGCTGCATTTGGGGCATGGGTTGAACAACAGTTTGCAGGACATTATCGTCCGTTTTCACCGGATGCGGGGCGTGCCGGTTTTGTGGGTGCCGGGTACCGATCATGCGGGAATTGCCACGCAGAATGTTGTGGAACGTAAACTGAAGGAACAGGGCACTAGCCGCCGCGAACTGGGCAGGGAAAAATTCCTTGAAGAAACCTGGAAAGTTAAACATGAGCATCATGCCATTATAAGTAAACAACTTGCCCGTATCGGGGCCAGTGTGGACTGGGACCGGGAACGCTTTACTCTGGATGAAGGACTGGCCCGCGCTGTCCGGGAAGTATTTGTCAGCCTCTATGAGCGGGATTTACTGTATAAGGGAAACTATCTGGTAAACTGGTGTACCTCCTGCGGCACTGCCCTTGCCGATGATGAAGTTGATCATGAAGATACGCCGGGAAAAATGTACCACCTGCGCTACTACTTTGCCAATGCGGAAGGCGATGCCGCCAGAAATACTGTATTAAACGGCGAAACCGCTCCTGCCGCTTATGTTGAACTTGCCACCACCAGGCCGGAAACGCTGTTAGGTGACACCGCTGTGGCGGTTCACCCCGAAGATGAACGCTATGCGGACCTGAAAGGAAAAACAGTCCGGCTGCCCCTTGCCGGGCGCGATATTCCCATTGTGTTTGACACTTATGTTGACCGGGCCTTTGGAACCGGTGTGGTAAAAATCACCCCCGCCCATGATCCCAATGACTGGGAACTTGCCCGGCGGCACGATCTTCCGGTTATTAATATTCTTAACCCCGATGGAACCCTCAATGGCGAAGTCCCCGAAAAGTACCGCGACCTGACAATCAAGCAGGCCCGCGCCGCCGTGCTTGAAGACCTGAAAGCGGGCGGCTGGTACATAAAAGAAGACACCATCAACCATGCGGTGGGCCATTGTTACCGTTGTCATACCGTGATAGAACCCTTTCTTTCCGAACAGTGGTTTGTCAGAATGAAACCCCTCGCGGAAAAGGCCCTGGCCTGCTGGCGGCAGGGCGAAATTATCTTTTATCCCTCCAAATGGCAGCACACCTATCAGCATTGGATGGAAAACATCCGGGACTGGTGCATCAGCCGCCAGCTCTGGTGGGGGCATCGTATTCCCGCATGGGATTGCAATGACTGCGGTAAAACTTCAGTGTCGCGTAACGATTTGAACGCCTGCCCCCACTGCGGCTCCGCCAACATTGAGCAGGACCCCGATGTGCTTGATACCTGGTTTTCAAGCTGGCTCTGGCCTTTCAGCACTTTGGGCTGGGAAAACAGCGATTGCGATACCGCGGATTTTCGCCGTTTTTACCCAACTACGGCGCTGGTAACCGCTTACGACATTATCTTTTTCTGGGTATCGCGTATGATTATGGCGGGGCTTGAGTTTACCGGCAAAGCGCCGTTCCGTGACATTTACATTCACGGACTGGTACGGGACAAGCAGGGCCGCAAAATGAGCAAAAGCCTCGGCAACGGCCTTGACCCGCTGGAACTGGTAGACGAATTTGGCGCTGACGCGCTCAAATTTACGCTGGCATTCATGTGCGCCCAGGGACAGGATGTACTGGTTGATAAAGAATCTTTTAAGATGGGTTCCAAATTTGCCAATAAAATCTGGAACGCCAGCCGCTATATCCTGATGAATCTGGAAGGCCGGAATTTGGCGCAAAATCCGGAACTTGGTCCCGTGGACAGGTGGATTTATTCCCGGCTGAACAGCGCCGCCAAAGCGATGGAAGGCTCATTCCTTTCCTACCGGTATAATGATGCGGCTCAAACGGCCTACGAATATTTCTGGAATGATTTTTGCGACTGGTATATTGAAGCCGCCAAATTGTCGTTAAAAACCGGTGAAGATATT
>JAIRRB010000016.1 GCA_031256195.1 Treponema sp.
ATGGACGGATCGTTCAGAATATCCCGGTGGGATGCGCTGACCTGTGCGCCAAGATGGTATTCTTCGTTCTTTTTTTCCGCTTTTTCCGGAAAAATATCCACCAAATGGGTTATCTTGCAGCGCTGTGGAAACGCGCGGTATCCGTCTATGTGCAACGCCGAGATATTACCCGTACCGATAATGGCAACTGAAATCATACGGTATAATGATACCCGCAAAGTTCCGGATTGTCAACTTGAGGTATTGTACCGGAAGGAAGAATAAGCCACGGAGTTTTTGATACGAAAAACACCTTTTTGCTATACTGACCGATTTGTAAATTCTGCCTCTGAATTTAATTCATCCATTTTCATTCTTATTTCTTCCAGATATTCAGTTTTTATTATTACTGTTCCAGCGATAAAATCATGAACAGCTCTCTTTCTTTTGTTGAATAATAACACAACTATTTCACTCCAAATCCATATATTTGACAAGATAGATACTATATTGATATTACTTATACTTGCCAAATAGGTATTTTTTTCGAACCAGCTTAAGCTGTTATATATTTCAATATCAGCCATAAAAATTGACGCTATCGTCATGATTATGAATAAGAATGAAAATACAATGTTTATACTATGTCTTAAAAACGCTTCTTTCCAGCCAATTTGAGAAGAGTCTATTTTGACAATATTTAATCCAACAATGAGTTTCCCGGGGGTTCCCCCCAGTTTTTTGGGTAAATAAACATTGTACCAGAAAATAAATAATATATTGGGTATGACTGTAATGAGATAAGTATACAAATGAAATGAATTAATAAACGAAAGTAGAAAAACATAGGGTATATTTATTAAACCATCCAATAGATTTGCTCCAAGCCTTGGCCAAAATCCAGAATAAAATTTTTCATTTATTCCTTCAATATTTAATGGAATTTTATTTACCATTTTAATCTCCTCAAACAATTTGATATTTAAATTTACCATATTTCATTATTTTTGTCAATATTTGCGGTAAATTTTCTGACAAAATTATTCAGCGATTGCCTAAAGCTTCCCCGCGCTGACTGTTACTTCCATCACGCGGTTTCGCTGTAACCGCGACACGGTGATTTGTAAATTGCGCCAAACAAAACGTTCTCCTGAGCGGGGCAGGCTGCCTGAATTTTCCAGTACCCAACTGCCAACGGTGGTATTGGGAATCTCCCCGTCCTCAGGCGGACTTTCATTAATATATTCCAGCATATCCTGAAACTTTACATTACCCAGTACGGTAAAACTCCCGTCAGTGTTCCGCCTGAACGGTTCCACCACCTTGTCATGTTCATCCCATATTTCACCGACCAGTTCTTCCAGAATGTCCTCTATGGTAACAATGCCCAAAGTGCCGCCAAACTCGTCCACCAGCACCGCCAAATGCGACTGCTTCTTTTGTAAGGTCCGCAGCAGGCCGGATATTTTCATTGTTTTGGTTACAAAGACCACCGGCTTGATAATTTCTGCAGGCGGTCTTTCCTTTTTTATCACTTCATGGTGAAAATCTTTCAGCAGTATAACCCCGGTTATGGCGTCAATATTCCCCCGGTAAACCGGCAGGCGGGAAAATCCGGTCGCGGCAAATGCCCGGTCAATCTCATCAGGAGCGCTGTTTTCTGGAACTGCCACAACATCAACACGAGGGGTAACAATATCCGCCGCGGTAATATCGTCAAACTCGATGACTTGACGGATCATCTGCTCTTCATTTTTATTGATGCCTCCCTCCTGCCGCACTTCTTCGACAAAGGTCAACAGTTCGTCTTCGGTGAGGGAACGGTCATCTTTAACCGGAAAAAATTTTACGATGATTTTTTTCCATGCCCCGGCAAGATAATTGAGCGGGGCAAAGATTACCATAAAAAAACGCAGAAGCGGCGCAGCCCTCAGCGCGGTCAGTTCAGGGGATTCCTTTGCAAGGGTCTTGGGAGAAATCTCGCAGAAAATCAGTACCACCAGTGTTATTGTCACTGTGGCAAGGCTGACCCCCTTTGCGCCCAACAAACCGAAGAAAAGCATTGTTGCAAGGGCGGAAGCCGTAATATTGACGATAGTATTGCCTATCAGTATTGAAGAGAGGAGTTTGTCGTAAGCGTCAAGCATTTTCAGGACAAGACGCGCCCGTGCGGAACGCCGGTTTCGTTTGCCGCTGTCCGCCATATTTTTCAGCTTGATCCGGCTTAATGAAGAAAATCCCGTCTCACACAGTGAAAAAAACAAATTAAGACCAAGCAGGGCCAGCAATGCGGCAACAAGGCTTATATAATACGAGGCATCCATTAACTACAGGCGCCGAACAGAATCGAACTGTTGCATAAAGGTTTTGCAGACCTCTCCCTTACCGCTTGGGTACGGCGCCGTTATTTTCTTACCATAACAGAAAGAACCGCCCTTGTCCAGTGGCCTAATTCGCTTTATAATGCTACATACCATGCGGCCATTTGAAGTAGTATCGCCTTTTAAGCCCGCGGGGGATCAGGGTGAAGCCATCGCCGCGCTGGCCGCCGGAATCGATGCCGGGGACAAGTATCAAACACTGCAAGGGGTCACCGGCTCGGGAAAAACCTTTACCATGGCGAAGATTATCGAGGCGGTGCAGATGCCCACCCTGATTGTCAGCCATAACAAGACGCTGGCGGCCCAGCTTTACCGCGAGTTCAAAGGATTTTTTCCCCATAATGCGGTTGAGTATTTTGTCTCCTATTACGATTACTACCAGCCGGAAGCCTATGTCGCCAGCCGCGATTTGTATATCGAAAAGGACGCCTCCATAAATGCGGAGATTGAGCGGATGCGGCTTTCGGCGGCCCGCAGCATGATGGAGCGGGAGGATGTGATAATCGTGGCGACCGTTTCCTGCATCTACGGCATGGTAACGCCGGATGTATACCGGAAAATGACCGCTACTTTTTCAAAAGGCGAAACCGTTGATGTTGATTCTCTCATCCGCCGTTTTGTGGAACTGCAATACGAACGCAACGACGCCGTGCTGGATCGGGGCCGTTTCCGCCGCCGGGGGGATACTTTGGAAATCTATCCCGCCTATATGGAAGAAGCCTACCGTGTTGACCTGGACTGGGATCGTGTCGAGCGGATACGGCGCTTTAACCCCGTGTCAGGCGAAATGCTGGAGGAAATTGACCGGGCCTTGATTTATCCTGCCAAACAATTTGTCATGCCCGCCGATATGGTGCATAACGCGATGGGGGCGATAAAACAGGAACTGGCCGAGCGGCTTGAATTTTTTAAAAGCACGGGAAAAATAATGGAAGCGGAGCGGCTGAAAACCCGTGTTGAGTATGATATTGAAATGCTCACCGAGATGGGCCACTGCCCCGGCATCGAAAATTATTCCGCGCTGCTGGCGGGGCGGAGGCCCGGCGAATCTCCGGATACTTTGGTTGATTACCTTCCCCACAAACATCTTACCTTCGTTGACGAAAGCCATGTTACCCTGCCGCAGTTAGGCGCAATGTACGCGGGCGACCGCAGCCGCAAGCAAAGCCTGGTGGACTACGGTTTCCGCCTGCCCTGCGCTCTGGACAACCGGCCCCTGCGTTACGATGAATTTGTCGAGCGTTTGGATAAAACCGTTTTTGTATCCGCCACTCCCGGCAAAACCGAAATCGAACAGTCGGCGCGGGTGGTACAGCAGTTGATTCGGCCCACTGGCCTGTTGGACCCGGAAATTGAGGTGCGTCCCAGCGAAGGCCAGATGGAAGACATTTACGGCGAAGTGCAAAAACGAATCAAGGCGGGGGAACGTTCCCTGATTCTTACCCTGACCAAAAAAATGGCCGAAGACCTGACCGATTACCTTTCCGGCCTGGGGCTGAAAGTCCGCTATATTCACAGCGAGGTTGAAACGATTGAGCGGGTAGAAATCCTCACCCAACTGCGGCAGGGGGATTTTGACATACTGGTGGGAATCAACCTGCTGCGCGAAGGCATAGACCTGCCGGAAGTGTCTTTTATCGCCATTCTCGACGCGGACAAAATCGGCTTTTTGCGCTCGCTGACCAGCCTGGTGCAGATTATCGGCAGGGCGGCGCGAAATGCCGCGGGCAAGGTTATCATGTACGCCGACCGCATGAGCGAGGCAATGGAGCAGGCCATCGCCGAGACCAACCGCCGCCGGGAGATTCAAGTCGCCTACAACAAACAGCACGGCATTACCCCGGCCACGGTAAAAAAAGCCATTGCCGACATTCTTGTCCGTCATACTGAAGAAGCGGATAACGCGGCGGCGGCTTCCGTCGAAGTGCTGAAAAAATCCTATAATGTACTGATTCCCGCCCAGCGCAAGCAGCTTATCAAGGCCCTGGAAAACGAAATGCTGGAACACGCCAAAAACCTGGAATTTGAGCAGGCTGCGGCAATTCGCGATGAGATTGAGCGAATAAAAGACGCATTGTCATAATATTAAAAAAGAGTGCTTTTCTTCTTGACAAATTAGTCCGATCCGGGCTAAACTAATAGCATGGAAGATATATACAGTCACATTACCGCAAGGGAGCAGCAAGCGGAGTATTTTACCGCACCGGAAAAAGGGCCTCTTACCATTTCTATGCACGAAGCTAAAACCAACCTGTCCAAACTGGTCAAGCGGGCGGCGGCGGGGGAAACCATCTACATTGGCGCTTATGGCAAACCGGAAGTGATGCTGACGGCTGCCCATTCCGGAAAATACCGTGCGGAACTGCGGGCAAAGGCTTTTGGGTGCATGAAAAACAGGATGGAACTTCCCGAAGGCTGGGATGCTCCGCTTCCCGATGACATAATCGATTCATTTTACGGTATGCAGGGACTGGAGGAATTCGAACAAAAATGACACAGCAGTTTTACACCAGCTTCCTTTTGGATACCAATGCCTTGCTGTGGTATTTCTGGGGAGACAATCGAATGGATTCCATAAAAGAAATAATTCAAGCAGAAGAAGCGGAAGTTTTTATGAGTGTCGTTTCTTTATGGGAAATAACGGTAAAGGTACGAATGGGAAAACTAAAGATAGATTTGGACGAACTGCGTTTTTTCGCACGGAAACACGCCTTCCCTGAACTGCCTATAACCGGCGAGTACATAAAGGCATACCGTCAACTGCCCAATCTACACCGGGACCCATTTGATCATATGCTGCTGGCCCAGGCCATAAGCTGCCCCATGCGCCTTATTACCGGCGACTCCCTGTTGGCAGATTATTCCCCTCTGGTAATGGTTATTTAGTGTCTGTCCATAATATCTACATTATGGACAGACCTTCTTCGCTATCTGCCGCCGCCCTGAATGGCGTATCTGCTTATTTTGACCAAGGCTTGTCTGGCCCTCTCTCTTACCGGAGTAATATAGGGGCCTTCGCTTATTTTCATTAAAAGCTGAACGGCGCCCGGTTCAATCCGCTGGTCTTTTTGGGCAAATTTCTCCAGTGAGTCTATTGCGGCAACGGCAAGTATATCATTGGGGGCGGCGCTGTTGTGCAGTTTCTCTACGATCCAGACTATAGCGTTCACCGCATCATCATTGTCATTCAGGCCGATAGTACCCAGTGATTTAACCGCTTCCTGCAATACCATGGGTTCGGTATCGGTGGCGCAGACTTTAATGAGGGTAGTTTTTGCCTCTTTGTTTCCTACCTTGCCGAGGTATTTTACCGCCTGCCGCCGTATATCAGGGTAGTTGTTTATCAGCATTCTGCCCTGTCTGACCTGATTTTGAGTGCCTTCAAGGGAAAGGTACTCCAGGGCAATCCGCAGTTCTTCATTGGTACTTCCCCTTTCAAGAGCATGTCCTATGTGTTCCAGCGCGATGTATTTTTGATCACGGCTGTTTGACCTGGTAGTCTCATGAATAATCATTAATTCAAGAGCTTCCTGCAAATAGGACTCTTCGATAGACATTTCCTGGCTGGATTTGCCGGATTGTCCCATCACCGCTGAAACCACGAAAAGCGCCGTGATTGTCAAGATAAAAAACCGTTTGAACATCATCATTATCTCCTTCCTGAATTTAATCTATTATCTTCCAGCTATCACCGGATTTTTCCAATTCGTAAAGCCGCAGCCGTCTGGTTTCGGTGACAACCGCGTTATTCTCGGTTTTCTTCTCCAGTTTTTCCAGATAGAAAACCTTTACTGTATTATGAGCGGTAAATTCAATTTCATCTACCCTGCTGTTACTGCGTGAGGGGACAACTACATTGATAAAATAGTCGTTCGGCGTCTTGAGTATAATTTTTCGGGACCGTAACAGGTTTGATTCGGATGCCTTTGCCAGAAATTCCGGCGATGAGAAGTGGGTAAAAAGACCATCCGACAGGGCATCTTTCCAGCCGGAATAATCTTTTCTGCGGATTGTCGTGTTGAGGTTGTCGACAAAATGCTTTACCTCAGTAAAGGTAAAATCATACAATTCCTGGCTTACCGTGAGGTGGTCCAGGATGAGTTCCTCTTCGTCAAAATCGGCGGCAAAGGCCGCTGCTTCTCCCATCGGTTCTATCGCTGCCGGCGAAGATTTACACGCCATAAAAACAAGGGGCGCTAGCAACAGATACCACAGGAACCTTTGCATGTTTTTTTTATTTTATATGTTTTTTTGTTGTCTGTCAAGCGGGATGTTACAATTCTTTGGGGCTGAGTTCCAGAATCAGTTCTACCTCGCCTTTGGATATATGCATAGTATTGGCGATTTCGTCAATGCTCCAGCCCTGGCGTTTAAGCCGGATAATATTTTCACGGTCACGGGGCGGCGGCGCGCCGTCGTCTGCGGCCGCGCTGGCGGCTTTTCCAGCAGCTTTCCCGCCGGTTTTACCGGCAGCGCGGCCCGCTATTTTTCCTTCCTCGCGGTTCAGCAGGGAACGGGTAAGGTTAAGCTGGTCCTGGGCGTTTTTGTCGAGGGTTTGCAGTTCGGTGGCAAGCCGCGCCAGGCTTTCGCGGGCGACATTCATTTCGGCAATGCGTTTTTCCAGCCATTTGACGGTTTCATCCAGGGTGGAGAGTTTTTCGGCGGCATCCCGCGCCTTTTCATTTTCCTGCGAGAGGGTGTGGACTGAACTCTGGATAGCGTCCATGTCAATTTTGAGCGTGGTAATGGCATTTTCAAGCTTTTGAACCACCTGTTCGTCTTCCTGTAAAATTTTGAAATTCCGGTCTATGCCGTCATTGGTTTCCTGCAGGGTTTTGCTTTTTCGTTCTACCCGCTGATATTTTTCTTCGGCCTCTTTTATCGCGTCTTCCAGGCGGCGTATCTGAACCTGCATGGTTTGCAGTATATCGTCCGAGTTTGAAACCTGGGCAAGTTTTTCTTCCACCGACTGGGAAGTCTGGAGCAGGCGGGTAAAGTCGCTTTCCATGACTTCGATACGGCGTTTTTCCGAAAGGAAGCGGGTCATTTTGGCGTTCACATCGTCTTCCAGGCGTTTTATCTGAATGAACTGATTTTCAAAATGGGCTATCTCGTTTTTAAGTTGCAGGAGCCGCTCTATGTTGCCGCTCATATCCTCGACATGGCGGTTAAGTTCTTCCTTGAGTATATCGGTACGGTCAAAGAGTTTTGCCTGAGCGGTGATTTCATGGCGCATCTCGTCCAGGGAGTTCCGCGCCGCCATAAGCCGTTCATCGTTTTCCGCGGCAAGCTCGCGGCTGCGGCGCCGGGCTTCTTCCATGGAATTATCCAGTTCCCTCATGCGGACATTGTGCTGGGTTTGCCATTCCTCTATGCCCTTGCGGAATTCTTCCGATGAAGTTTCCAGAGCGGTGAACCGTTCTTTGGAATCCGATACCAGTTCGTGAATCTGTGTTTCCAAATCCCGCTGACTCTGGCGGAGCGTATTCGAAACCGAAAGATTGTACTGACCAATCTTAGTATTAAGATCATTTTCGGAGGCGTTTTTCACTTCTTCCAAATCACGCTCAAGCTGTTCACTGAAGGATTTTCGGGATTCGTCCACTCCGCGCATTTCTTCGCGTATGCCTTCTTCGAATGCGGCGGTTTCCGCCTTGAGCCGTTCCAAATCCGAGACGAGTTTTTCGCCCTGGGCGGTGACGACTTTTTTGACATCTTCGGTAATTTGAGCCTCGGCTTTTTGCCGCTTGGTTTCGGAATCCGTGGTAATTGATACCAGCCGTTTGTCCAGCGTCTCCTGCCATGCGGCAAGCTGCTGGTCTATTTCATCGCTGCGCTTGCCGAGGTCCGTCAGGAATTCGTCTTCAAAGATTTTAAGTTTTTGGGAAACATTTTCAGCGGCCTTTTCCTTGATTCCGGCAAGTTCCCGGTCTATGCCGGTCAGTTCATTCCGCAGAATCTGTACTTGACCGTTAAGTTCCCCGGATGCGTCATCCCATGTATCATGTATATTTTTTCCGAACAGGGCAAAATCACCGTTAACGTGGTTCATGGTTTCCTGCATGGAACGCCGCAATTCAACTTCCAGCCGGGCAGTATCATCGGCAATGCCGAAAAGCTGCTTGAACTGTTCTTCCTGCGCCTGACGGTATTCTTCAAGCCGTTCCTGGGCGGAATTTATGATATCCTGTCCGGTATCGCGGGAGGCGGTTTCCCATTCTTCCCGCTGCTTCCTGACTGCTTCGACAAATTCTTCCTTTTGCTTCTGTATCGCCGCGCCCAGATTTTCCGCCTGCTGCTGCGCAAGGGCGGCAAATTCCTGTATCTCCCGGTTCCATTGCTCTTTCTGCTCCCGGGCGAAAGCGTTAAGTTCCTGTACGTCTTGTTTCCAGTCGGAGTTGTACGTTTTCTGGCGGGATTCAATGGCGGCGGTTTCGGCTTCCCAGTCATCGCGGCTGTTCCTGACCTGTTCCTCAATTTCACCTAATTTTGTTTTGATGGTTTCCTGAGCCGTAGCGATTATCTCCCGTCCGGTGGTACGGGAAGAAATTTCCCATTCTTCCTGCTGTTTCTGTATTGCCGCGCTTAAATCTTCCGCCTGCCGCTGCGCAAGGGCGGTAAATTCCTGCATGTCCCGGTTCCATTGATCTTTTTGCTGCCGGGCGAGAGCGTTAAGTTCCTGTACATCTTGTTTCCAGCCGGCGCTGTACGTTTTCTGACGGGTCTCAATGGCGGCGGATTCCGTTTTCCATTCTTCACGGTTGATTTTGACCTGTTCCTGAATTTCACCCAGTTTTGTCTTGATGGTTTCCTGAATGGATTTTATTTTTTCTTCAAAACTGGTCTTGATGAGGGTCAGCCGTTCCTGCGCCTGGTCGCGGAGTTTGGCGACTGCCGCTTCCTCGGCCTTGTCCGCCCGGCTGCCTGCCCGGTCGATTGCTTCCAAGAGGATTTTCTCGAACTGTTTCTCGCTGTGTATGAGTTTTTCCTCCCTTTCGCGGTCGAGTTTTTCCGCCGCTTCACGGCGGCCTTCCATTTCCCGCTCTATGCCGCGGACGCCGGCTTCCAAATCAGCGACGGTTGACCGGGCGGCGCCTATAATGTGTTCTACCGCTTTTTCCAGCGCTTCGGAGTTTTCCCGCTCAAAACGGTCTTCTATGGCGACCAGTCTTTTGCTTATGGAAGCAGTTTCTTTATCAAAAACTTCAATTTTTTCCTTGACCTCACCGACCCGTTTGCCGACATTTTCCACAAAGGCGGATTCATCTTTTATCCGGTTCAGGTTATCCTGAACCCTGCCCGTCATTTGGACCAATTCTTCGAGTGATGCGTCATAGTCCCGAATTCTGTCGTCAATCTGGGCAAGCGCCTGAACCTTGTGGGCAAGCTCTTCCCTGGTCAGCATTTGAAGCCGCCGCATAAGTTCCGCGGCGGATTTTCGTTCAACTTCAAGGGCAATGCCGTAGTTTTTTATATCTGCGCCCTTGTCTTCTACAAAAGCGGCGATATCGTCTTTGCACCGTTCTGCAAATTTTCTGATGCTGTCCCGGGAACGGTTGCCTTTGTCCAAAAGACGAAACAAAAGAAGTATAAGAAACACTATACCGAGCGTGATCAAATTACCGGGTTCAAACAGCATGGCTTACTATAACACAAAATCACGTAGTTGGCGATAGCTATGAAAGGTAAAATCCGCTCCCGTTTTGCCGGCGGCCTGTCTGTTACCGGTAAACAGGGCGGTTTTCATGCCCGCCCGCCGGGCTCCGGCCACGTCATAAGAACGGCTGTTGCCCACATAGAGTATCTGTTCGGGGGGGCATCGCAGGGCCTGTGCCAGTTCCGTAAAGGGCCGCAGGGCCGGTTTAATTGCACCGGTGTACTCCGAACACAGCACGGCATCCCAGCAGTCGGCAAACCCCAGATTTTTTATTTTGGTTTCCGGCGGAAAGTCGGAGAGCAGTCCCAGTTTCAGTCCCGCCGCCCGCAGTTCAGCCAGAACTTCCCGCACATGGGGGAACAGTTTTATTTTGAGGAAGTGGGGTTCCCAGCCCCGGTAAATAAGGTGTTCGATTTTTTCTCTGATTTGTTCGGGGTCTGCGTGAAGCAATCCCGCAGTGAGCCGCGCCTGGTAATCGTGGAAATCGGGCACAACGGCGGCGGGGGATTCTTCCTGCCGGCGGCGGATAATGCTGCGGGACCGGGCAAGGGCGGCAAGGAGCGGCCAATGTTTGCAAAGGAAGGGTAGCAGTCTGATATTAAGGCGATAGTTGGGGTAGAGGGTTCCGTCCAGATCAAAGGCTACGGCGCTTATTCCCTGCAGCATGGAACCAGTTTATCGGAAAAGCGGTAGTTGGTGTAGAGTTTACCAGTACGACAAACGCATGAAATGAGGTATATGCGGAAATAAGCATTCGGGGGCCTGTCATGGCAAAAACACCGTGACGGAGCACGGCATTTTTGCCATGACACCCCTCATCACCGCTTGTTTTACGCATATTCTTCTTT
>JAIRRB010000030.1 GCA_031256195.1 Treponema sp.
CCGGCGTCAATGAGGATGTCGATATCGCCGTAGTTGACGTAGACGCAGTCCCCGGTGTACTTATTACCCAATTCCAAAAAATGAATGCTCAAGTCGCCGTGGTTAAGCGTAACGAGATCGGAATCGTCCCCGCCTTTGTTATCCGGTTCGCTGCTGAGGCTGCTGATAATGATATTGTCAATATTAACGGTGGTGTAGTTTGCGGGGCCGCCTTCCCTGGCGATTTTAACGCGGGCGCTTTCCGCAATGCCGAGGTTTTCAAATATAGCCTTCTGCATGTAACCGCTCCAGGCAGGAGCGGTAACTTCTCCGATTGCGATCCATTCCGCGTCTTTGCCGCCATCTTCATCCTCATTGTCATGGTTCCCGTCAATTTGATAGGAGAGGGTTATTCTGCCGCCAGAGTGCGTGCTGTACGAAGCGTAATCAAAAGACACCGATTCTATGCCGCTTTCAAAGAAAGTGATTGACTCAATGCGGCAGTTGTCGCCGTTATTGCCTCTGAGCCGGAGGCTTCTGGCGCCGCTGCGGCGGTCGCCGGCATCCATAGTGCCCACGCCGCTTATCAGCCACCTGTATCTCCTGTAAGTTACCGTGCGTTCCGCGTAACCTTTGTTACCGTCGCTCCAAATCTGGTCTTCAAAGTCAACATTGAAGGTCTTGATTTGCGAAATAACCAGCGTTCCCGCGCTCAAACCGCTTGCCGCGTAAAAGCCTTCCGCCTCGGTAAGGTCAAAAGTAACGGCGTATTTACCGGCTTCCGAAGGGGCGTCGGCGCTTTTGGCGTAAACGGTACCGTTTGCCCCTTCATAGTAAACGCTTATTTGCCCCTGGGACTTACCCTCTTTGGGACTTATAGTTACCGCTTTGGGCTTACCGTTGGCAAGCGCCTGCAAACCGCTGATGTCAAAATCGCTTTCTACGGGAATAAGGGCGCCGGTAATTTGTTCGCCGATAATAACGAGCGTCCCCGCGCGCAGCGTTACTGCGTTAAAGCCTTCCGCCGCCAAGACGTCAAAGGTAACGTCGTAATTGCCGACTGCCAAAGGCGCGGCGGTATTTATGGCGTAAGCCGTACCTTCTATTCCTTTATAATAGACGATTATCCGCCCCCGGGACTTACCCTCTTTGGGCCTTATGCTTACCGTTTTGGGGGTACCGTCGTAAACCGCCGATAACCCGCTAATATCAAAATCAGCGGCAACCGGAGTCTCCAGTTCAACAGGTTTAGGTTTGATTGTTGCGTTGCCGGTATCTTGCGTACAGCCCGCCGCTCCCAGTCCGATAAACGCAATCAGCATAATAATTACTGTTAATGTTTTTTTCACAAAAAATTCCTGTTATACTCCATAGGCTTGTTCCAAAACGTCACATTTCAGAACAAGCCTGGAATAATTTTACTCTTCGCAGGTGACTTCGATGTTGTCTACATTGACTGATGTAGAACCTGACTGGCTGGATTTTACGATTTTAAAGCGCGTCTCCCCGGTCGCGTTGATGGTGAATGTTTTATTCACCATTGCGCCGTCCCAGGCGGGGGCGGTAACACTGCCGGCATTTACCCAGCTTGAACTGCCCTTTACGTGATAGTAGAGGGTTATTATGCCGCCGCTGTGGCTGCTGTACGAAGCGTAATCAAAAGATACCGACTTTATGCCGTTTGTCAAATAATCCATTAACTCTACGCGGTTTTCGTTTGGCGGGGCATCTGCGCCAGTATTGCCCCGGAGCCGGATGCTTTTTGTACCCGTAAAGCGATCGTTGGCGTCAGGGGTGCCGACGCCGCTCACCGTCCACTCAAACCCGCCGCTGTTTACGGTACGCGTTGCATAAGCGCCGCCGTCCCATTCACTGCCTTCAAAGTCAACGGTAAGCGGGCCGTATTTCGGCGGCTTGGAGGGAGGGTATAATTCTGCGGGAGGTTTATCGCCACCTGTGGGCATATAGTCTTCCACATCCGTAATGGTTATCGCCGTACTGCCTGTGCCAAAGCTCAGCGTTCCGTTGTTGAGCAGTTCGACCGCCTTTGCCCGGTATGACGGATACCATGCCTCACCGGAACCCGGCATAATGAATTCCCAACTGGGGGTAAATTCGTTGGTGATTTCGCCGCCTTTCTCATTCTCGATATAGTCCGCCAAAACATTGTGCATGCCGGCAATACCCCGGGCAACTACCTTGATTATACCGGCTGCGAAGATCACGCCGTTTGAAAGCTCGTAATCAACCCGGTGGTCATTTACCGCCACATTGTAAGTTTTGGCCAGGTCAAAAGCGGAACCATCAGGATTCTTCATCTCGATAATTCTTTGCCCCCGGTTTTTGGTAAGATCAACTTTGTAGCTCAGACCTTTGAACTGGTCAAAGTTATATCCAACGCCGCCGCCGTAAGGAACGGTCAAGTCACCGATTTTCATGTTGACGCGGTGGTTATCCCAATGCGCCCATTCCATCCATTCTTTGAACTGGCTGCCGGTCATTTCGACTACGCAGAGGGTGTTGTTGTCATAATAATAAATGCTGCTCAGGGTGGCGGCGGTAATATCCCCCGGCTGGGCGTTAGCGGTAGCGGACAGGGGGGCGGTACCGGTAAGGGTAACGCCGCGGTCTTTCGTGTAATACAGCATCGCGTCATTGATAAGGTGAATCAGCGCAGTATCCTCCACATACCTGGTATTGGCTGCTTTGATTACATATTCGTGAACCAGCGGGCCGCCGGTAAGGGTGCCGATTGTTTCGCTGAGCGGGGGCGGCGGCGGCGTCTCACCGTTGGCCGTTCTCCATTTCATCTGCTCAATCATGCCGTCCCGAAGCGGTACGCCAAAGATCAAAGTGGCGGGGTTGTAAACCGCCAGATCTTCCACGCCGTAGTAATCCCCGTCGGTAAACATAAAGTCATTCATGGAAACTTTGTAGAGTTTGGCGGGATCGATCTTTTCGCCGGAGGAAGTGATAGACCAGTTAGCGCCGGAACCGCTTGCGTTTGTTATGACGGGCGGAGTGCCCAGGTTTCTTGTGTTGAGGGCGTCCCGATTCCGCAGGAGATTCATCAGGTAGTCGCCCCTTAACTCGAACAGATAAATTTCATTGTCAAAGGGCATCAACGTCCACATAAAGCCCACTGTTACAGGGGCGGTAGCTCCGCCGAGCGTAACGCTTCTCCAGCCGCCGGAATTTTGTATCAGGACACAATTCTCCCAGCCGGCCCCCGCCTTCCAGCCTGGTTCTTTTGCCTTGCGCACGATGTAATCAAATACCAGTTGGTTTGCCCAGACGTTTTTGCCGACGCTTGAAGCGTTGCCAAAAACCCCGATAACTTCATTCATAATCGGGGCGACTAGCGCGTCATATCCGGCGATCATAGCTGCTATTGTTGGGTCTTCCGCGCCGCTAGTGGAAATCGAAATGGTGCTCGGCGTAACGCTTACCAGCCCGCCGCCGTTAAATTTTAAGCTGAGTTTGCCCAGGTTTCTGCCGTTGCAGTTGGCCTGAATAACGGGGACGCCGTTTGCCGCACCGGACACGGTGGAATGTGAATGGCCGGAAATGATCGCGTCAAAGCCCATGTTTGAAGTTGCCAGCCCGGCAGCTTCGCCGTTTACGCTGCTTCCGCTACCGCTTGCGCCCATGTGGGTAAGGGCAATAACCGCGTCGCAGTTCTTTTCGGTTTTTAACCCGGTAACCAGATTTTTGAGCCATTCGCCTGGCGCCCTGAATTCATAGTCCGCAACCGCACTGGCGGAAACCAGGCCGGGGGTTGCGGTAGTCGTAAGGCCGACAATGCCGATCCGCCTGCCGGCCCTGTTTGCGATGACGTAAGGGTGGCAGAAATCGGGCTGCTTGTCCGTGCCTTTCAGGAAAATATTCGCGGCAAGAAACGCGACATCCCCGTCCGTAACAAATTTAATAAACTTGTCGGCGCCCCAATCCCATTCATGATTGCCGACTGCCGAATACTTTACCTCAAGCTCTTTCATCATTTTGGAAACCGGCTCGCCTTCAAAGTAATTGGACAGCGCCGAACCCTGATAGTTGTCCCCGGCAGCCAACAACATGGAATGTTCGGACCCGGACATCGACTGTTTTACGCCTGTGGCAAATTTGGCCGCCCCCGGATTGGAAGCGGACGCTGAATTGTCCACCGTGCCGTGGAAGTCGTTAAAGCTGTAAATGTCAATGGTGACGTCCCCGTCTACCCAGGCCGTTTCCGGCTCTTCGGGGTTAAAGGGCGGGAATGTGGGAACAACGGTACCCGGCCCGGGTTTGGGGGCGGGATTAGTACCGGTGTCGCAAGCCGGGGCCATAAACATGGCGAGAATTCCAATAGTCAACAAAAAAGCCAATGTAACCGCAAGTTTTTTCTTCAACATAAATTTCTCCTTCTGGTAATTTTGATGATGAAAAAATACCAGAAAGATGTTAGGAAAATATGTAAATAAAATGAAAAGTTATTTAATTGTGTTAAAAATAATTGATTTATTAGAAATTAGTGAATTTTATGCAAAAGTACGATTAATACCCATTCCAGATATCAATCTTGGTTGGATTAAGGTAAATAGTACACCCAATCCAATAATAAAGAGATCAGAAAAAGGGATATTGTTACCCCCTATTCAGGCCATATTCGGGATTATGGCCAACGCAAGCCCACATACCCCTAAAAAACCTTCTTTGACGGACACAGCCCAAAAAAGCTCATTTTTTTTATGTTCAGCCGACAAAAGTAATTGCCAGAACAAAATGTGGGGAATGGATTCATGTGCCGCCGCATTGACCTTGACATAAATGCCCAAAAAGGCTACTTTAAGTAATAATTGCGGCCTTGGTGGAACTGGTAGACACGCCAGCTTGAGGTGCTGGTGCCGAGAGGCATGGAAGTTCAAGTCTTCTAGGCCGCATACAACGAAAGTCTTTACCAGACAGGCTTTTGCATTTTAGACATCGGTTTCTGTACGAGCCTTGCCCATGTCCCGGCTGCGTATTTCCGCCCGGCGGATTTTTCCGTTGATGGTTTTGGGAAGCTCGCTGACAAACTCAATAACGCGGGGATATTTATACGGCGCGGTGTTCTTTTTCACGAATTCCTGTATTTCTTTAATGAGCGCTTCAGAGGCCTGGTAATTTTTGGCAAGTACGATGGTCGCCTTGACGTTAAAGCCGCGTATGGGATCAGGTATGCCGGTTACCGCCGTTTCGGCGACAGCGGGATGTTTTAACAGTACGCTTTCCACCTCGAAGGGGCCAATGCGGTAGCCGGACGATTTAATTACGTCATCGTTGCGTCCCACATACCACAAATAACCCTGTTCATCGTAATAAGCCAGATCGCCAGTGTGGAAATATCCGTCATGCCACGATTTATTGGTAGATTCGTCATTTTTATAGTAACCCATAAACAAACCGACCGGGTGTTGTGCGCGTTCGGCTTTCATGCAAATTTCACCCGTTGCGCCGGTGGGTACCGTACCGCCATCCGCGTCAAGAAGCGTTATGTCGTAACCGGGGATTCCCCTGCCCATTGAACTGGCACGAGGTTCAGTAAATGGGTACAGCGTCCCGCAGCACAGCGTCATTTCCGTCTGCCCGAAACCTTCGTATATGTTAAGCCCGGTCATCGTTTCCCATTTTTTGAACAGGTCCTGGCTCAAAGCCTCGCCCGCCGTGGTGCAGTGTTTAAGGCCGGAAAGATCGTATGAAGGCACATCCTCGTTCATTAAAAAACGATACATGGTAGGAGGGGCGCAAAAGCTCGTTACGTGATATTTTTCCAGAACTTTTAAAATATTGCGCGCGTTAAATTTTTCAAAGTCGTAAGTCAGGACGGCGCATTCTCCCAGCCACTGCCCGTACATTTTGCCCCACAGCGATTTAAGCCAGCCGGTGTCGGAAATGGTAAAGTGCAGACCGCCTTTTTCTACCCGGTGCCAAAAAATACCGGTCGCTATATGGCCGAGGGGGTAGGTGTAATCATGCGCTACCATTTTGGGATAGCCGGTAGTGCCTGATGAAAAAGACATGATCATTATATCCGACGCGCGGGTGGCTTCCGCTCCGGCAGGCCGCTGCCAAACATCAGAGGCAGCTTCCAGACCGGCTTCAAAATCCAGCCAGCCCTCCCCTGCTTTTTTGCCTTTGGTTACCGCCTTGAGCTTTACCGTCTCATATTCGCTTAATCCCCCGTCAAAAGCCTCGGTGCAATTATTGTCGCCGGTAATGACCGCCATTTTTATGCCGCCTGAGTTACAGCGGTAGATGTAATCGTCTTTGGTTAAGAGGTGCGCCGCCTGAACGGCAACCGCGCCGATTTTATGCAGGCCCATCATGCAGTACCAAAAAAGATAGCTTCTTTTGAGCACCAGCATCACAAAATCACCCTTGCGTATACCGAGGGACTTAAAATAATTGGCGGCTTTATTTGAATACCGCGCCATTTGTGAGAACGTTATTCGTTTTTCTTCACCCTCGTTGGAAATCCACAGCATACAAAGGGCATCCGGCTGGGTTTTTGCCAATTCATCAAGAACGTCGTAGGCAAAATTGAAATCATCGTTATAGGTGATGGTATAGTCACGCATAAGGTCCTGGTATGATTTGAAATCATCCCTGTTTTTTCCGGTATATTTTTCATACATGAGCATGGGATTATCCTTTCATTACTACGGCAAGAAACTTTGCCGCCTGATTACCGGCGGCTTTCATGGCGTGCGGAACGCCCGAATCAAAATACACGCTGTCGCCTTCGTTAAGTTCATAAACTATATTATCAAAATGAAATTCCATGGTGCCGGAAAGCATATAGTCAAACTCCTGCCCGTCATGCGAGTGCAGCGTCGGCTTTTCACCTTCTTTTGGCTCCACACTTACCATGAACGGTTCAGCCTTCTTGTTGCTGAATGTAAAGGCAAGATGTTTGTAATCGTAGGCTTTGCGGCGTTCTATATCGTACCCTTCACCGTTCCTGACCAGAGCGCATTTGGTCAGTTTCGGCGCTTCACCGGAGATGATTTCTACCACATCTACATTAAAAAATTGCGCCGCGTTTTGTAAAAAACTAAACGAAAAATCCTTTTGTCCGCGCTCATACGCGGTATATTCATCAACGGAAATTTTCATTATCTCGGCCATCTTTTCAGCCGAAATATCGAAAATATCCCGCAAGGCGCTCAGCCGCGCGCCGATTTCCTGCAATTGTTCCGTCATAATGCATCCTCACCTGATAAACCTTCAGTGGCTTGTCTCGTTCACCCTGTTTTTTGAAGATGATATTACCCAAAGTATAAAAGAATGTCAAGCGCTTTATAAAGAAACCATTATTGATCCTTCCCCGCAAGAGGCCAGGTTCCTTCGGGACATATCGCGCCAAACAGTACGCCGGCGCAGACTTCCATATTGTCCGGGGAAGTGGCAAACGAAATGATCAAGTTGGGGCAATTTCGGGGAACGCTTATCGGATACGGGGTATTGGTAATGACGACAATTTTGGGCGAAGAAGCGGAACTATTTTGTGTCAATAATTCTTCTATAAACTGATTGTTGGCAAGTTTTCCCCGGATGTAAAAATTGGTGATAATCACCGTATCGTATTTTTTGATATTCTGCGCAATACGTTCCCGGTCGCTGTCGTCAAAAGTATAGGCTGTTTCAAGATAGTCAATACCGGCGCTGTATTTAAGGCAGTTTTTATACAGGATACCCGGATGCCAGAAGAAATCATTGGAAGTTTTGTTAATCTGCTCAATCACCAGTATCTTCCCTGTCTTTTGCAGGGGCAGATCGCGGTTTTGGTGAATCAGTACCGAACGCCGCGCCATGTTTTTTGAAAGGGCCACAATCCCCGGATCGCGCAGTACCTGTTCGGGGTTTTCCCTTGCTGCGGGAGTAAAAAGGCCGGCATCGTATTTTGCCTTTAACACGCGGTATACTTTTTTATCAAGTTCATCACGGCTTATCCTGCCTGCCTGCACCAATTCCCGTATCTTGTCAAAGGTTTCCCCCACCATGGAATTTTCCGCCTTCATCAGCACCAGGTCAGCCCCGGCTTCCAGCGCCATCGCGCAGGCATTGGCAACGCCGTAACGCAATGCCACGCCGCCCATAGTCATGCTGTCCGTGGTAATAACACCTTCAAAACCGAGACTGTCGCGTAACAGCCCGGTGATAATCTTTTTTGAAACGGTGGCAATGTCATCTTCGTCAAAGGCGGGAAAAATGCTGTGGGCGATCATAACCGAGGGAAGCAGGTCCCGTTTAATCAGTTCGCGGTAGGGCAGCAGTTCGCGGTTCATCATGGTTTCCCGGTCAACTTTAATAACCGGCATTTCAAAATGGGCGTCTACCGCCGAATCCCCCCGGCCCGGAAAATGTTTGCCGGTGGCGATTAACTGCCCTTCCTTAAAGCCTTCGCAGGTTTTTACCGCGTATTCCGCCACTTCTTCCGCACTGTCCGAATAGGCGCGGGTGTAAATTTCAGGATTCAGGGGATCGGTGTTGACATCCAGCACCGGCGAATGTATCCAGCTAAAACCCACCGCCCTTGACTGGCGGGCAATGGCGCGGGCGGCGGCATAGGCAAGATTTACATCACCGGCTGCCCGTATGCCCATAGGCTTGGGAAAAATATTGACGCCGCCGAAATTAAAATCGGCGCTGGTTCCCCCTTCCTGATCAAAGGAAAAATGCAGGGGCAGGCCCAGCGGACGGGAAGCGGCCAATACGGAAAGTTCTTCCAGTATCTGCGCATACTGCGAGGCAGTAACCGACGGAGGGGGCATTTCCTTTTTATAACCCCTGGTGTCGGTGACATCCATGACCG
Organism: Treponema sp.; assembly: GCA_031256195.1. Classification (GTDB taxonomy): domain Bacteria; phylum Spirochaetota; class Spirochaetia; order Treponematales; family Breznakiellaceae; genus WQXQ01. Next base: position 8,813 of record JAIRRB010000030.1, read on the forward strand.
TTTTGCCCGACCTGGGGTCAACATAACTGCCAAAAAGACGGCTGCCGGGAGTAAGCCGCAGTCCTCCGCAATGGTATTTCAGTATCGCATCATGAATGTGGGGCCGTACCATCGTTCCGGCAAATCCCAGCGTTAAGAGCGAGCCAATTTTTTGATCCTCACTCATTCGCAGAATAAGGTTTTTGATAAATTGATTGTTCATGTTTAACTCCTGTCCATGCCGCGTGAACGGCCAATTAAATTGAACGACTCCGCAGAACGGAGACGGCTTTTTCCGGTGAACCATTTTCCCGCAGTATCAATAATCAAATAATAAAAACCGTACAGAATACCGAACAGGAAAGGCTCCAGGGGAACCGGTACGGCGCTTTCATCCATTTTGAACATACGGATGCACAAAACATTCAGGAAATAATAGGTCTGTACAATCAGCAGCACAAGCGCCATAACTTTTATGACATGAAGAAAACCGTCCAGAAAAAACATTAAAGGTTTTTTGTCCTGTGTATCAAAGGCCCGCTTGCCGCCGGCCAGCCGTATCACCGGATTAACAATCAAAATATCGCCCAGTACCATTATGGCGATAAGCCCGGCAATCAAATTGAAGGAAAAGGCCGCCCCAACGTTCTGCATGGACGCTTCTTCAGCGCCGGTCCTTCCCCATGCGGCAAAAAAACAAACCGCACCGGCAGCCCACATCCTGAACAGCGTTACCTTAAGCGCTTTTTTCAATTTGACTTTTTCCTGTCCGCCGCCACGCCGGTTATCAAAATGGCAAGGCCGCACAGGTAATATACCGCCACCCCCAGCATGATAATCGCCAGCGGAATCGATGCGAAAATTCTCCCGCCCAGGGGAAGCAATTCGTAAGCCTGAGTTTGCCGGTTCAGGGCATAATACAGATTCCTGAAAAATATTTCATCGGAAAACAGGAGCCGCAAATACCATGTAGCGGCAAACGCCGTCATGAGATTCATCAGTATGGCGAAAATTTTCGCCCAGGGATTGTCTTTCATTCTGGTAACGGCGAACAATGTCACCAAACTGAAAATGATAAACGCAAAGAGAAATATTCCCGTTGTTTCTACCGCTGAAAGGCGGGTCATTTTTATGGTAAGCTGCGACAGGGCCAGCTCGACGATGGCCATAAGCGATGCGATCCAGGCGATAACCTGCAGTATTTTGTTTCTCATGTTAACTCTGCCCCCAGGCGCAATCCGGTTTTTTCATCAAACAAATGCGCTCTATTTATGTTAAAAACCGCCTCAAGCCGCTGTCCCGGACGGATTTCCTCGCGGGCGGGAATTCTGCCGGTTATCATGTAGCCTCCCACATTAAGGCTCGCATTGTATTCCGCGCCGAGCAGTTCCAGGTTTTCTACCGTTGCGCTGAAAAGATGCTCATCATTCGCCTTCTGTTCCCCCGGCTGCAGGATGCGGATATTTTCGGGCCTTAATCCCATGACAATATCAGTAACGGCAATATCCTGCGGCAGCATACAGTGCATGACCGGCTTCTTATCGTTATCAAGGCCGGTAAATGTATTCCCTTCAACATAACCGTGTATCAGGTTAATGGGCGGCATCCCGATAAAAGAAGCGGTAAAAATATTTGCGGGGGAATGATAAATTTCATAGGGAGCGCCAATCTGCTGGATACGCCCCTCGTTCATGACCACAATTTTGGTTGCCAGAGTCATGGCCTCGGTCTGATCATGGGTAACATACACCGTTGTAGACTTGAATGTATGGTGCAGCAGGGCGAGTTCCCTTCTGGTTTGCTGGCGGAGCTGGGCATCAAGATTGGAAAGCGGTTCATCCATCAGGAGTATCCTGGCGTGCTTCGCAAGCGAGCGGCCCATTGCAACCCGCTGCCGCTGTCCGCCGGACAGGGCTTTGGGAAACCGGTTCAAATATTCACGAAGTTCGACAACTTCGGAAATCCTCATCACCCGTTCGTGAATCTCCTGTGCAGGATCCCCCCGAACCTTCAGACTGAAACCGATGTTCTGGTATACGGTCATGTTGCCGTACAGGGCATAGTCCTGAAAAACCATCGCCATCTCGCGGTCCGAAGGGGCTAAATCGTTGATCCAGTCCCTGCGCAAAAACATATTACCCGACGTAATTCCCTCAAGACCGGCAATCATGCGCAGAACGGTTGATTTTCCGCAGCCGGAAGGACCAACCAAAACAATGAAATCCCCTTCTTCCACTTCCAGGCTGAAATCAAAAACCGCCTGCACCGATCCGGGATAAATTTTGTTAATATTTTCCAGGCTGAGGTATGTCATTGCAGTTCCTTTTTTGCCCTGCGGTAATTTCCGCATTTTACCAGCGACCAGAGGGAAGCGGCAATCAGCAGAAAACCGGCGGCTTCAAGCGGGGCCACGACATTTATCGCGGTCATTCTTCCCCCCTGCAGGGCGGCGGGTATCAAAAAATAACGTAGGCATTGAAAAACGCCTATTCCCAAAGCGGCCCATGACCAGCCCATATTGTAGCGTTTCATCTCGGAGGCGGCGATAAACGCCAAAAACGAAAGCAAAATATTCAGCAGTATAATTTCCATTACCCTGATTCCCGCGGCGGCTACATCAATTCCGTTCAGGGTAAAAATAACCTGCCAGGTATTAAAAAGCAAAAACAACATGGCAAGCATGGACGGTATTACATTCGCCTGATACAAAAGCACTTCATTTTTTTTCATGCGCAGTCCCCTTGTCCGAAATGGTTTCCCGTACGGTAAAGGCGTTTCGCGTAACAACAACCGCCATAAACAGGGAAGAAAACAGCAGCAGGGCGTATCCGCCCAGCCCCAAATCGTAGGTAAACGTTGAAAATCGGTATTGAATCGCGCCGCGTTCTATATAGCGGTTAAGTGAACGTAAATCCAGTCCGGTATATTGGTGACGGGCTTCCGCCAGCAGGGCCAGAGAACTGGCGCCGCACAAAAGGCTTGCCGCGCCCATAATGAGTACCAGGAGCACGGTGAACTTTCCGGCGGGATGTTTGCCCAGTTCCAGCAGGAACAGGACAGAGGCAAAAATAATGATCAACACGGCTTTCCAGAGCAGACCCGTATTGATTCCCTGCATTTCCCGGTAAAAATCCACCAACACTTTGCTGCCGTACGCGTAAAAAAGGTATACGTCAGTGATAAAGCCCAGCGCATAGACCAGCAACGCAACCCCGCAAGCCAGAAAGAGAAACAGACTGATACGCTGAATGGTAAGCCACCCTGGACGCTGCGCCATAGCTACTCCTGCCCTGATACCAGAGCATAAGCGTCCCGGTAGGCTTCTATGTAATCGCCGATCTTGCCGCTCGCATAAGCATCCCTGATTTGGGCGATACTGGTCGTATTGGTAGTGATATAGCTGAAAATCATATCCGCCTGGGTACTGCCGATATTGGTATCCATCAACTGCCGCTGTAATTGCTCTGTCAGGGAAAATACCGGCGGAACCAGGCTAAAATAAGGCGATGAAGTTTTGTTATACGAACAGGACAATACTTTCGCGTTCTCGTACAGTTCCCATGTCCGCTCCCCGTAAACCGAAGTAAACTGCTGTTCAAAACCGATGGATTTTTCATAACCGATGGGGAAATTAAATCCCAGAAAATTCCGCGAAAACAGGGCTCCGTCTCCGTTGGAATAGGCCGCCGACTGTTCGTTAAACCATGCGTTCATTTTGGGGTAGGCGATACCGCCTGAACCAATGTACTTTTCATTATCAATCATATCCGGCATACCGAAATTTTGCGCGGTGGAACCTTCTTCCGTGAACATAAAGTCAAATAGTTTAAGGCACTGTTTCAGTTTTTCGCCGCCGGTTACCGAGGAAATGGCCCAGCCGTCATTTTTAATGACGCGGGTATTTTCGATAAAACGCACAAAGCCATCCGCCACACCGGGAATCCGGGTCAGCGGCGGCAGGATTCCCGCAACATCGCTCTGGACTCTCCCGCCGCCGAGTGAAACACTGGTGGTAGAGGGAATAAAATCGAAGGTCATAAAACCAAACTTGTTATGCCCCGCGCGTAAATCGCCGCCAAAATAGATATTCCTGAAATTGTCTTTCAGGGAAAGCGTGGTAAAATCCGGCGCGATAAGCCCTTCGGCATAAAATGATTTCAGCAGGGGCAGGATATTGTCCAGAAGATTATCCTCGCTGTATGAATATTGCAGGACTCCGTTTTTGTCCAGATAAAATTTGGCTTCGTAAGAATCGGAACCGAAAATGCGCTGACCGCTGAAATAGTTCGCCAGACGTAAAAGGTCATCGCGGTACATGCTCTGCCTGAAAAAATAGGGAACAATATCGGCGCCGGGAACAACCGCGCCCGTTACCAGTTTTGAAAGCGTGTTGGGCGCAAGCCGTATAACCCGCCACAGGGCCGCCAGTTCGTCAATGTCGTAGCGGGCCGTGCTTCCCAGATAGAGTTCAGACGGTTTATCCAAATCCGGATAGGTATCCTTTATGTACTCAAGCAGCGTTTCCAGCGCGGCGCTGAAATTCAAAACACCGTTAGGCGCAGCGTTATTCTGCAGGGCAATGACATTCGCGCCGTGACGGGCATTGCCGCCCAGCCAGTAACCGGGGTATGCCGTATTCAGGGTGACAGTCTCCCGCTCATGCCTTATTGTTCCGTCCAGAAGGGCGCCAACCCATGACTGGCGGCACAAAAAAGCCCGCGCAAAGTAACCGATTTCCGCAATATAGGGCAGAAAATAAATCCCCCCGTCATAGGCGGTAATCGCTTCCCTGATGTTGCCGTTTTTTTCCAGATAACGTTTGAAATTCGGCATATCATTAACATATTTTCCCAAATCAAGAAAATATCCCTGCGTACCGTAATTCATCAAATCTTCGGCAACGCTGTTCCCCCCGTAAATATTGGCATCCTTGAATCCGGTAGCCGATTGGGTCTGGATAATTTCATTTGATTTTGACTGGGTGGTAACATCTTCCAGTTCCAGCGCCAGCTTTTTTTCCACCCACTGCCAAAAAGGTTTAAGGTCTCCGGTTTTTATGACCGTTCCGTCAGGCATGGTCAAAGGAGACGAATGGGTATACTTAAAGAATCTGTTCTCCGCTACATAGTTGATCTTGATTTTTCCTGCATTGTCAGGCCCGCCAAACAGGGAAGCGATTCTTTCCGCGTCCTTTTTCCCGCCGCAGGATACCAGCGCGATACATGCCCATACGGCGCACCATACAATTTTTTTCATAACAACCTCCTAACCTTTTACCCCGCCCAGGTTGGTTCCCCGCGCGAAATATTTTTGTATAAACGGATAAATAATCAATACCGGAATTATTGAACAAACCAGTATGGCAAACATATACGAATCGGTGGCAAACGGCAGTTCCAAGGGAGAATTGTCGGCAAACTGGGAGTAATACTCTATCAGCCGCCGCATCGCAACCTGAAGAGGAGCGTCCGCTTCATCCCGCAGGAGGAGGTTGGCCCAAAAGTAGCCGTTCCAGCGGTTGGTAGCGTAAAACAGCGCCACCGTAATCAGGGAAGCGGTTGACATGGGAATATAAATTTTGAAAAAAACCTGAAATTCATTGGCCCCGTCAATCGTTGCCGCTTCGTCAACTTCGGCGGGAATGGTTTCAAAATAACTGCGCAAAAGAATTATGTTGAAGGCCTGCACCCCAAAGGCAAATACAAAACCCCAGCGGTTATTGACGCCCATGTTGTAATAGTTCAGATAGGTGGGAATCATCCCCGCGCTGAACCACATGGTAAATACAATGAACAGGTTGAACTGGCGGCGGAACAGGAGTTTCTTTTTTGAGAGGGCATAAGCGCCGCAGGCTGAAATCAGCATACTCCAGCCGGTTCCAAAAGTCGTATAAAACAGCGTGTTGATATAGGAAAGCCAGAACGTTTTATTGTTCAAAAGATATTTGTATACTTCAAAATTCACGTCACGGGGAAACAAAACCACTTCGCCGAATTCATAGGCCATCTTGCCGCTTATTGAAGCGGAAAACGCATATACAACCGGATATAACGCTATCAGGGAAAAAATGCCCGTTAAGATGTACGCAACTGTCTTAAAGGCGATTTCACTTGAATTAAGCCGTTCCGTCATTCATGCACCCTACCACAAAGAGGTCGATGAGACCCGGCGGCTGACATAATTTGCGCCGATTACCAGAAAAAAACCGATTACCGAATTAAACATATCGATAGCCGAACCCATGCCGGTATTGCTCTGGTTTCCCACGAACAAGGCCAGCCTATACGCCAGTGTGCTTAATACATCGCCTGAAGCGTAGGTTGAAATATTGTATAAAAGGATTACCCGCTCATACCCGACCGACAGCATATGACCTATTCTCATAATGATCATAATGGTAAGGGTAATGGATATTCCCGGTAATGTCACATAACGGAGTTCCTGAATTTTATTGCCCCCGTCCACCCGCAGCGCCTCATAAAGGGATGGTGATACCCCCATTATGGCGGCAAAAAACACAATGGAACTGTAGCCCGCCTCTTTCCAGATGCCGGTAATGCAGAACAGGGGCCTGAAATAACGGGCGGTTTCCAGAATCTTTCCGTCCGGCGTAAAACCGAGGTCAAGCATGGTGCGGGCAATAATGCCGGTGGAAAGGGAAGATTCCTTAAGGAGCATTAACGCCAAACCGGTGATGGTCACCTCGGACAGAAAATAGGGAAGGTAGGTAAGGGTCTGAACCAGTTTCCGGTAGCGATCATGGACAATTTCGCTGAACAGAATCGCCAGAATTATCGGAATGGGAAAGGCAAAGATAAGCCCGTACAGGCTGATCATAAAGGTATTTCTGAAAGCGCCCCAAAATTCCCGTTTGAACGTAGCGTCAAACATCAGCTTGGCAAAATTATAGAAACCGGCAAAATCGCTGCCCAGTATGCCCCGGTCCGGCTTGTAGTCCTTAAAGGCCACCAAAAGCCCGCCCATCGGCTTGTATACAAACAGGAGATACCACACCAGCATGGGCGCCAGCAGGCAGTACAGCCGCCAGTCGCGGCGAAAACCTTCAAAATTTTTCCTGCATGAATCCACAAATGCGTCCGGATTCCCGATAAGCCGCCGTGTTGATTCCGCCGCCATAAACTTCTCCTAAAAACCCAAATCTTCGTTTACCAGAATTATAGTATATTTTCCGGCAAATTTCCGTGTGTTAAATGTAACTAAAAGATGGTTACACATCCGCTGGGGGTCATTGCACTCAAGGCCGTTTTTCTCCGCGCAGATTCCCGTTTCGGCGCAATAGGTTTTATGCTGGTTGCGCCTGCAGTTCATGGGAGCGATGGAATGCACACGGCTGACTGCCTCTTCCAGGGTATCGGTGATTTTATTGACTCCCGCAACCACGACAATGTACCGGGGGCCGTAAGCCATCGCCGCAACCCTGCTGCCGGAACAGTCAAGGTTTACCATTTCCCCGTTCATGGTTAATGCGTTTGCGCCGGTTAAAAAATAATCCGCCATCAGGCTGTCCCGGCATATTTCAAAATGATCCCCCCCGTTATAGCGGTCAAAAAACTGATAGTCCCCGCTGCGCAGCGCCGGCAGTACATCCATTGCCGCAAGAGTTTCACTGCCCCCCAGCCCTATGGAAACATTTTTGGGAATAACCGTTTCAAATAACAATTTGCGCGCATCTTCGCGGGTTTCCGCGTAATGAGCCTTCCAGCCCTTTTCGGTAAAAATTTTTACAGCCTGTTTGCAGCGCTGTTCTCCAAACCATTTCCGGTATTTGTTTTCCATACTGCTTCCCAATTACCAAATTTGCAAATCCCGGCCGCAAAGCCGGTTCAGCGCTTCCAGAAAAAAATAATCCCCGTATATCAGGGGAACGTGGCGTTCTTCGGTTTTCCCGTGATATTGGGCGGTTGCCATTTTTATGATTCCGTCTGTTGAGGAATCCCAATCACCGTGGGCCGCTTCCAGCGCCTGCACTATTTTGAGAGCGGTTTCGCCGTACCCCGCGCTCCCGTCAATCTCATGCAGCGCCAGAAGTCCGCAGGCGGCGATAGCCCCCGCGGAAGTGTCGATGAGCCGCGGTTCATCGGGGGCGCGAAAATCCACCGGCGGCACATATGCGTAACGCGCAATTTCATCGCAAAAATACCGCGCAATGCGTGCGGCCGCTTCCCGATAGCGTATTTCGCCGGTATGACAGTAACTTATCGTAAAACCGTACAGGGCCCAGGCCTGACCTCGCGTCCATGAAGAGCCTGATGCATAGCCCTGCCCTGCCGGAATTTCCAAAAGCGTTCCGCTCTGCGGGTCCAGCACGGCGATATGAGCGCAGGAACCGTCTTCCCTTAGCAAAAATTTAAGCGCGGTATCGGCATGATCCATAGCGATAAATTTGAACCGGGGGTCTTCGCTCTCCGCCGCCGCCCAGTACAAAAGGGAAAGATTCATCATGCAGTCAATAATAATCCAGCCGGTGCAGTCGCGGTTCCAGGCGCGAATAAAACGCCCCCGCGGATTGTAGCGGCCCGCCAGAAGATTTACCGCATGGAGGGCGCGCCTGCGGGCGTCTTTGTCTGAAGTAAGCCGCCAGTCCAAAACCGAAGCGAGCATCCACATAAAACCAACATCGTGGTGAAGCCCTTCAAAGCCCGCCAATGCCGCATCCAGCCGTTCTTCAATGGCGCGGGCGGTTTTCAGATAACGGTCTTCCCCGCCGGCATGGTACATAATCCACAGCATACCCGGCCAGAAACCGTTGGTCCACCAGTAAATGTTATCGGTCATTTTATCCGTATAACGCCCGTTTATCGCGGCGTAGGGCGCGCAGACTCCCAGTCGCCCGCACTGTGCGGACATTTTAATTTCAATTTTACGCCATATCTGCTGCGCCCAATCCTGCGCTTCATGCGGGACAGTAATCATACGGCCTCTCCCCACATCATTTTTCCCTCCCAATGGGCGCTTATTTTGTTCGGATATGCGTACATTTATACATGGACTATACGGTAAAACACATAGTCACCATCAATAAAACGATTATATCAGTTTCTTTTTATACTTGTCAAGAGTTTTTTTGTATGTACCGGAGAAATGACCTCGTTTGTTGTTCGCAATCACGAACAATTATCCGTCACCGTAACCGCACTATCTCAAAATCCGCATACAGCGCCGTCTCATCCTTGAGACCCGGTATCGCGTTTGCGGCGGGCGGCTCGGTATTGTCCCCCGGACTGCTGCCCGAAAATATTCTGCGGTACAGGCCGTACTTGGGACGGCCGTGGGTATTGCCTGCCCTCCATGTTTGAATGGCATTTGCCGCGGCGGTATAGTTCATCAGCATCTGTCCGTTATCAATGCGGGTAATCTTTATACTGTAGGAAGCCTGCGCCGCATTGGATGAATAGCAAACAGTTTCTTCGCACTGAACCCATTGGCCCAGATACGGAGCCAGAGAATTACTGGCATTCTCCCAATACGTTGGGCTGCTGCTGCCAGGAGCGTAATAGGTGAGCTGCAACCGTTTATTGCCGCTAACATCACGCGCAGTCAGGGCGACAACCGGCTGGGCAGCGTCCCCGCCTTCGTTCTTTATCTGGTGTATGTGGGTAAAGTCCGTTGATACCGCAAAATCCGCGGGCAGTCTAAACTTCCAGCGGTAGATAAAACTCCGGCCTTCATTCGCGTTGTCCAACGCGCAGTAATCGCGGCCCGGATTGCCGTTTGCATGATTCACTTTTATTTCCACCCGCTGCCGCGTCCAGTCTCCGGTAGCGTTCCGGTCATTATCGCGGTGCATGATAAAGGCAAAAACATTTTTCCCCAGCGCCGCATCATACTGCTGGACAATGTGGGGGCCGAAACTTTCATCTCCGCCGCCTGACTGATCCGGCGATTCATAGTCAAAACCCTTTGATTGAATCACCGGATAAGCGCTGCCCGAAGCATCTGCCGCCTCCAGCAGCAACGCAAAATCTTTATAGTCAAAGGTATACGTTTTGTTGAGCGCTTGGTCTTTTACCATCTCTATCGCATAACTGCGCCGTGCGCTTGACCTCAGTGAAGAATTTCCCCACTGTATTTCCATGTTGAACTCAACGGTCCATGAACCGGCGGCAAGAATAACCGTATCACTGGGCGCGCCGGTCAGCGGCAGAATGCGCGGATCATAACCATGCGCGGCGGTTTCAGTTGTATCCCTAATCCTCATTTCCGCTGTGGTAACTCTCGCGGCGGACACTCCGCCGGGAAAATTAACGGTCCAGGAAAATGTCCCTGTACCGGAAAGCACAACCGGCTCAAGCGTTACATTGGTTTGCTGGTCTTTTTCCACCCGAATTCCTGTTTTTGAAGCATTGGCAATGGCAACGCCATCCTGCCTGACCGAAAGAACTATGTCCCACACACCGGCTGTCAGGGTAAAGCTGCCGCCGCCGCCTGCATCAAGATTTTTATCGAGCGCCTCACCGCCGCATGAAAGCGTCAGCGCATACACAGCCCCGTTGGGAAACGAACCGGCATTAGTAACCGTTATCGAAAGAATCCCCTCTTCCACTGCCGGTTCAGGGTCGCCGTTGTCATCAGGGTCGTCGGGGTCGTCGGGATCGCCGCCTTCGGAAAGCAATTTTAATTCTATGGTAACCTTTGCTGTTTTTCCCGCAACTATTTCCACATTTTTAACGTTTTCGGCGGCTATTACTTCATCGCCGTCAATTGCATTTAACGCGATGTTCCACAACCCCGCAGGCAGTTCGACAGTGTGAATACGGGAACCGTCCCAGCTTACTGTCCGCTCAGGTTTCGTACGGGAACTTATCACCGCTTCATAACGCATATCAGAATAACCGGACAGGGCCGCCACGGTTATCCGCAGCGAACCCGATTCTTCCCCCCGGTTGGGCTCAATATTCTGACATATTGTCAATGTGGTAAATAAGACCGCCGCACATAAAATTGTTACACAACATTTACCGGTATTCTTGAATATGTTCATAATACCTCGTGTTAATTGTAGCATATTTTCCGGGCATCTACTATGGCCTCTTGCCCGATTTTGCACTTTGAAATATAGTGTCACTCATGGCCGCGTTTATTGAACCAAAACTGCTGAAAGGCTTCAGGGACTTTTTGCCCCCGGCGGAGATGATTCGCCGTCATTTAACCGAAAAAATTGAGGCGTCGTTTCGTTCTTTCGGTTTTGTACCCATTGATACCCCCGCCCTTGAATACGCGGAGATTCTGTTGGGTAAGGGCGGCGGCGAAACGGAAAAACAGATTTACCGTTTCAAAGATAACGGTGAGCGCGATGTGGCCCTCCGCTTTGACCTGACCGTTCCTTTTGCCCGCTTTGTCGCTTTGCATCAGGCTGAACTTACCTTTCCCCTCAAACGCTACCATATCGGCAAGGTGTGGCGGGGGGAAAATGCCCAGCGGGGGCGTTACCGGGAATTTACCCAGTGCGATTTTGACATTATCGGGAGCGACAGCCCTGCCGCCGATTTTGAGATTATCCTGATGATCCGCGCCGTCCTGCTGAATTTGGGGGCCGGCGTCAGCATACGGATCAACCACCGGGGCTTGTTCAACCGGTTTCTTGCCCATATCGGGCAGCGGGAAAAATCCGTCGAGGTACTGCGTACGGTCGATAAAATTGCCAAAACGGGTCATGACGAAACAGCCGCCGCCCTTGCCGCAATTACCGGGGACGCACATGCCCGCAAGATACTTGATTTTACCGCCGCTGTTTCCGGCGAAAATTTTGAAGAGACCTTGAATCGCATAACGGAACTGTCCGGCGGGCCTTCCTCCGAATCGGAACGACTCCGCCTGATCAGGCGCTTTATGAACGATACTGTTTCCGGTGGTAACAGCGCGGAAGGCGGCGATTTTATTCTGGACCCGTCAATTACCCGCGGGCTTGATTATTATACCGGCGTGGTGTTTGAAACCTTCCTCACCGAACTTCCCGATATTGGCTCAATCTGTTCCGGCGGACGCTACGACAACCTCGCCGGCCTGTATTCAAAAAATACCGCAATCAGCGGTGTCGGTTCGTCCATCGGCCTTGACCGGATGATAGCCGCTCTGGAAAACCTCAACAAACTGCCCGCCGCCGCCTCTTATGCCGCCGCCGCGATTGCCTGCCTTAAACCGGAGGACTCCGGGCTGTATCAGGCATTGGCCCAACAATTCCGGCAACAGGGCGTCCCCTGCGAAGTGTTTCTTGAAGCATCATCCGCAGGAACATCATCCGCAGAATCAGCGCATCCTGCGGACGCAGCCGATCCCATCAGCGGTAAACAGTTGGTAAAACAGTTTGTCCTTGCCGAAAAAAAAGGCCTGCGCTGGATGATTATTCCCGGCGCTGAGCCCCTGCATGATTCCCTGACCCTGCGGGACCTTGCCGGACGGCAAAACCGCGAAGGACTTTCCTGCACAGAAGCGGTGCAAATAATACAAAGAGGTGTCTTATGAAAATCGGCGTACAGTTGTACACATTGCGGAACTATACCCAAAACCCACAGGATATTGAAGCGACACTGCGCAAGGTCAAGGCAATGGGATTTGATATGGTTCAGATTTCGGGTCTTGGTTCCTGCGATATTGACCAACTCGCCGGCTGGACTCAGGAACTGGGACTGGAAGTCTGCGGAACCCATAGCCCCTGGGACCGCATAGCGGAACCGGCGGAACTGAAAAAACTGATTGAGGAACATAAAAAGCTTAAGTGTTTCGATATTGGCATGGGAATAAAACCAGGTATTTTCCCCGACAGTTATGAGGGTTATACCAGTTTCATCAAAAAGCTCAATACTATTTGCGCAATGGTCAGGGACAACGGGCTGACATTCGGCTATCATAATCATGATTTGGAATTTCAAAAATTTAACGGTCAGCGGGCCATTGACCGGCTTATCGAAGAATGTCCCGATTTATATTTTATTTTGGATGTTTTTTGGGTACAGGCCGGTGGCTCAAATCCTTCGGAATACCTTGACAAATTAAAGGAGCGGATAAAGATAGTCCACCTTAAAGATTACCGGATGACAGGACGTACCCGCCAGTTTGCCGAAATTGGGGAAGGGAATCTGGACTGGAGCGACATTATTCCCCGCTGCGTACACAACGGCATACCCTATGCGGTCATTGAGCAGGACGGCGATTTTTTGGTTGACCCTTTTGAGAGTTTGGCTTTAAGCAAAAAATTTCTCACGGAAAACGGATATTGGACGCATAATGAGCAAGAATTACCTTTCGTGTGACCGTTACATTCCCCGAAGCTGATTATCCAGCCGCGCCTTGTTTTCATTGTTGATCACACCCTTGTCTACGAGGATGCTGGTAAGCTCGGTGAGAAAATTTTTGAGGTGGCCGAAATGGTTCACTTTGATGGTTTCAAGTTCGCCCCTGAATCCATCCATTTCTGTTCTTAACCCATCCATTTCGGTCCGTAATTCACCTATTTCACCTTTGAGTTCACTGCGCAATTCAGCTATGTCTTCTTTGGTTGCCAGTTTTGCCAATAATTCATCAAGGAAATTCTGCTTAAATCCGTGTTTTATAAAATCCATGCCATGTTTGCTAAAACCTACAATAAAGACAACACTTGCGGCAGCCATAAACAACACGGCAGCTATGGGAGGAAAACTATTCATAATGGCGCTCATAACATCCCAGCCGGTCATTCTTTATCTCCTCTGCTATTTTTAATAGTAACACATACCCTCATACCGTCAAGGGGACTTGCATTAATTCTTTTTCAAAATGCACGAATGCACTCATTTTACCCCTAATTCGCACGATTTTGGCTTTCATTCGCAAGTTCAAAATGCGTCAGTTGAGAGACAGACACCACGCATTCTAGCTACTCCGGATAAAATTATTTATGTTTTCCTTAATTGTTTCCCAAAAAATATTTATTCCATTTATTAAATCTTCCATCCTTTCCCAGTCCAGTTGAAATCCGTAAGAGTGTCTGACAAAATGTCTAAATTTCAAATATTCTTCTAATTTTTTTTGCGATTCATCTGAAAAAATTTGTTTCCTGTTTTTATCAGATATAAATGCCCTGTCTAATAATTCCATATGCCATTTATTACCATTGGGTAATTGACCATCATAATGTTTAAATATTAATACCAAAATATTTTCGATCCCATTATAGAATGAATGTAATACCATAGCACCAGCAGACATCTCAATAAAATCAGGTGTCTTTAATTTATATAAATCAAATAATGGCTTACTGTCATTAAGTAATTTATCCATTTGAGAAATTTCAAATAACAATTTTGTTTTTAATCCATTATCCAAGTTCAACAACCTCCCCCAATGAATCAAGGAGAGCATAGAAGTCCCTGCGCAAATCAAAATCAACAAGATCAATCTTGTTTGATAATTCTTTATCCAGATAGGCATTTACCCTAAAAAATTTTCGTGGAGATAAACCCATTATGCCTATATCTATATCCGAATTTTGATGAATTTTGCCTGTAACCATTGATCCGAACAGAAAAACAGCTTTACAGCCTTCATTTTTGAGCAGATTTGTGGCTTTTTTTATATCATCTTGATATTTTTCAGGAATTTTATTCAGTTCCATACTTAACATTTTATCATAATTCACTATTTTGTCAAAGAAACTCCACCACGGAGTCTTGGTACGAAAACCCTCCCTGCAATTCCATGGTGAATCTTTCTCATAAAAAAAGCCGCCGTCTTGCGGACAGCGGCTTTGAAACCATCCCCTAGCAGGAACCTGACCATTTTACTTTAGTAATCAGAAAACCTGCTAATAGCGATATTTACTACTAGTTAAAACTTTTCCTCTAAAAAAGCATCAAGGTCTTGAAAATCTGTAGGATTTGTCGCATTAGCATTACCAACTGCTATACGGAAATCACTAAATACAGCTGTAACTTGATTAGTACCGTATGAAACAAATAAACCTGCGTAACAGTCTTCACTAGCAACAAATACATTATTATGAGTTTCATTTGTCTGCCAAGTGACCCCATTATCAAGAGAAACAGTTACAACTCCATTATTTCCACTTCTGCTCAATTTTAAAAGAACAGGCAAACAAGTAACCCCACTTCCGCTTGTACCTGTCCAATAAGCAGTGCCAACACCAGAACTACCGGTAGCAGTACGCCTTTGTGGCAAAAGTGCAGGAGCGTTAGTTGTACCAGCAGGTGCTCTTACTCCAACTCCGCTGAATAATAAGGTATTATCTGTTGTAACACTTAAAGTATTACCAGACCCGGTAGTCTGGCTTTTCCGAACAGCAATAAGCCCCATTCGTGCGTTATTACTATTACCTCCACCACTTGCTGTACTTAATTTTACTGTCATAGTAAAGTCACCTGCTGGTATAGGGAGATATACAAAATTAAATTCTTGATCAGTCTGAGTAATACCACCAGCAGTGGCGGTCATGGTAAGTTGGTTAGAGTTCCATGCCGTAGTTCCATTTGCGGTACCGGTTTTTACATTAAATATCGGGTTAACTACTGGCGCGGTACTATTCACATTCACCGTAAAATTCTGGATTGTTGTGTAATGACCGGACTTTTCGGCGGTAACCGTAACAGTAGCGCTGCCTGCGGCTTTTGGTTCAATCTCTGCGGAGAATCCATCGCTGGACGGAGTTAAGTCAATAAAGGTTCCACCACTCGTAATTGCCCAGCTAACTGTGGCATCAGCCGGGTCTACCGTTGCGGTGAGTGTAATGGGAGACGCATCCTCATCAATATCAATATTGCCGTTATTAGCGATTGTAGTGCTGCCTTCCTTAACAGTCAAAGAAACCGGACCGGAAACAACCGCTTCACCGACATACTCGATCTTGATGTAGGTGATGGTGATCCAGTTACCTTGGTCAAAACCATAACTGGTGGCAGCATTCGTATTTTGGGCATGAAGCATGATAAACGCGTTTTGCAATGCAGCCTTGTTCACGTTACTCGCAAAGGCCGTGGGATCAATAATAGCGTATAACTCGCCTGCGGTTTTGGTAGAACCCTGTTTAACATTATCACTGCCTGCTGCCGCATTCGTTTCAATTACTATTGAATCGTCGGTTGAGGTTTTATTCCAGATGAATTGGGCTACAGTGCTTCTTCCTACTGAAGATGTATTTCCAAGATTTGAGTTAGCGGCAGTGCCAGTATTGTTA
The DNA here is from genome assembly GCA_031256195.1 of Treponema sp. Classification (GTDB taxonomy): domain Bacteria; phylum Spirochaetota; class Spirochaetia; order Treponematales; family Breznakiellaceae; genus WQXQ01. The sequence continues at coordinate 24,978 of JAIRRB010000030.1, forward strand.
TTAATGGCAATTCGCAATTGGTACCGGTTATTACCCGAATCATCATCCACGATATCGGCATACCCGACGGTTACTTTGACTTTCTTTTGGGACAGATCAAGTTGGCCGCCAAGATTTGTTGCCGCTGTATCACCTGTAGCAGTTGCCTGATTAGCCGATTGCCCAATAACAAAACGCGGACCGCCTGCATTGGTATACCCCCCTAACCTAAAGCCTTTATTCCCGGTATAGGAATTATAGGGAAGTTCTGTGCCATAGGAACGAAGGGTAATATTCGGATAAGCTGGAAGGCTTACACCGCCGCCGGCTGTGATGGGAAGACACTTATCCCCAACGGCTCCGGGGGAACCGCCGGACACGGTAGAAATTGTTTTTCCCCACGCGGTAACCGCAGTTTCAAATGGATACGCGGCAAGGTCCCATTCAAACAATATATTGGGGTCAACACCTTTCTGCGTTACCACCAGCGTAATTGTTTTATGCGCCGGGTCATCCGCTTCCGCCGCTTCAGCGTCTACCTTAATGGTTGCTGTACCCTTTTTAAGTATGGTAACAACGCCGGTTGAACTATTAATCGTTACTACATCTGTTCCTGAGGTAACTTCCCATTCTTTTGATGTAAGAGTAACCGCCGCTCCGTCTACCTTTCCCGTTACAGAAAGGGTAAGGCTGGCATCATCAAAAATGGTAAGCGTGTCGCCATCCCATGTACCGGTACTGCCGGAAGTAACATCCAATAGCAACTGTCCGGCGGCTGAGGTAACCGAAACGTTCCTGGTTACCGCCTCGGCGGATGTGTAGCCGTTTTTGGATGCGGTAATGGTAATTACAGCATCCCCTTCCGCGATGCCGTTCACCTGTAACCCCAAAACTGTTGCAACAGTGGTTTTGTTGGATGCTAGCGTAACATTTGCGCCGGTAACTGCCGCGCCTTTATCATCTTTAATCTCAAAGGTTAATGCTGCGTGTTCTCCTTCAATTATTTTAATGGTATCTTCCGTTGTTACTTCTTCGCCATCAACAAAAACTTTGCTGATTACCAGTTTGAGCACTTCAGCCTGAACGGTAACGGAAATTTCTTTACTGATAGCGCCATCTTTGTTTCCCGCATAGGCTTTGATTTTAGCTGATCCGATTTTTTTTGCGGTAATAGTGGTGGTCGCTCCGTCTTCATCGGAAATTCCTATTACATCAGCGCCGCTGGTAATCTCCCACCAGTAGTCCGTTGCCTTGCCGGCGCTGACGGTAAGATTTTCGGTGCCATTCAGTGCAAGTGTCAATGAAGTCAACTCAGCTCCGTGACTATCCTTAACAGCAATATTTTCGGGTTTGGCCTTTTGGGGGGGAGGATTCGGTTCCGAACACCCCATAAAAGCCGTAACTAAAACCGCGGCGGAGATAAAAATCACCAGCGTTTTAACGAAATTTTTCATAATTTCCCTCCGTAACAGAAAAGATTTTTGTTCGTATATACGAACATTTTTTTACGCTTCATGTTATCTGAAAAATACCCCTGTCTTATGATGATTAACAAAAAGCGTGTTATACCGAATAATATACCGCCGCATGGTTAAAAAGTCAACAATTTTTTAATTTTTTTTCTTGCATTTCAAATTTGTTCATAGTACAATGATGGCGGGAAAAAAATATGCTGTTCAATCGTCCGCATATGCGAACAATTTTGGTATTCATGCTAGGGGCCGCCGCTGTCAGCGCCGCCCTGCTCTGCGCCGCCTGTCCGGTTCCCCCGAATAATGTGGTTACGTCGCCGGTGGAAGGCGTTGAAATTACTCAAAACAGGGAGCCGATACCGGATACGCATTCCATTCGCGGCGGTTTTGAAATCTGGGAGGGACAGTCGGTAGTTCTGGGGGCGTTACTGTCTCCCGCGGGGGTAACCGGGGGTATACACTGGCAAAGTTCCGGTCAGGGAATTGTGGAAATGAGCGGCTTTTCCGGGCCGGAAATCACCGTTACCGGCGCCAACGGCGGCAGAACTATCATCAGCGTTTTGGCCCGTAACCGCCTGAACGAGGTATACGCCGAGGCGGAATGTACCATTGTTGTCATCCCCTATTCCTTTTTCAAATGGAGTTTCAGGGAAGACGGCTGGACGGATATGGCCGCCTGCGAGAATGTCTTTATCGGTAAAATCCGCGATACCATAGTCCGCAGCGGGGAAACGCCCATTCTCGCGAATGCGGAACGCGGCGGCCTCGTTCTGGAAGGGCCGGGAACGCTCATTATCGGTTCGGGAATGGCCACGGCGACCGGTTCCGCGTTTGACGCAGACCCGGTAAATGACAAGAACGGGGAATTCGACTTTTTTGACGGCCCCGCTTATGAGTACATTGAAGGGCAGGAATATCTGAAAAAAACGCCCTGGCCGCTCTGGAAAAACCGCGTCAGGATTACCGTTGATTATGAAATACTGGCAGGAAATCCGCAGTTACGGCTGCAGGTAAACAACAATACCCTCCAGCGGGACGCGGCTTCCGCCCTTAATAACTGGCTTGCCGCAGAACTTGACACAGATTCCTCTTCGTCCGGTACACTGGTGGGAATTTTCTGCGGAAACGGCACGGCGGATTTTAATCCGCTTTTAACGCCGGTAAAAAAAGCGGGCATTAAAGATCAAAAGGGGAATACTATCGCTGACGATGCGGGAAAACTTAAAATGGTTTTGTCCCATTCATTTGTCTGCCTGGCCCTGCCGGAAGGAAAGGCGCTGATTCGCGGTATACGAATCGAAAGCGCCGATTGAGAGGTAATCATGAAAAAAATTGAGGCTGTTCCAAAACTTCAGTTTTTGGAACAGCCACCGATAAAAAATGTAGTTTTGTCGGACTGTAAGTCCGCGGCCATAGGCCGAAAAACTACTAAAACTTGTGACAAAACAACCGGTTTTGTCACAAGTTCAATTATCTTAATTTTAATTCCGGTTTACTTGTTTCTTGCAGGATGCCCGCAGCTTGATCCGCTCGAAGCGGGAAAAGAAGAACTGGAAATCAGGGACAGCGGGAATAATCCGGTAACAGCGCTTACGATTGATCCCGACACACTCTATACGGTTTCCGTGTATGATACGGGAAGGAAGCAGCCGGGGGCTTCATTTTCGTCCACCAGCGGCGCGGTACAGGTTCAAAAAAGCGGTTCAAATTTTACCATTCAGGGGCTGCCCCGCGGCATGGGTATCGTAACGTTTAGTTCCGGGGGTAAAAGCGGAAAACTGCGAATTTTTGTCCGCAACTGGACGGAAGGCGAAGTGTACCGGCATCCTCTGTATGCGGATACGGCAAATTATCCCTTTGATAAAAATATTCCCTATAAAGCCAATATGGGCGATCCTTCATCAATACCGTCTGTTTATGGCGATAACTACCTTCGCCCCCCCCCCCTCGGTGTCCATAAGCCTCCGCCATATACGCCCACCCGTTTGGCGGCATACCGTCTTATTACCGACAGCGGGTTTCATTACGAAGCCCCGGATGGGCTGTCCCGCCGCGTAACCAATCAATATCCCGATATGGTACACGCGGACGCGCCGCGGCAAATATTGGGCTGGCGCGAAGTTCACGACACGCCCCATATTATCATGGCAAAGGATAATGAATATTTTGCAGAGAAAGGAATCGGCGCTTTCGCCCTGAACAAAGAAGTTTTTAAATTTATCATACATTTTGAAAACGACGGCGATATGGTGGGCGGTTACGCCGACCGCCAGCGGCTGGAGCTGAAAACGATGGACGAAACCATTCCGCCCAATGCCGCAAACGATAATGACCGGATGTACAGTAACGGCGGCGGCGATACTTTTACCCATCGCTGGAAATTCCGCCTGCCCGATGATTTTTATGTTTCCAGCGAATACACCCACATTCACCAGATAAAACCGGAAGGCGGCGATTCGGGGAATCCCACCTTTACCCTGACGGCCCGTAAATTGCGCACCGGACGGGAAGTATTGCAGCTTATCTACCGGGGGCCGATACGCGCCAACGGCGACCCTTCGGTAAACTGGTATCCCGGTCAGGTAGACCTTGCCCCATTCAAGGGAGAGTGGATACACGCGGAAGAAACGGTCACTTATGACAATCCGGGCGCATATCGAATCAGGCTGGTTCGTATCAGGGACATGAAAGTCCTGCTGGAGTACATTTATTCACCTGAACAATATGAGGAGGTAGACCCGTTTACCATGTTCAGAAAGGGGAATTCGTATATCCGCCCCAAATTTGGCTTTTACCGGCGTATTCTGCACATGACGCCTTTTGGGCTTCCCGATATGGATGATCCGGTAACGGAATTCCGGGCGGAGGGTAATGAAATCGTTGTGCTGTATGCCGACATCGAAATGGACAAGTTGAAACGATAAGGAGTAAATATGAAAAAGATTGGCGTTGTTTTATTGATTGCGCTGGCAGGAACTTTGTATGCCGAAGTTACCATTGGGGGCGGAATCGATATGGAAATCATACCTTTCCAGCTTATTGTCAACGACGACGCACATGAACCGCGCAGACCCGGTGCGCCGGAACAGGAAGAATTGATAATGGGCGCGGGTGCCGGACGTTACGGCAGCGGTCAGGGACCCCGCGCCCGGCTCGATGTACGCGCCTCTTATGAAGATGTAATCGGTATGCGCGTCCGTATTCAGGCCCGTACCGACGGCGTCGGCATAGAGGATTATTTACAGGCATGGTGGCAGCCGGTGAATTGGCTGCGTGTTGATGCGGGCCGTTTTTTCGATGACCGCCTGCGGGGAAAAATCAACGACCTGGATGAACGCGGAAACGCCAACACGGTGCGGATATATGATGGGGATGCGATTTTTACGCGATTCAGAACACACCGAACCAATGGGCAGGCCGGCTTTATGCTCAGCGTAACTCCCATTGAAAACCTCTATATCGGCGCGCTGCTGTACGACCTTTCGCCGTTTACTGCCTCATCCAGCAGTTTAACCGCCGCCGCGCTGTTTGACGCCCACCCCGATTATGTAGCGGATAACGCCAACGCTTACCATCGTATTCAGGCGGCGCTTGCCTATAACCTGGAAAACATCGGCCTGTTCCGCGTGCAGTATCTGGGGGCGAAACCACTGGTGGAAATTACCCGAATCAGCGATGAAATACGGGATGATAATGAACAGCTCTTTTATTCCTATATGTTTGATACTTTTTCCATTACCGCCCCCCGAATCGAAGCGGCTTTTGCCTTTACCGGTCTTTCCGGCCTGACCATAGACATTGGGGGGAAAGTCTCCCTGCCATTCAAAAACTGGGACAGGGGGCCGGAAAATGTTTTTGAAAAAGAAGACGAAGCTCTGCTGGATGCGATTTATAAGACCTATAAAACCGGGTATATCTGGCAGGCGCCGTATCAAGCGTCACTGGGCCTGCGTTTTACGCCTAACGACCTTCCCGCGCTGGAAATCGCCGGACGGGTAGACAGCAAATTCCTGGGTTACATGAAAGGAGTCAAAGATGAAATATTCTTTGCCCCGGAAGTCAATTTCCATGTATGGCCTTCATGGGATTTTGGATTTTTCCGGTTGATCGTTAATTATGGGTTTGAATATATTGGGGCGACTTACAATAAGGCGGAACAGCTTGTCGGCAAGGGAAGTCCGGTCGCTCTGAACGGAGGTTACCGGATGGGAGCGGGGCTGTCATTCCAGAAGACTTTTTTCACCAACAGTCTGATAAAAGGCGGCTTTGCCTACAAGTTTGCCGGAACAGTCAACGGCGTACAGGAAAAAGCGGTATTTACGATTCCCCTGTATGTGGACATCATGTTCTAAAGGAGACGGAGCATGGGACGGAAAAAAATCATTGCGCTTATGATAGCCATAACCGCCGCTGCGCTGTTAATCAACGGATGTAATCTTGAGCTGGATGGTGAGAGCAAAACGTCGGCGGACGGCATTGTTCTGTACTCCGGCAACGAAGTTCTTAACGGAAGAAAATGGGAAATTGTCACCAACCGCGTCCAGCAGCTGCGGGCGACAGGGCCTTCCGGCCATCAAATTGAATGGTCCAGCAATAATCCCAGTGCGGTCGAGGTAACTCAAACAGGGCTTATCCGGTCGGGAAGAACTCCCAACAAGGAAGCGGTTATTACCGTTACATCACTGCAAAATCCGGCCATTACCACGCAGGTAACATTCAGAACCAAAGGACTGCGTTAAGGAGCCGCCGTAATGAAAAAAACATTATACATTTTGGCCGTTGTCCTGTTTGTTTTTTCAGCATGTCCTGAATTTGAACCCCTGCGGTCTCCCGGCAGCGTTTCTGTTTTTCTGGACGGCAGGGAGCAGAGCGCCCTGACTATAGAGGAGGGGCAATCCCTCACCCTACAGGCAAAAGTCAGTCCCTCAATGGACAATGTCTTTATTATATGGGAAGCAAATAACCCCAATATAGCGATTGTCAGTTCAGGCGAGGGTGCCGAATGTACCATACGGGGAATGAAGGCGGAAGGCGAAGGAACTGCCAGAATAACGGTAAAGGCATGGCGGGACTCCGGTGACTCTCCGGCAGTAAAAAGAATCTCCGTTACCATAAAAAGCGCGGCGGTAACAGATATTATTTTTCACGGGCCGCAGAGTATCTTTGCCGGTGAACAGCAGGCTTTAAGCGCTGCCCTTGTTCCCGCCTGGGCGGAGAATCTTGATATAACATGGTCTGACGAAGAAAACCTGACGCTGGCGGACGGAAAAATAACCGGCGGCAGCGCGGGCCCGGCAAAAATCACGGCAACAGCGGGCGGGATAAGCGCAACATTTGACATAATGGTAAAAGCTGTTCCCGTTATAAGCGGCCTTGCCATTTATAACGGAACTGTAAACGTTACAGGTTCTTCTATCGAAATCGGGTTATACGAAGAAATAGCCCTGAGCGCGCTGCCAACACCGGCAAGCGAAACTTTTTTTACCTGGAACTCTGACAATCCCGCGGTGTCGGTAAAAAACGGCGTTATCAAGGGGTTACAGCCCGGCGGGACAGCGATAATTGAAGCCGGCGCGGGCGGTTTTACAGGAACAAAACAAGTCAACGTTACGGTAAAAGACCCGGTTACCGGCATTATGATAAAATATGACAATAATGAAAGCCTGCCGGTTTCCAACGTTATCTGGCTTGCTCCCGGTGATGAGGTAAAACTCAAGGTTGAAAGCGCCGGCGGCGCGCCCGCTGAAATCAACTGGCCGGTGAATAACAGCGAGTTTACGCTGACACCCGGTAACGGCGGAATAAACTGCACCGTCGCATACAAAAATACCGGCGCGCCTCTGCGTTTTGACGACCCGCCCGTTGAATTGCGTGTAACGGCACAAAATGCCGATAACAATACTGAAGTAAGCGCGGTTGTCCTTATAAAAAAACTTGACAGTAAGCCGATATGGGCATGGGATCGCGCCCGCGACGCGGACAGTAATACCGCTTTATCTACCCTGAATGCGTCCGCCACCATCCATTATCTATCCGGGCGCGGGGAAAAAACCAGTGTGCCGTCCGGGGTATGGGGATATAATATCCCCTATCTTCCGGAGGGCCTCAAACTCAATTCTTCCAATAATTATTCAGGGAAAAATCCTGACCCGATAGCTACCCCCGCTCCCAACAGTACCCGCATTGCGGTTGGCATCACAGAAAGAACCGCCACCGCCGAAAAAGACAAAGTTGACGGTGTTTTTGATTTTCTTGAAGCCTTTTGCGAAAAAGACGGCGATGGCTATGAAAAAGATTCAACGGGAAATTATGTCTTAAAACCGGACGCACGCGGCAAAATTATCCGCGTTTCGGTTGATTACGAAATTATCTGGACTGCCGGCGCGGGACGGGATATGTGGCTCATGCTGAACAACAACAATGCCAACGCCGCTCAGTCCGTAATGAGCACCGATTCCCAAATTCTGATTGAACCCCTGATAGCGGCGCGGGGAGCCAGAGCGACAGCCGTTACCTACATTGACGTATGGGATATGGTTGAACGCAGATTTAAATGGGATGAAAAAGACCATGAATATAAAGAAGCTTTCAGGGGAATTGAAACTCTGGAAAAGGCTTTTATCTGCGTCATCGCATTGAGCAACGGCGGCAGTATTTACGTTTCAGGAATCAGGATCGAGTACGAGAACGAATAAGGCAAGTTATACTCCGTGACCTCCGTGGTGAATTCTTCCTCCCTTTGGCTAATCTCCGTTTTGGTCCATTTGAGTGGTGATTAATTTGGCAAGCTGGGCGATTTCATTGCCCAACAGGGTAAAGTCTTCGTCTTTGCGATACCAGCCGGTCATGCTGATGGTTCCGGTCATTACTCCGCGCGTAAATATCGGGGCCGCAAGGCAGGCCATTTTGGGATGAGATTCCCGCTTTTCCCATGAATAACCCAATGCCTGAAGTTCCCTGATATGCGCTTTTAATGTATCCCGGTCGGTAATGGTATAGGGGGTAAAGGCGGGCAAATCTATCGTGTCGATTAACGGCGCGGCCCCGGCGTCAAAGGCCAGGTAACACTTGCCGATGGCGGTGGAATGCAGCCGTTTTTGATCCCCGATATTTCCCGTGGGCGCTTTTGCGTGCGCAGAGGCGTATTTATACACGCAGATAACCCGGTCATGGTGGCGCTTGGAAAGAAAGGTCGTTTTTTCGTACTTATCCGCCAGCAGAATAAGGTAGTGCCTGGCCGTCCGAAACAAAATGGAAGATTCCAGGTAGGTAAAACCTATAGCGTAAACCTGAGCGCCTATGCAGTAAATTTTTTGATCCGGTTTAAGATACTGAACAAAATCATTGCGCATAAGCGTTTTAAGAATATCGTGAACGGTCGTTTTGGGGTATTGTAAATCTCTGGCGATGGCGCTCAGCGCGGCCCCCCGCGGGTGGTTGGATACATAATCCAGTATATCTATGGTTTTTTGAACCATATTGCTATTGTCCATATCAGCCCCTTTGAAACCAGTATAGCATAATTAATTAAATTTTGTTGTAACATTGATTGTCCCGCGTTAACATGATACACTGTTAATACGGAGGAGTTAACATGAAACTTGATATTCGCCACGCGGAACATCCTGACGACATGAAGGGATACGATACCCAAACAATGCGTAACCATTTTTTGATGGAAACCGTTTTTGTTGAGGATGAAATTAATCTGGGCTATACCCATTCTGACCGGGTTGTTTTTGGCGGCGCTTTCCCCAAAACAAAAAGCCTGCGTCTTGAAGGCGGAAAAGATTTTGGCAGCGATGTGTTTCTTGACCGGCGGGAGTTGGGAATCATCTGCATTGCCGGAACCGGCGCGGTCAGCGCCGACGGAACCGAATATAAAATGAAAAAGGGCGACGGCCTGTATATAGGCAAGGGCGTAAAAGATGTAATTTTTTCGGGCGATACAAACAGCCCGCCCAAATTTTATCTGGCAAGCGCGCCGGCCCATACCGCGTATCCGGTGGTTTTTATTCCCATTGAAAAGGCAAATCCCCGCAAACTCGGCGAAGCCGCCACGGTAAATGTGCGTACCATTTATCAGTATGTGCATCCGGCGGTCTGCCAAAGCTGCCAGTTGGTAATGGGAATGACAATTCTGGAGCCGGGTTCGGTGTGGAACACCATGCCCTGCCATACCCATGAACGGCGCATGGAAGTTTATTTTTATTTCGACATTGCACCCGGCGGGGTTGTTTTTCATTTGCACGGCAAGCCGGAGCAAACGCGGCATATCGTTATGGGTAATGAACAGGCGGTTATTTCCCCCTCATGGTCGATTCATGCGGGAGTGGGAACCGCGGCATATACGTTTATTTGGGCCATGGCCGGCGAAAATCAGACTTTTGACGACATGGATAATATCAAAACAACGGATTTAAGGTAAGGAGTTTGTATGGGCATTCTGGACTCATTCCGTCTTGACGGAAAAACAGCCATTGTCACCGGCTGCAGCCGGGGACTGGGGCAGGGCATTTCCGCGGGGCTTGCCGAAGCGGGAGCGGATATTTTCGGCGTTGATTATTTTCCCGAAGCCGCGGAAACCAAAACAATGGTTGAAAAAGCGGGAACGCGCTTCGCATACTTTTCCGCCAACCTGCTGACCATTGAGCCGGTGGAAAAAATTTTCGCGCAGGCAGCCGAAGATTTCGGTCATGTTGACATTGTTGTCAACAACGCGGGCATCATTAAGCGAAATGACGCTGTTGATTTTACCGAAGCCGAATGGGACGATGTTATTAACATCAACCTTAAAACCGTATTCTTTATGTGTCAGGCGGCGGCGCGGCAGTTTATCAAACAAAAAACAGGCGGCAAAATTATCAATATCGCTTCCATGCTTTCATATCAGGGCGGTATCCGGGTGCCTTCATACACGGCTTCAAAAAGCGGCGTAAAGGGCATTACCATGCTCATGGCAAACGAATGGGCAAAGCATGGAATTAACGCCAACGCCATCGCTCCCGGCTATATGGCCACCGACAATACCGCAGCCCTGCGCGCCGACCAGCAGCGCAGCGAGGACATTCTCGCCCGCATTCCCCTGGGCCGCTGGGGTACGCCTGAGGATTTGGCGGGGGCTGCGGTTTTTCTCGCGTCCGCCGCTTCGGATTACATTAACGGTTTTACCCTTGCGGTTGACGGCGGCTGGCTGGCACGGTAACAGCAGTTACCTAAAACAGCGCCGGTATCATGTCCAGGCCGGCGCGTTCATTGAAACCGCACAAAACATTCATGTTCTGTACCGCCTGCCCCGCCGCGCCCTTTACCATGTTGTCAATGGCGCTGGTAACAATCAAAGTTGAGCCGTTTATGTCCAGGTGGACGGAAATGTCACAGAAATTGGACTGGCGCACACGGTTGGTTGCGGCGCTCATGCCGCAGGGCAGCACACGCACAAACGGTTCATCCCGGTAAAAATCAGCATAAAGTTCGCGGATTTCGGCGGTTTTCGCCGCGATTTCTTTTGAAGGCGGCATCATGGCGTTGTTCACCGTTACGCTCCATTGCGCTGTCAGCGGAATGTAAATGACACTGAGAATACCCCTGTTCATGGGCGCAAGACGCGGCGTAAAAATCAACTGCGGCGCGGGATTGTTCCCCGATGCCGCCATCGCCGCGAGGTTACGCGCTATTTCCGGCGAATGACGGTGAGAGGCGACCTTGTACGGCGCGACAGAATCGGCGCATTCGGGGTAATGAAAAGAACGGGATGGCTCCCTGCCGCCGCCTGTTACGCCGGAAATAGCGTCAACAATGACCGGTATATCGGCGCGGTTCAGTCCTTTTGCCAATGCGGGAAACGCGCCCAGAGAGCCGCCGGTAGGATAACATCCCGGGTTACCGATAATCACCGGACCGGATGCGGCACGTTTTTTTATTTTCTGCCTGTTTAACTCCGGCAGGCCGTACACGGAATTTTTGTGCAAATCGGGATATTGATACGTTTTGCCGTCATACCATGCATTATAAACCGCTTCATCCGCGTCAAAACGAAAGTCGGCGGAAAGATCAATAAAGTGATTTTTTTTTGTCATGCAGGCGGCGGCATATTTTTCCCCGACTCCGTGCGGCAAAGCGGCAAAAACCACATCGGACGATTCAATGACCTCTTCGGCTTTCAGGAGTTTGCAGGAAACTCTGCCCAAAAAGTTAGGATAAATATCTTCGAGTTGATCCCCTTCAAAACTTACCGAAGAAAGAATCAATTCATCAATTTCCGGATGACCCGCAAGTATCCTGACCAACTCCGCGCCGGCATATCCGGTCGCCCCAATAACTCCCGCTTTCATCAGCTTCCCTCCTGGAATTCTGTACCGGAATGCACTGTTAAAACAGTATACACTTCTTCGGCCTTCTGCGCGTTCAGCAGGGAATCGCGTAAGGCCTGTTTTTTGAGCATGGCGCTGACAAAGGACAAGGTCTGCAAATAATCGGCATGCTGGTTGTAGGCGGCGGCAATCATAAACAGCAGCCGCACCGGCTCATCATCCAGCGGGTTAAAATCCGCAATACCAACGCGGCTTATCCCGACCGAGACCACCAAGTCGGTTACCGAGTGCAGCCGCACATGGGGAATGGCAATACCCCTGCCGATGGCGGTGCTCATCAGTTCCTCCCGCCTGAGAATCTCCCGGCTCAGTTCCCGGCTGTTTTTTACCTGCGGGGCCGTTGCCAGATTACCGGCAAGGGCAAGCAGCGCGTCGCTTTTGGCGGAGTAATCAAAAAAAAGGATGCGGTCAGGCGAAAGCACCGCCTGCATCTGCACCGGTTTCAGATGATGGCCAAGCCGGACTGAAGAAAGCCGGTCATTCACCCACTGCTCAATTTCCGCCCTTTTGAAACGCCAGGCAGTCCCGATTTTTCCCGACGGGATTTCGCCCTTCTGCGCCCAGTCATACACGGTGCGTTCCGACACCCTCAGGTACTGCGCGACTTCCTCAATAGTCAGAATGGCTTCTTCAACCATAAGGGTAAGTTTAGCATAAAACCGCACCAAATATCAAGATATTCAAAAAAAAGATAGTCTATTCAAAATTTTGCTGAATCTATAATCTCTTGACAAGTCAATAATCCGTGCTAAAATAACTATAAGCGTCTTTAGACACACTATGGGAAACCGGCTTTTAACCAAAACAAGAGAAAAGGCCACCGAAAAGGTTAAGGAGCCGGATGAATACCGGGTAATTCTCCTGAACGACCACTATACCAGCATGGATTTTGTCGTGGAAGTGCTGATGGTTATATTCCATAAAAATTTTGAAGATGCGAATAAAATCATGCTGGACGTGCATAAAAAGGGTAAAGGTCTGGTGGGACTGTACAGTTGGGACATTGCCGCTACCAAAACGGAGCAGGTTCACCGAGCGGCGCGGGAAAATGAATTCCCCCTCCGCTGTATTGTAGAACCGGTCTGAATCGGGGATAATGGGAGTATGAAGATTTCCGGCCATGTACAGGCCATAATCAACGCGGCATATAACGAAGCCAGGGTACGCAACCACGAATACCTTACTCCGGAACATATACTTTATGCGGCGCTTGCCTTTGACGAAGTACAGGGAGCGCTCAGTTCCTGCGGGGCAAATCCCGAACAGATAAAAACCGGCATGGAAAGCTTTTTTGAGCAAAAAGTCCCGGTTGTTTCCGCGGCTGCGGAGCCTACCCAAACGGTGGGTTTCCAAAGCGTGATTGAGCGGGCGGTTATACAGAGCCGCTCGGCCCAAAAGGAAATGATTGATATAGCCGACATTTTGGTTTCCCTGTTTGATGAAGAACGTAACTACAGCGCCTATTTTCTGCGCAAGGCCGGCATCAAACGGCTGGAACTGCTTGACGTACTTTCTCACGGCATCGACGGTACGCCCGCCTATGCCCGGGAAGGAGATGACGGCAAATACGGAACCATGCCTGACGAAGATTTGGGCGAACCCGGACAAAAGACCAAGGGGGCCAAAAAAGCCGCCCTGGAACGTTTTGCCGCCGATCTGACCGCTCAGGCGCGGGACAATAAACTGGAACCGTTTATCGGCAGACAGGACGAACTTGACCGCACCGTGCAGGTGCTGTGCCGCAGACTGAAAAACAACCCCGTCCATGTGGGGGATTCAGGGGTGGGAAAAACCGCCATTACCGAAGGGCTTGCCCAGCGCATAGTAGCCGGTGAAGTGCCGGCGGCGCTGAAAGACTTCAGCATCTTCGCCCTGGATATGGGCGCGCTGGTTGCCGGAACCAAATACCGCGGCGATTTTGAAGAGCGGGTCAAGCGGGTTATCGAAGAGATGCTGAGGAAAGAGCGGGCGATTCTTTTTATTGATGAGATTCATACCCTGGTCGGCGCGGGTGCCGTTTCCGGCGGCGCAATGGATGCGTCCAACCTTTTAAAACCGGCCCTTACATCGGGAAGACTCCGCTGCATCGGTTCCACCACCCATGAAGAATACGGCAAATATTTTGACAAAGACCGGGCCTTGTCGCGGCGTTTTCAGAAAATTGACATTAACGAGCCGTCCGAGACCGATGCCATTGCCATTCTCAAGGGGCTTAAATCAAAATATGAAGATTTTCACAAGGTGAGTTACAGCGACGGGGCGATTGAAGCCGCTGTACGCCTTTCATCCCAGTTTATCACCGAGCGCCGCCTGCCCGACAAAGCCATTGACGTTATCGACGAGGCGGGCGCTTTTGCCCGCATTAGCTCCGCAAATACCACCGCAACCGGCGGCGCCCCGGGCGAAGCTGAAAAAATCATTGAAACCATTGAAGTCGGCCTGCCGCTTATAGAAACGGTTGTTTCCAAAATCGCCCGCATACCGGAACGCTCGGTCGGCGAAAGCGAAAAAGACCGGCTGCGCCTGCTGGATGAAAAACTGAAGGAGCGGGTTTTTGGGCAGGATGCCGCCATTGGCGCGGTAGCGCGGGCTGTTAAACAATCACGGGCCGGTTTCAGGGCAAAGGACAAGCCGGTGGCGAATTTCCTTTTTGCCGGGCCTACCGGCGTGGGAAAAACGGAACTTGCCCGGCAGTTAGCCGACATTTTAGGCATTACCATGTTCCGTTTTGACATGAGCGAGTATCAGGAAAAATATGCCGTATCCCGGCTCATCGGTTCATCGCCGGGTTATGTCGGTTACGAAGACGGCGGTCAGCTTACCGACGCGGTACGCAAGCAGCCCTACGCAGTGGTACTGCTGGATGAAATTGAAAAAGCCCATCCCGACATTTACAATATTTTGCTGCAGATAATGGACTATGCCACCCTTACCGACAATCAGGGGCGCAAGGCGGATTTCCGCAACGTGATTCTGATAATGACGAGTAACGCCGGCGCGCGGGAAATCGGCAGGGGGCTGATAGGATTCGGCGAGCGGATTGTCGATGAAAGCGCCGTAGATGACGCGGTTGAAAAAATCTTTACCCCCGAATTCCGCAACCGGCTTGACGCGGTAGTCCGCTTCAGCCATCTTTCCCGCGAAATTATGGTTTCCATTGTCCGCAAGGAAATTGACCTTTTTATCCGGCAACTCGCGGAAAAAAATGTGCATCTGTCCGTTACCGATACCTGCGTGGAACAGCTTGCCGAAGAAGGCTACAGCAAGGAATTCGGCGCGCGCAATGTCGGCAGAATTATCGAAGAAAAAATCAAAAGTTTCTTTGTCGATGAAGTCCTCTTTGGACGGCTCAATTCAGGCGGCAGCGCGGCGGTGGACTGGCGGGACGAACAGTACTGCATTGATATAGAAACGGAAACGGAACCGGTTCCGGCAGAAATGCAGGAAGCATGAATTTCCGCCCCGGCCCGGATCCCGCTTTTCCGTATCTGGGCGAACATGACCGCTACCCCTTCCCTCCCCCGCACACATGGGAAGACAGCATTATCGCCGTCGGGGGCAATTTATCGCCGGGGATGCTCCTGTCCGCTTACGAACAGGGAATCTTCCCCTGGTACGGCCCCGAAGACCCCCTGCTCTGGCAGTCTCCCGACCCCCGCATGGTCATTTTTCCCGAAAATCTTCACATTTCACGTTCCATGCGTACCATACTGGAAAAAGGCGCGTTTAAAATTACAATTAACGGTGATTTTGCCGCCGTCATCCGCGGCTGCGCCGCGGTAGAACGCCCCGGTCAGGGGGGAACATGGATAAGCGCCGACATCATCGCCGCCTACACCGAACTGCATAGCCTGGGCTGGATTCAGTCGGCGCAGGCGTACCATAACGGCGAACTTTTAGGCGGCTGCTACGGTATAGGTATGGGCAGAACCTTCTGCGGAGAATCCATGTTCGCCCGAAAATCAAATGCGTCAAAAGCCGCCTTTCTCAGTCTGGCGCAGCATCTTTTCGCGAACGGCATCGCCTTTATCGACTGTCAGGTCCCTTCGAATCATCTCCGCAGTCTGGGCGGACAGGAAATCAGCCGCACCGAATTTCTCGCGCTGCTGCAAAAAAACCGGCGCTCTTGAATCCGGCATCGCTTTCTTTTATAATGGGCGGCAATGCCGCTGGGACAAAAATTTTTTAATCAACCAACCATCGACCTTGCCCGGGCGCTGCTCGGTAAATATCTGGTTTGCGGGAATTTAAAAGGCAAAATTGTCGAGACTGAGGCTTACCTGTACCATGACGATCCCGGCTGTCATGCCAGCCGCGGCATAAGTCCCCGCAATGCGCCGATGTTTGGGCCTGCCGGACGTACCTATGTGTATCTTATTTACGGAATGTACCATTGCCTGAATATCGTTTCCGGCAAAACCGGCGAAGGCGAGGCCGTTTTAATCCGCGCCCTTGAACCTGTTCAGGGCATTGCGCTCATGCAAAAAAGACGCAAAACCGAAAAAATCGAAAACCTTTGCAACGGACCGGGCAAACTCACGCAGGCCTTCGGCATCACCCGCAAACACAACAACCTGAGTCTGCTTGACGGCAAACTACAGATTCATACCAGCCGGGAAAAACCCGAAATCGTATCCGACAGACGCATCGGCCTGTCCGCCGGACAGGAACTGGAACTGCGGTTCTTTATCAAAGGAAATCGTTTCGTTTCAACAAACGCTTCTATTGGAAAAAAAAGAAGTTAACCACGGAGTTACACGGAGGAAATACCAACAAAAATTATCTTTATCTCCTTAACTCCGCGGTAAAAAATCTTTAAACCTATGATGTTCCGGTAAGCGCTGAAATATGGCAACAGTATTTACCGTGGTAATAGGTAATATAATCAGTACAGGCCGCATGGGAGGGGCCAGCGGGGCGGCAAAAAAATTTCTGGGGTTCTCTGCCAGAGGAGACCAGCGAAAAACGGCAACGAGGGCGGGGACAGTAAACGCCCAGCACTTAAATGACAATGATTACACAGTATTACGATGTGCATGGTAATTTAAGTGCTGGGAGGCTCCGTAGGTAGGTTCCCCCAGACTTTTTGCCGCCCCGCTGGCCCCTCCGGCTGGCTTGTACGATTTTATTAAGTAAATACTGTTGTTGCCCTGTCGCTGAATACCGTGTATTGCCACACCGGCAAGGCTATGATAAAATCAACCAACCCCGTGTATTAAGGAGCGCCCATGACTGCCATATTAAAGCCGGAAGAAAAAAAACAAATTCTGGATGCCGTTTGGCGTCTTGAAGATGCCGATGAAGTTCCCTTTGCCATCGAGATAGGGCCTTTTCACGGAGCCACTACGGCGTTTTTTGATAATCCGGCGGCGGAAGTCAAATGGAACGAAGAACTGCACCGTAGCCGCGAGGGAGTTTATGATTACGGGCTTCCCAACATCAAACCCAATCAGGGAATTGGCACTATAGCCGCCGCCTTTGGCTGCGAGTACACGGTAAATGACGAGGCCGATCCCTGGATAAAATCCATTATCCGGGAAGAGAATGCCGAGGATGTCTATAAACTGGCAATTCCCCATCCTGAAACAAACCCGGTTTTCAAAAAAGTGTGGCAGCGCATCGAATCTTTGGAAAGCCTTTCTTCTCTGCCCCTGCGGATGGTAAACGTAGCCTCCCCGCTGGTAACCGCTTCCATGATTTGGGATTACACTTCCTTTATCGAGGCCACTTTGGTCTGCCCCGATGAGGTTCACGCCCTGCTGGAAAAAGTAACCGAGGCGACCATTTTATATGTTAAGGAACAGTTTCGGCGCATACATAATTTGTTCAGCGTCGGCCATGAATCCATCTGTCCCATCCCCCGCTTTGCCGGCGTACGGGTCAGCGACGATACGGCGGCCCTGCTTTCACCGGATTTGTACCGCGAATTCGGCGTAAAGTACAACAGTCAAATTTCCCGCGAATTCGGGGGCATTGTGGTTCATTCCTGCGGGGACGTTCAGTATGTGGCCCCCGCCATGATGGAAATTGAAGGACTGAAGGGCCTGGACTTTACCATCCCCCAGGTGATGAATTGGGAAGCGGTGCGGGACGCCGCTGCGGGAAAGACGGTGCTGTGTCTGCGCCAGCGTTACTGGGATCATCCTCAGGGCTCTGCCGTTGATTTGGCGGACTACACCGAAAATCTGGTTAAAACTTTTGGCAGAAAAGGGCTTATTATCGAAACATCCGCGCCTACCGCGGATGAAGCGCGAGCCTTGGGCGAAAAACTCCACCAAAAACTTTCCCAATAAACGGATGCTCCCCTTTGAACAGGCGCTTGAAGGCCGCGCCTTTGAATACGCGGTCATACCAACCGCCGCCATTACCTTTTCGCCTGAATTGCTTAAAGCCTGCGCCGCCAACACCTGCGGAAAATACAACCACTGCTGGACCTGCCCCCCGGCCGTAGCCGGTTGGGAAGAACAAAAAAAGAACATACTGTCTTTTTCATCCGCCTTGGTGTTTACCACCAAATCACATCTGGACGATTCATTTGATTATGAGGGGATGATGCGGGCGAAAGATTACCATGACCAACTAACCGCCGAAATGCACGCGCAATTCGGTACAACCAATCCCGTTTTCGGCGCGGGGGGATGTACCATATGCGAACACTGCGCCTGGCCTGAACCCTGCCGGTTCCCCCAAAAAATATTCCCGGCGATTGAGGCGGCGGGAATCAATGTAACTGAACTCAGCCAGGCCGCGGGCCTGCGTTATAATAACGGCGAAAACACCGTCACCTATTTTTCCATGATTCTGTTTAATTGACCATAACGCTCTCTTTCTATAATCCATACCGAAATATATAGATTCTACCTTATTTATATATTTTTTCTTAAAATCAATATCTATTTTATACCATTTTTAAGTAATATTTACATTGCAAAAATCAGAACAACCATGCATAAATCATACATAATAGAAAATAGAAATCAGGGAGGCCTTCAATTATGGGTAGAATTGGAAAATTAACGCTGCTTGCGGTGGCGTTTATGTTCATTCTTGCATGTAATGCGGAAACCTCAAATACCGACAGTTCAACTGCCGATTTGCTTGAAATCTCCATCGGAAGCGGCAAAATAACCAATATCAGACTGGGATACAGCGCCACAGAGTGGAAAGATGCCAGTAACCTGCGCGCCATGCGGACGATGGACCTGGAATTGGCGGACGCGGCGGCAATGGCAGACGCCTCTATTGTGGCAAAAATAAGCGACAAGGCGACAGCCCAATTTGCCTGTATTTCTGACGATTCAAAACCGGCTTCTTTTTCCGCTGAGACAACATGGTCATTTGCTCCTAACGATTTCTTCTATATTAGAATAACCAGCCAGAACAAAAATAATTCCAACTATTACCGCGTCAGGGTTGTTCAAAAGGATGTCGACGTGCGGCTTGATACGATTAATATTAATTATTGTTTAGCGACATTGGGTTCTCCGGGAAGAACTACATCCGCTGCCGCTGCCGGTTCTGTTACCGTTAACAAAACGTCAGATACCGACGCCATTATCGCCCCGGCAATTACCGCGATTGTAAAAAACGCCGGGGCGGAAACAGCCTTTGCCGTTGGCGCTTCGCCCGCTGACGGGGACTTTAGCGCGGAAAAACCCGCCGCCCTGTCGGAAAACGACGTCCTGTGGGTAAGAGTTACCGTACATACGGGTGAAGATACGAGTGTGATTTTTTATTACAAAATAAATATTAAGTTTGCTTCAAACAATACCAGTTTTGGCGAATCAGACCCCGAATGGGGCAGTGACGACTATAACATGAAGTACCGGATGTTCCCCAACGCGCCGAGTGAAGGTATACTGACCTACCCCTGGGGCAGCGGAACTGATAACTATTTTGACCGAAACGCTCAGCCTTCCGTATGGAATACCAGAGGACACAATCACAAATACCCCGACCTGTTCCACTTTGCCAACGGCAAGGCGGTAAAAACCATTGCCGACTGGGAAAATCGCCGCAAGGAAATATCCGCGATTTTACAATATTATATGCACGGCAGAATGCCCTCGATAGACCCCAGCGTATTGGAAATAACCTGGGCCGATAACCCCACCGGAAACACCTGCGTCATCAGCCTGAAACACATTCAAAGCGGCAGAACGGCGACGATGAACGTAACGCATACCCCGCCCTCAGGCGCGGTACAGGACGCGCAGGCAAGGATACTTGCTTTTGGCGTCGGCGCAGCGCCCAGTACGGCGAATCGTCCCGGCTGGGGTGTTGCCAGTTTCAATACAGCATGGGGCGGAACGGAGGCCGACAGATCGGGGCTCTGCGCTACGTTATACGGTTTTAATGTCACCGATAAAGATACCCCCTCGGTGAATATGGAATACGCCTGGGCGATGAGCGTTGTTTTAACGGTAATCGAAGAAGGCGGACTGAAAGGCTACTATAACCCCGCCAAAGTAAGCATTTACGGGTTTTCCCGCTCTGGTAAGGCCGCCCTGTGTATCAGCGCGTTTGCCCAGGCGCGGGGCGGAACCCAAATCGGGATGACTTTTGTCGGTTCTTCCGGTTCAGGCGGCGCCGCTATTGACCGCTGGATTGCGCCGTTTGCGTACAAAGACTTTGCGGAAGACCCGCTTCCCGTTGACGGAGTTGGCGCCACCCGCAGAGCCGACCTAAAGGGAACAACGTGGTTTTATCACAAGATAGAAGACGAGCATAATTCTCCAACGTCAATTATGGCAATGCGGGGCTGGGAAACGACAACGCCGGGCATTCCCGCAGGCTCTCACATTTACGGCGAATACAATCCAGACGGGGACGGAAGTTTTACACGAAGGATGGGCCTTGTATCATCTGAAGGCTGGTATCAGATACAGCCCCTGGCGCAGGCGCGCAGTGAAACAAGAGGTTGGTTTAGCGCGCGGTTCCAGGATTTGCAGGACTTGCATAACGGTCTGGCGCTGGACAGTTCCAACCCGTCCGGCGTTCTGTGCACTATGCCCTTTGACGCGCATTTTATCGCCGCGCTGGTCGCGCCGCGCATTATCATGTACGAGGACGGCTACGATTGTTTAAGGACCAACCCGGAAAGCCAGTGGGCAAACTGGCTTATGTGCGATGAAATCTACCAAATGTACGCCGAGGAACTGAAGGACCCGTCTATTATCTGGCGGAATTTGTGCAAGTTCTACAATATAGATCATGTTCATAGGGTCTATCAGGACCAGGATGAATACGATGTGGTTACGGCGATATTCGCGGGCCAACAGCCTAACGCGAAATTCCGCACGTCCCAGTTTCCGATTGACGACCCTCGTTACCGCTGGGACTTTAACCGCGTAGACTGGGGCCGCCCGGGTCATCCCAGTATTGCCGAGCGGGTAAGGCTGATGCGAGAAAGCCCGTATCCGGTTAAAACGCTCAGTCTTCGGGGATTGCTTGACACGCCGGAACGATTATAGTTGTTCGGAAACTTCAGTTTCCGAACAACTTCCTTATAAAAATAGCAGTTTTCCAGGGCTTTCGGACTTTAGTCCGCGCCCGAAACTGCAAGACTTGTGAGACAACCATCGTGTTCAAAGAACACGCCGGGGTGTGTCTCACAAGTCCGTTATAATGGGATTTGGGAGTATGTCATACTCCTTAATTTGGTAACCGCCCCGATTGCCGGGGCTGTTATTCGATATAGTGCGGTGTATAGCCGCGTCTGCGAACCGGTACAGCCGGTTCAGCATTTGAGGAGGTCGTAAATGACAAAGTCCGGAATTGTAAAGTTAAGCGTCATGGTTATGGCACTGGCGCTTATCCTGGGGTTGAACGCCTGCGGCGGTGATAACCCTGCCCCCAAAAAAAGCGGTGACGCAACATTAAAATCAATCACCATTGCGGGAACAGCGTTAACGACGGCTGATCTGCCGCTTCCCATTTCCCAATCGGCATGGGCCGCCGCGATGGAAGAAGACGCATTGAGTGATTTGGACCTCGACCAGACTGTGGAAGTTGCTCTGGGAGGCGCAGTCGAGCTTGACGATGCGTCGGTAGTAGCGGTCACCACGAACAATAACGCAAAAGTGGCATTGGCGACCGGCAGGGGTCTGAATCTGCCTGAAGATGATTTCGCAAATACCCAGAGTATTGACCTTATTAATAATCAATACCTGTATGTACGGGTAACATCAGAAAACGGCAACACGACCAATTATTACCGGTTTCGTACCGTAAGAGCCACTTCGATAACATACCTTTCATCCCTGGAGATTGCCGAAAAAACAATCGACGGTATTGGGAACGACAAGTCATCAATCGTGAGCTGGCAAGCAGCCCAGGCGATAGGCGCTAACATTGACAAAAATATTGCCACCACTGCGAAAGTTGCAGCAGGTTCACCGAATCCCACCGCGACATTCCAGTATGCGCTGGTTAAAAAACCCGGTACGGCGGAACCGGCGTTTGGGAATACCGACACCTTTGACTTTGAAGACGGGGATGTCCTGTATGTTAAAGTAACAACCGCGGACGGAGAAAGCAGCCGTTACTATAAATTCAGCATATTGATTGGCTGGGACGCGTCTCTTAAAACCGTTAGATTTGGCACTACCACCAGTGTAATGGGCAACATCTACGATGTTGATGAACTGGGAACGCCCGCTTCCACATTGGCCGGTATTGCTGCTCCAGGATATGGATATATTTTGGCAACGGTAAAACAGCCGAATAACGGTTTTTATGTAAACGTGATCGCAAACGACCCCAACGCGACAGTAGAGTTTGGCCTGGCGGACTCTGCCGAAAGCACCTGGAGTACTGGTATTACGGACGCTGGTACTGGTATTAATAAACACAAGCAGAAAGTAATCCTCTTTGACGAGGATGCGGACGATGCATTCCTGGCGATAAAAGTAATATCCGATAACGGAGAGGTTACCAACTATTACAAGATAAGCGTGGAACTCTGGAAAACCATGATTATTCACTACGGAACGCCCAGTTTGACAAACCCCGCTGACGCGACAGACGACAAGTACATTGACCCCATCTGGGATACACTTTCATGGATACCGGTAGCCAGACAGAACCGCGCGGAATCAACCGAGGAATTCTATGATAATCCCAATACCAGCGGACGGGCAAAACTCTACTGGGACGAAGAAGGTTTGTGGCTCTATGTCGATGTGACCGGTCCTATGACAACTGAAGGCTGGAACGATGTGACGAGCGACGCCCACAATTATTCATCGGTAGAACTCTTTATTAACGAAGCGTATCCGACGGTTACCACCGGCAACCATAGCACTACCGGCGGACAGTACCGTGTCGGTACCAACGGCTATGTGTCCGGCGATCCGGGAGCCGCGATAACCGCGTTCAATAACCTTGGCGCGAAAAACACCTTCGCCACCGATGATGGCTATGTGATAATCATGCGGGCGCCCTGGCGCTTTACCGGTACCTACCCGCTGGCGGATGAAAAACTAATAGCCCTTGAAATTCAGATTAACGCGGTAGGACCAGACGGAAGGCGCATTGCGGTACTTAAATGGTACAATACAACTACCAATACCTATCAGAATGCCGCCGCTCTGGCCGAAGCCAAATTGTTGCTTGACGGCAACACAATGGGCGCACAGAGGCCGGCAATTACTGCACAGCCTGCAGCCCAGAGTATGTACGACAACGCTATGAATATCGTTCCGTTTACGGTAACAGCGGTATCTCCGGACGGCGGAACCCTGTCGTATCAGTGGTATACAAATACTACCAACAGTTACACAGGCGGCACAGCGGTGGGAACTGACTCCGCTTCCTATACGCCTACTGACTCGGCTATTGGTTCATACTTCTACTGGGTAGTGGTTACCAACACCGCAAGTGGCGCCAGCAAATCAATAGACAGCGCCATTGCCAGCCTTACCATAAGGGATTCTGGTACGGTTGCTGTGGATATTGAGTTGGTTACCAGTTCCCATGCTAACTGGGACGCGGGAGAAAACGCTGTTGTGTTTGATAATGGAGCAACAACAATTGCACAGTACGCTACTGTCGCTTCATTCTCGATTCCAGCCACTTTTGATATAACAAAGTATGTCAGGCTGGAATTTGATTGCGTTAGTACAGACGCAGCGGGAGTCGTTCTTCCTAATGACCAACAGTATGCCAACGTAATTTTTCCCGAAATGTTTAAGGGCGATGGCACCTCTCTGTCAAATTTTGGCTATAATGCAGGCGCAGGCGGAGCTTTGGTATGGTCAATAACTGGCGGTGTCTTTTCAACAGCAGACTTCTCGGGCGGTCAGGGAAAAATTGACGTAAAAGTTAAAGGTACAGCCACAGCCAAGGTAATCATAAAGTCGGTAAAATTAATTGCTGAATAAAAATTGACCTTGGAGCGTTTATTATGCCGGTGTCCCTGAAAAGGGGCATCGGCAAATTTTTATGAAGTGGAGGAAAATGATGAACACAAAAATAATCAGGACATTGAGCGCGGGCATACTGCTGGTATTCTCGCTTTTTTTATTAACCTGCGACATGGGGTATCAACAAAGTAAACTCACTGCCGGAGACGCCGCGGAGCCGGTTGTTACCGTACAGCCTCAAAATGGAACGTATACCATAGGAGACACAGCCCATCCCCTGTCGGTAACCGCGACGGTAAGCGACGGCGGCGCATTGTCGTATCAGTGGTATACAGCGAACGCCGAGGAATGGAATGCCGGCGGGGGAGAAGCCATTCCCGGGGCCACCGGCTCATCATTGATATTACCGGAAATGGAAGAAGGCGTTCATACCCTTTATGTAAAGATTACCAATACCAACAATAACAAGCAGGGCGCGAAAACAAAATCGGTTAACAGTAATTTGGTAACCATTACCATCAATGATCCCGCCAATGCCTTTTACCCGGTTATTGACGTACAGCCTGAAAGCGCCCTGTATCAATGGGAAGTCGGCTTGACGGTAGACCCCCTGTCGGTAACCGCATCGGTAACTGACACCGGCACGCTGAGCTATCAGTGGTACTCGGTTGACTCATTCACCAATACCGGCGGAACAGAGATAGGCGGGGCGACTTTGGCAACGTATACGCCGGTAATTACTACAGACGGAAGCTATTATTATTATGTGGCGGTCACCAACACCAGGGCGGACGCGCCGGGGCGTAAAGAATCCGAAACATTAAGCCTCCCCGCCGCGGTACAGGCGCTGATCGTCAACGCGACCATTACCGTAACCAATACCAAACAGCAATACATTCGCGGATATGGCGGCATGGCGATTATATGGGATAATGTTCCGCAGGACTACCTTTCCGATTACGAAAAAATGTTTAACCCCGATACCGGGCTGGGATTCAACATGCTGCGGATTCAGATTCCGTCCGTCAGTACGGATATAGAAGATGGACTGCAGCAGTTGGTACGAAATCAAATAAACAGCCAGGATAAATCGCATTATTATGATATGGTAAAACTGGTAAACGGGTACAACGGCTATGTGCTGGCAAGCCCCTGGTCCCCGCCCGCAGAATGGAAATCAAACGGTTCCACTGACGGCGGCGGTTCGGCAGGGAACGCGGTATTGCTGCGGCAGTATTGGCCTTTTTACTCCGCATACCTCGCCGAATACTGCCGGGTTATGTTAAGAAAGGGCGCGCCCATATACGCCGTATCAATACAGAATGAACCCAACTTCCGGGCTGAGTATGAAGGCTGTGAATGGGAACCGGCGACCTTGATGCGCGATTTCTTTAAACAGGAAGGCCATTTTACCGACGGCATTAAAGGCTGGGGCGGCGGCAAGGAAACTCCTTATGTTCTTACCATGAACGGAGAATCGGCGAATACCACCAGCATTAACGACCCGGCCCTGGACGACCCGGTCTCCCGCGCCGCAATTGACGTAATAGGCCGTCATGTGTATGGCAATCAGCAGAGCCGCTATGAAAAAGCCTGGAATCATCCGAGCTTCCCCAACGATAAAAAAGAAGTTTGGATGACCGAACATAACTTAAACAGCGGCGCGGGACAATATGATTTCGATTCAACCTATAACTATATCTGGAAGTTTATGAATGACGTTGACCTGGTCATAAGGCTTAATAACGAAAACGCCTTTATCTGGTGGACGGCAAAACGTTTCTACAGTTTTATAGGAGACGGCTCAAACAGTACGAATGACGGCGAGATTCTGCCGCGCGGTTACGGCCTTTCCCATTATGCGAAATTTTCAATTGACACTACCCGTGTAGATGTCACCGTCAGCGGCACTACCGCGGGCGGAGCGCCTTTGGGAACCAATAACGTGAACAACCCGACGTTTAATGTGGACAGTACCGTGGCAAAAGTAACCGCTTTTGTGTCGCAGGACGGCAATTCCTATTCACTGGTTATGTTTACTCCGCAAAGCACCTCCGGTACGGGCGGTATCGATTTGGGAGCCGTAAAAATACAGCTTCCGGCGGGTTTTGAAATCTCCGGCGCTCAGGCGGTCAGAACAACCAGAGACGCGATGTTCAGGACCGAAAAAGTTACGGTCTTACAGGATAAAAATTCCGCGCTTGTTCAGTTGTCGGCGGGACAAATCCTTTCGCTTAAGTTTACGAAGTAGAGTAACATCGTGGTTGTGTTCTGGTCAATAAAATTGACCAGAACACAACTCCATTCCAGGAGGTTCAAATTGAACAAGTTTATTATCGCTCTTTTGCTTATAGCGGTAACGTTTCCCGTTTTTTCCGAAGACTACTGGACGCTCAGCGGGGAAGTAAAAACCGGTTTTCTGTGGGAAAAAGATGAAAAAGTCGGGCTCGACCCCAAAGAAAATGTAAGCCTCAAAAACCTTGATGACGCGGGAAATTATCAGGGGCGTTTCAGGCTTAATGTGGATTTTGCCCGGGACAATGTAGGTTTTAAGATACGCCTTGAGTATGATAACTGGGGCTCTTCTCAACTTCAATCATCACTCTTACCCTACGCTTTTGGTTATATCAACAGTTTTGAAGACCAGTTGACCTTTTCCCTCGGCAAGCTGGGCGCTTCCCCCTGGGGAACCGGCGGCCCGGAAAAATGGAAAGAACTGGAAGCAATGGGGCTGAACGGCGGCGTGCGCGTTGAGTATAAGCCCTTTTATGTACCCGGCTTAAACGTCGGCTTTGTCCTTAACTGGTTTAACGGCAGTTTGGACCAGGGGTATACAAGCAATCCAACCCTGCTGGACATACTGAAGGAATCGGTACTCGGCGTATCATATATACACGATTATTTTCTGGTCCGTTTTGCCTACCGGCTTAATAGTGGTGTTGACAAGCGTGGTGGCAGCGGTCTTACCGGAAGAAATGAAGGCGATGATCTGATTTACCGTGTGGAAGAAAAAATTCTGAATAATTACCTGGACGGGTTAAAAGTCTGGGCGCTCGGCGTGTATGAAGGAATCGGCGCAGAAGAAATAAATAAAAGTTGTATTAAATTTGAAAACTGGCTGTTTGCCGAATACGCCCCCGAATGGTTTACCGCCCAAATCCGTTTTGGATTCGACGTTCTGGAAACGCGGAACGTTCTGCACATAAAACCCAGTTATTATCATCACCTGTTTGACCGGTTCCTGACAATCGGCGCGTCATTCCTGTGGAAGCAGGATTTCGGCGAGTACAAGGTATATCCCGGCTCTCCGTACTGGCAAATCGAGTTTGAACCAAAAATCCAGCTTAACTTTCAAAACGCCTACGTCGCTTTTGTGTACATCATGAACAGGGTGTATAATCACCCAACGCCGATTTTCGACCCACCCATAGATCAAAAGCAAATGATGAACCTGCGCTTTGGCATGTGGTTTTAATGAAAAAATAAGAAGAATATAACCACGGAGTTGCACGGAGTTTTTGACGCGAAAATCCTCCTCTCCGTGTCCTCCGTGGTGGAATTCCAAATGTTGTGCCGCCCCCGCTGCCCCTCCCCTATCGGCCTATTTCAATTCAGGGGAAAATATGTTATACTCACATTAAATCCTGATTTTAAGGGGCGGTATGTATGGGTGATTTTTCCACTTCCTTTGATGAAATTTCCGAACTTTTGCAAAAGGGTAAAGCCAAAGAAATTGTCGGCGCGGTAGAAAAGGCGCTGGGCGAAGGCGCGGCGGCAGCTGATATTCTGGACAAGGGCCTGCTGACGGGGATGAATATAATCGGCGGAAAATTCAAACGGGGTGAGGTGTTTGTTCCTGAAGTGCTGGTAGCGGCCCGCGCCATGAATCGCGCTTCAGCCGCCCTGAAACCGGCGCTGACCGAGGCGGGGGTACAGTCCGCCGGCAAAGCTATTATCTGTACGGTAAAAGGGGACCTCCATGACATTGGCAAAAATCTGGTCAGAATGATGATTGAAGGCAAGGGCATCGAGGTGCTTGATTTGGGAGTGGATTGCGCCAATGAAAAAATAGTTGAAACCGTGCAGAATTCGGACGCAAAAGTTTTATGCCTGTCCGCCCTGCTGACGACAACCATGTATATGCAGAAGGAAGCCATCGACGCGCTGAAAGCGGCGGGTCTGCGGGATAAGGTAAAAATCATGGTCGGCGGCGCGCCGGTAACCCAGAGTTTTGCCGATGAAATAGGAGCCGATGCCTATACCGCGGACGCGGCCACCGCGGCGGAAGTTTGCCGGGCTTTTTATAATTAGTGAAAATATCCCTGCATAACAGTCCCGTTATCTGCAATGCCCAAACCGGGGAAAGCGTTTTACTGGCCTGTGCGCGGGCGGGTTTTATATTGTCTGCGCCCTGCGGCGGACGCCGCCGCTGCGGCAAATGCAAGGTGCGGCTTCTTGATGGCCGGGTCGGCGGCGATACGCCGGACAGCGAAGGCTGGGTGCGGGCCTGCGCGGCGGTTCCCCTTACCGATATTACCATCGACTGCGGCGAAATTACGGCGGCTGAAAACGGACACGCTCCTACGGAGCGCGCTCCGGCAGAGCGCCGCTTTGCAGAAAGCGCCCGCACCGGGGTTGCCCTTGACATCGGGACTACCACGGTTTCGGCCCGGCTGATTGATGTGGATACCGCGCTGGCGCTGGATACCATTTCGGTGTTAAACGATCAACGGTCATTCGGCGCCGATGTCATGAGCCGCGTCAGCGCGGCGCAGAAAGGCAAAACCGCCGAACTCTTTACCCTGATAAACCGGCAAACGCAACGAATCCTTGAATTATTTCAACAGCGCAATGGTATCCAAACAATCGAACACCTTGCCGTCAGCGGCAACACGGTCATGCTCCACCTGTTTCTGAATGTTGACCCTTCCGGCATGGGAAAACTGCCCTTTAGCCCGGTGTTTCTTGCGGAAAAAATGCTTAAAGGGGAAGTCCTCGCACTTTCGGTTGAAAACATAACCGTCCTCCCTTCCATTGCCGCTTTTATAGGGGGGGACATTACCGCGGGGCTTGCGGCCCTTGATATTATGAATATCCCCGGCCCTTCCCTTTTTATTGACATAGGAACCAACGGCGAAATGGCCCTGGTTAATCGGGGAAATATTATCTGCTGTTCCACGGCGGCAGGCCCGGCTTTTGAAGGGGCGGAAATTTCCTGCGGTATGGGCGGAGTCGCCGGAGCAATCAGCGGGGTGGAATGGAACGGAAACTCCGTGTCGGTAACCACCATTGGGAATGTCCCGCCTGTTGGTATCTGCGGCTCCGGCCTTGTTGACGCGGTTGCGGTAATGCTCAAACAGGGAATAATCGATGAAACCGGCTTTATGGCGGATTCAGCAAAAGGCTTTTATCCGGCCCCCGGCATCGGTGTCAGCGCCGCAGATATACGGCAATTTCAACTGGCCAAAAGCGCCATTCTGTCGGGCATAAAAATACTCTGCAAAAACGCCGGCCTGCACACGGCTGATATACGCCAGGTGTTTGTCGCCGGCGGTTTTGGCTTTTTTATCAACAAACAAAACGCGGTTACCACGGGGATTTTTCCGCCAGAATTTTTTGACAGGCTGTCTGTCTGCGGAAACTTAAGTCTTCAGGGAGCCGCACAATGCCTTGTTACAGAAAACTTTTTGGGTACATGCAGACAAATAGCCGCTCAATGTTCGGTGATTGACCTTGCCGCAGACCCGTCCTTTATGGATGAATTTGCCCAAAATATGTTGTTTAATTAAACAATCAGAATTTTAACCATACATAATCAGGCGCCGCGGGTGACAAATGCCTTGATATCCGGTATACTACATTTACATTAAAAACGGAGGTATTACCATGAAAGAAAAACGGATAAAAAAGTGGTGGCTCATTAAAGTGGCCATTAGCATTGTCGGTAAAAAGGGGCTTCGGCAGATGACCAAGGCTTCCAAAAACGGGAAGAAAAGCCAGGCGGATACCCTCAGGCGTACACTGACTGCGGCCAAAGATACCGTTTATGGAAAAGAACATCATTTTGATGAGATTCTGGCGGCCCAAACGCCGGAAGAACTGTTTGGCCTGTATCAAAAAAATGTCAAAATTAACGATTACGAGGATTTGCGGCCCTATGTGGAACGGCACAAAAACGGCGAAGCCGACATTCTGTTTCCGGGCAAGCCCAAACTGTACGCTACCACCAGCGGAACGACCAAAGAACCCAAATGGATACCTGTTACGGAGCAGTATTATCAGGACGTATACAAAAAAATGAACCAAATGTGGTTCTACACCCTGCTCAAGAATAAGCCGCGGGTATTTTACGGCGCCTGTGTTTCCATTGTGGGCAAGGCCATCGAGGGCGCGGCGCCGGACGGTACGGTGTATGGTTCCATCTCAGGAATTATGCACCGGGATATTCCCGGATTTATGAAAGGGGTTCATACCGCGCCGGCGGATGTATTCCATATCGCCGATTACAAGGCGCGGTATTACGCGATTATGCGTATGGGCATTGAGCGGGACGCGCACCTCATTATTACCGCGAACCCCAGCACTCTGGTAGAAATGCAGACCAATGTTAATGAATTTTATGATGACTACTGCGATGATATTGAACACGGAACGGTGAGTAAAAAGTTCTCCATGCCCGATGATATTCGCGCCGCGCTGGAAGCCTATACCAAACCAAATCCGCGGCGGGCGGAGGAACTGCGAAAACTTAAACAGCGTTACGGGACGGTGCTGCCCAAACATTACTGGCCCAATATGCAGATAGCCAATGTCTGGTTCTGCGGCAATACCAGAATCTATTTTGAGAAAATCAAGGACTCTTTCCCGCCCGCTTGCCTGTTCCATGAGTTCAGTTACGTTTCATCCGAATGTAAAGCCGGTCTGGTACTCAAGAGCAGTGTCGAAGACACTACCGTTTTTGGCAACAAAAATTATTTTGAGTTTATCCATGAATCCGATCTTGATAATCCCAATCCCAAAATTTATCAGCTGTACGAGGTTCAGAAGGGCCAGCGCTACTGTATGCTGGTTACTACTAACGCGGGGCTGTACCGCTACAATATGAACGATCTGCTGGAGATTACCGGTTTTCATTATCAATTCCCCCTGCTTAAATACATTCAAAAGATAAACGGAACCATTAACTTAACCGGAGAAAAACTCCATGAACGGCAGTTTATCGAGGCGGTACACGAGACAGAGAAAAAGACCGGCAAACAGGTTCCCTTCTTTGTGGGCTTTGCCGATCTGGAAAAATCAAATTATCAATTTTACTTTGAATTCGCAAATCAGAATATTTCCGCTGTCGAGGCGCAGGAATTTACCGCCGGTGTTGACCGTTG
Source organism: Treponema sp. (assembly GCA_031256195.1). GTDB lineage: Bacteria > Spirochaetota > Spirochaetia > Treponematales > Breznakiellaceae > WQXQ01. The sequence continues at coordinate 56,549 of JAIRRB010000030.1, forward strand.
TTTGCAGGAGTATAACCCCGAGTACCGGGAAAAACGCGGCTCTAACCGGATAAAAGCGCCGGAAACCGCGCTTTTGGGTCCTGAGTCTTTTGAACGTTTCAAGGCGGTCTGCATTGACCGGGGATACCGGGACGGCCAATTCAAGGTTAATCTCCTCATGCAGGATGAAAAACGCCACGCCATGTTCAAAGAGTTGGTTAAATGAGAGCATTTCCCGCACGGGTGAACAAAGTCTACTTGGACGATGTCACCCTGGGCAATACGGCTGCCGCCGCCCATTACAGCGCCGGCGGCAGTATTGAAAATTTTTCGGGACATCATTCCCTGTCGAAACTGCTGGACAATATCAAAGGCATTATCTTTGATTTTGACGGAACCCTTTTTGACAATACACTTCTGCCTTTTTATCTGGTTGCCGGCCGTCCCTGGGAATGGCGGCGCATCTTGAAGGAGCGGCTTATCCGCAAACGTTTTGCCGGCTGTGATTATGCTTCCGCCGAGGAATATTACCGGGCCTTTTTCACCGCGCTGGGGAAAGCCTGTTTCCGCTCGCCCCAGCGAATACGAAACTGGTACTTAAACCATTATATGCCCCGCATGGCGCGGGTATTAAAAAAACATTATCAATACAGGCCGGGCTTGCAGGACTTGTTCTGTCAGTTTGAAACGGTGAATGCCCCGCGGATTGCCGTCTATTCCGATTATCCTTTTCTGAAAGGGCGCATGGAAGCCCTGGGGTCGCACTTCGGCCCCCGGGTTCTCCTGTACGGCCCTGAATCTTTCGGCGCGCAAAAACCCGCGGTCAGGCCATTCTACCAGATTGCCGCCGCCCTCGATGCCGCGCCGGAAGAAGTTCTGGTTATTGGCGACCGTGAAGCAACCGACGGCCTGGGCGCATTCAGGGCCGGCATGCATTTTTTCTGCCTTGAAACCGGCCGCAGGCGCTATTTCCGCCTTGATCCCTACCGCCGCCATCCCAAAAACGAGGAACCGCAGGGGCCTTCGCTGGTGATGTATGCGGGTGTCTGGGACGACTTGGTAAAACTGCTGATGAAACGGGGCTAATCTCCTTCGGGCGGATACGGATTAACGCTGATACCTGCCAGACGCACCACGGCTTCATGACATTCTTTCCGTATTTTTTGCACTGCTTCCTTACGGCCCAGATGGGGATCAAACAATAAAGGTTCACCGATACGCAGGGTAATCATGGGGAGTGGGCGTTTACCAATGATTGACCGGAAGAGATTAACCAGAGTAAAAGGGAAACGGGGTTTACGGTAGGAAAAAGCCATAGGGATAACCGGCAGATGGTAACGCCAGGCCATGGTAAAAACGCCTTTCTTGAACGGCCTGATGGGCTGAAAGAAATCAAAACGGGAACTTTCGGGAAAAACGTGAATCCATTTTTTGCGCGCGTTAATTTCATCAAACGCCCTGTTAAAAAATTTAATGGTATGAATATCGTCAGGGATGGGAATGCCGCCGGTAAAGCGGACAAAACCTTCATCGGAACCGCCGAGCAGGTCTTTCCAAACGGGAAAATATATGCTGCGGTAACGAATCGCCCTGAGTACGCACAGCGTATCCCATTTTTGAATATGGTTTGAAGCTGTCATGGCCCCGTTTTTGAGAAGTTGTTTATGGGTACGAAGAATTTTCCTCCCTTCAATTTTCAGGGCAAAACGCAGGTAAAGCAAAAAAGGCACTACGGTAAAAATCGCCAGATATACCAGACTCCGTATCAATTTGAATTTGAACGATTTGTTCAGAAAGGGATAATGTTCATCAATTTTTATTTCACGGCTAAGCTGTAAATCACCCATGTGTCCATCCGGCTGGGAAGGATAAACAATGCCCAGTTGCGGGACATACGGTTCCATCAGAAAAACCTCGGCAAATAGGTTGAAAGAATGGGGATATAGGTTACCAGCAGCAGTACCGCCAACTGTACCAGCAGGAAGGGCAGCACATAACGGCACACCTGCGTAAAGGGTTTTTTGAAACGGTAACTTGCCAGAAAAAGATTAAGCCCCACGGGAGGCGTCAGGAAACCCAGTTCCAGATTCATGATAAAAATTATTCCCAAATGTACCGGGTCAATGCCGTAGACCACGCCCAGCGGGGAAACGAGGGGAAGAATCACCAGAATCGCCGAAAAAATATCCATCAGGCAGCCGACAACCAGCAAAGACACATTCAGTATCAACAGAAACAGGTATTTTGATTCAACGGCTCCCTGCATCCAGCGGGCGAAATTTTCAGGAGCCTGGGTATCTATAATGGCATAGGACAGGGCTTTTGCCGCGGCGATAATGCACAGTACGCCGCCGATAATGGGCAGGGCCTTGTAAAAAACTTTGGGGAGGTCAGAAAATCGAATATCCCGGTGAATCAGCACCTCGGCGACAAACACATATATTACCGATATGGCCCCAATCTCGGTGAGCGAAAAAGCGCCGGAAAAATACCCAATGATCAGGAAAAGGGGAAGCAGTATTTCCGCCGCCGATTCTTTAAGGGCGGATACTGATTTGCCAAAATGAAACGGCTCCACCGGAATTTTTATTTTTTTGGATGCGGCAATGCCGATAACAATCATGGCGATAACCAAAATACAGCCCGGAATCAGAGCGCCCAAAAACATGTGAACAATATTGGTCCGTGATGCGGCTCCCGCAAGGATGATGGGGAGCGAGGGCGGAAACAAGAGGCCGATACATCCGGCGGAAGTCAGCAACCCGATGGTAAATCGTTCCGGGTAAGAAGACCCGCTCAGCGCCGTAAAAAGAATTCCTCCCAACGCGAGAATAGTCACGCCTGAAGCGCCGGTAAAAGAAGTAAAAAAAGCGCAGATAATTATCGTGGCGATAATCATGCCTCCGGGAATCCAGCTAAACAGGCAGCGGAAACTGTTTACCAGCCGCTGTCCGGCGCGGCTTTCGGAAAGTATAAAGCCGGTCAGAGTGAACAGGGGAATAGCGATGATGCTGGTTTCGGTAAAGGCTGAAAAAATGGAATTATTGACTGTCTCGGCTGCGCCCCCGGCGGACTGAATAATGACCAGAGCGATGCCGGCTATTACGGTAAAAACGGGCGCGCCCATAAGGGCCACGGTAATCAGCAGTATAATCAGCGGCAGTCTGACACGGAACACCATATCATAAAAAATATCGGTTAAATAATAGACCGCATCCGGCGCGTTAATGCCCCAGATGATTTTTACGATAACCGGAAAAGCGGCGGCGCTTCCCAAAACCAGTGCCAGCAGGGGAATAACGCGGCTTTTAACGGGTAATTGCCGGGCAAAACGCAGAGCCATAACACCGTAGGCCAGGGGCATCGCCAGAACAAAAACCACATTGGGAATAAAGCCGATTAGTTTGGGCTGTATGGCGACTTTGATAAATGAGACCGAAGACCAGGTGATAACGGTGCAGATAAAAACCGCGATAAAACCCGTAATCCGGGCGATAATCTGCCGTATCCTTTCGTCTTTTATATAGTGAATCAGGGCAATGGAAATGTGTTCGCCGGTACCGGCGGTGAACATACCGGAAAAAAGCCCCAGCACAAGGAGAATGTGTATCAACAGCCCGGCCGCGGAGGGAATACCGGCCCCGAAAAAACGGGCCAGGGCCTCCGCCGTGGCAATAAGCACCAGAGAAACCAGAGCGGCAATACAAACGCCTTTTTCAATCAGGGGAAAAATTGAACGGAAAGAAAAACGGCGGTGTTCCATCAGCGGCGCTCGTTCCGGTAGTTTTGTAACATGGTTTCGACACGGCCGTAAATGTTCCGGTCAAATATTGTTCCGATAAGGCTTGGCATGGCCCGTCCGATTTCATCATACCAGAGCTGTTCCTGCTGCGGGTTTAACTGGTTTACCTTCAGTCCGTAATTTCCCATGGTTTTAATCATGTCGTCTTCCAGTTTCCTGATGTCCCGGTCCAGCTTCGCTTCGTTTTTCCTGACCGCATCAATCATCTGGGGCTTGTATTTATCCGGAATTGAACGCCAGGCCCGCTGATTAAAAATCAAGCCTCCCAGAAAAGGGGCGACATTAATGGATGCCATATTTTTCGCAAGACCGAAGACCTGGGTACTCCCCACCGCAACCGGACTTTGAAAAACCGCTTCCGCCATGCCGCTGCTCAGGGCGATAAGAATATCATTCCGTTCAACAGGAACCATCTGAAAGCCCATAGCTTTGAAAACATGATTTAATTCCGCCTGATCGGCATTGGTTCCCAGCTTCTGTTTTTTTAAGTCCGCGGGCACAAAGACCGGAGATTTGGAAAAAAATTTAACCCAGCCGACCCGCGCCCAGGCAAGGGTAAAATACCCCTTACCGTTGATTTTCTCCTCAAGTTCGCCGGTAAGTCCGGCAAGAACCAGATCAAGTTCATCATCGTTGCGAATCAAAAACGGACAGCTTAAGGTCATTATTTCCGGGCTGATTTCATACAGCCCCAGCGTAGAAAGCACCGCAGCCTGAATTTGGTTCAATTTGAGGCTGCGTACCACATCACTTTCGCTGCCTGCCACGCCGTTATGGTAGACAATAAGGTCTACCTCGCCGCCGGTTATTTTTTTCCAGTCGTCGGCAAGCTGGTTAAAAAAATGCCCCCAGGGAGTATTTTCCGGAATGGGCGACGCCATTTTTATGGTTATCTTCCGCTGGGCAAAAAGCGGACTGACCAAAAAAATCAGGCACACCGCAAGAGTAATACGAATCGTTTTCATGCTGTTGTTTATCCTTTAACTCTTATACCTATTATCCATTATTTTTTGAATAATTGCCAGAGTGCGCAGCGTTACCTATTCCCTCCAAACCTGACAAACATCTCCCTGCGGTTTTTAACGCCTAATTTGCCGTACAAATTGTCAGAGCGGTATTTAACCCCGGAAACAGATAATTTCAAAGCGCTGGCGATATATTTCATGGTATAATCATTTAATAGAAAATCAAATAATTCTTTTTCGCCGACAGACAGATTGAAATGCGCAAGGTCAGTTACCGGGGGTACGTTTACCATACCCTCTTTTTTTAACCGCTTTTTTAATATAATTCTCCAGATAACAATTACGGCAAGCAAAATTAAGACAAAAACTATCAGGATTAAAATAAAAATTTCCCGTTGAGAAAGCCTTTCAGGAGTATCCCATTTTTCCCCTTTGCCAAAAACACCGTTTTGTCCCGCCGCGCCTGTGTAACTAAGATTATCATTTTCTTTGACCGTATCATTTCTGTAATGCGATAATGTATTGTGCGAAAAAGACAAGGAAACGGCGTGCCCATAACAAAGAGGCGTACCAAATCCTTCTACGGCTGTATTTCGTAAACCTAAAGGAGCGTTGCCGCCATAAATAATACCGCCTGTTTTTTTGAAAGTTCCA
>JAIRRB010000057.1 GCA_031256195.1 Treponema sp.
GCAAATACCGTGCAAAAGCCGCTATTGAAAATCCGATGAGAGTGAGCGATATAGCTATACATAATTGAATATACATTTCAACCTCCTATAATCCAGGTTCTTATTATTTCAATTACCGCCAGAAGTCCGACAACCCCTGCTGCATTTCCTAAAATCTCCAAAATCTTCAAAAACCTGTTTTCCGGCTTTTGCATTATGCCGATTATTATATCGGTTTTTTTGTTTAATGCCACCAATTCCGCAATAACCTGCTCCATATTCTATATGTTATACCATGAGAAATGGATTGTCAAGAATGAAATATGAACATGCAATGATGGCAGCCACCCGAATTCTGTAGCGTCGTTAGGTGAAATACCTGCGCTATATGTGGGGGTTTGAGGGGGTATTTCTTCGGCTTGTAATTTTAGTTACTATCAGTGCTATTTTTATCCTGATTTTTTGCAAAGTCTATTCTGTCTTCAAATGGCAGTATGGCGAATGAAAATTGGGTTTGTCCGCATCCATTGGTAATGGCAATGTCCATTTGTGTTATAACGTCCATCCCGATTATCATTTCATTTCCAGGGGACATATTGCAAATTGCGACCCGGACATCCTCGATAACAGCGCCGTTGGGAAAATGGATAGATATAATAGCAACTTCCGCCAGACTTTCCCCATTGATACCGGCAATCTGAATGGCATCCACAATATCAAGATTCAATTTTGATACGATCTCCGGGGATATAACAGATACCATAGCGCCGGTATCCCAAAGGGCATTGGTTAAGTAACTGGTTACTTCATCATAAACATCAAAAAACAGCTCTACTGGCGTTAAAATAGCATCAACCAGTCCAATGTGCGTATAGGTAAGTACGGCGTGCTTTTTATCCATAAGCAACAATGTTACCCACAGGAGAAAGGCGTATTACTTCCTTCTGAGGATTTTCGGGGATATATTTCACCATGAAAGAACCACGAGGCATTGTTTTTACTGTCTCCCGTATGGCCTTTCGGTCAGAATCATAAACGCCAAGAATTGTGTTATTGGCAATGACAACCCGTTTCCCGGCATATTTTGACCGCAGTTCAGCTCTATTTGCATCGTAAAAGGCTTGTTCTTTTTCAAAGTGCATAATACTACCCTCCTCAAAAGATAAATTTGAAAAGTATGTTCTGTCAATCCTCGGTAAGCTGCCGGTAGACGCTGGCCTGCAGGCCGATAAGGACAAAAATCTCGAAAAGCGCGGAAAGAAACACTATTAAGGACATAACAAAGATAACCCCGTCATCGTCTAAGGCCTCGCCAATACCAAGCAGAATCATCTGGCCTACCGAAAAAACCAGACAGGTCAAAAAGTAGATGCCGAACATTCTCCATTTATAGCCGTATGTATAGTTATTGCTCAGAATAAGCGCCTTGGTAGGGTTTTTTCCCTTGTCTACAACCAGCAAAATCGCCAAACTCCAGGCAAGGCCGATGACAATACCGGGGATAATGCCGAAAAATGTCCCTATACACACGCCTATCCCCATTAAACCGCAGACCAGGAAAAATTCCCCCATATATTTCCGGTATTTGGGGTCAAAAATCTCGGTCATGGGGATAATTTCGCCCCTGCTGGCCTTTGCAACAATGCCCGCTGTCAAGCCGATAGTTGTCCCGACATTGAGATAGGGTATCCAGGCCGTCAAGGCCCAGAGCAGGACATTTACCAAAATCGGCCCAATATTCCTGGTTCCGATGGCAATACCTTCCTTTATTGTGGCATTAACCGCCAGTTTCGTATCGGTCATAAGCGCCCCCTGATAGAGTATTTACCGGCATTATTTGCTTGTCAACATTGATTTTTACCGTTTTTGCCCCCATTGCCAAAAAAAATGCAAATTTGTGCATTTTTTTGCTTGATTTCCTTGAAGTCCGAATTTCCATAACTTATAATTTAAGGTATCTAACGCATGGAGGCGGTTAAATGAGTTTATCGGTAAAAGACATTGCGGGCGCCCTGAAGCTGGAAACACAGGTTGTTGAGCGGTTAGCCAAGTACCTGTATCCCAACAAGGTGCTGCTTACCCACGATGAGGCGCTGGTTTTGCGGGATTATTACTATAAATTTGGCACAGGACCCGCAGGAACAGAAATTGGCCCGTATAACGAGTGGATGAAACTGGAGCGCATGAAGGCCCTTATCCGGGCCAGGCTTGAGGTTATTGAGGAAAAGCAGTCGGCTTGTGTCACCAAGCTTAATACCCTTTCAGGGGTTTACCCCGGAATTGACGATATGCTTCCGGTCAAGGTATCGCCCCGCGGGCATGATGCCGGCGGACTCCTCAAATTTCCGGTCTTAAAGACAACTGCCCGGAATATGCCTAAAAAGGAACGCGCATCAGGGTTTTTTGGGGGACTTCCCGCCAGGAATTAATCCGTCTAATCCTTCCAGGGAAAAATAAAATTCCTGAAGGTTCTGGTTCCGGTTTTTTCCCGCTCTTCAATTAAAATTGCGTCCCAGGGAATAGCTTGCCGTTTGGGGGAGCCGACGGCGGGCGGGTTGGCTTCCAGCCAGTCGTATTTCATCAGACGCAGACGCAGCGCTTCATCCAGAAAAAGAAGTATTCCCGCCGGGCCCGGAATAAGAAAGGCAAAAACAACCGATATAACCAGCGTTACTATCGTATACAACAGGATAAAAATCGAAAATCCGGGGTTATCAAAAAAAATAATAAAGCATTTTTTGATTATTTTGAGCAGCTTGCTATCCAGCCGGGCGCGGATGGCGAAGAAAAACTGAAAAGCAACCAGCACCAGCATCAGCGTCCAGAATATCACCGCCCCCAGAAGCAGTCCTATCAGGGAATTCATCTGCAGATAAAAAGGGATAATAATTTTAACCGCCACAAAGAAAAAGAATCCTGTTAAACCTATTATTATGCCCGCCGGCCAGCCTTTTTTAAGATTGGTCACAAAATCGGCAAAACTAAAAATCCCGTAGTCCGACAGCGCTCTTACCGAAAGGGCGGCGGCGGCAAGGTAAACGGTACACCATAAATACCCTGCCGCCGCGACGACAATGGCAAGCAGGGGAACAGGGATGAAGCCCGGAAGGATAATCGGAATAACCAACGACAAAATAAATCCCATGTTCAGCAGCACAATACGGATCATATTGTCCCACACATCAAAAAATGTTTTCTTGACAAGAAATCCAATCATTCTCTTATAATAGAAAAAATACCCTGTATCGTCCATAAGTTTTTGTTGCTTTTCGGCATGAATTTACCTATACTAAAAGCATGAAGTATCACATTTTTATCGGTTCTACATTGGACGATCTGAAAAATGAGCGAAAAGAGCTTCCCCGGATTGTCATGGAGCTGGGTCATATTCCGGTTATGGCGGACTATCTTGACGATACTGCCCGAAACAGCCTGAATTTCCTTCAAAAGGTCATTGAGGAATGTGATTACTTTATCGCGCTGGTGGCCAACAAATACAGCGCCGCCTCGGACGGGAAGATATTGCCCCTGGTCAGGCAATGCGCAATAGCGGCCAAAAAAGGCATACCGGTTCTTGCCCTGGTGATTGACGAAAAAGCCCGTTCAACACAGGCAAAAAGGGAAAGTGACCCGGCGCTTCTCCGCAAACTTGACGCCTTTAAATCCAAACTGCGGGAATGTCCCAGCGAGACCTGGATGAATACCCCCGACTTGTGCCAAAAAGCGCAGAGCCTTCTGGTGCAGCAATTGAACATAGATGTCCGGCCCGGCTGGGTAAGGTCGGAAAAATTGATAGACCCGACGGTTGCCAATGAAATTTCCCGTTTAAGCACCGAGAATGACGCCCTTCGCCGCCGGATAAAAATTGATGACAGTGAACTGGTCAGCAGACTGCGGGATCAGTTAAAACACGCGATAAAGGTACTTGCCCTGAACAAGGTGACATTGAGTTTTTATTATACCTCCGGCGATAATTGGGAAAATTCACGGCAATTCCGTTATATGCGCATTTTCAAACTGCTCGTTCCCGAAATGGCTCTGGGCAAAAATACCGCCGAAATTTCCCGCTTTCTGGGTACGGTACTTAACCCCGATCTGGATAAAACGGTTCGCAAGGATTACCCTACCCCGTCCAACACCGTCAAAAAAATCATGGCGGATTTTTCCACGCTCAAACTGGTCAGATGCGTCAATGATGGGAAGCCGGCGGATGAGGAGAATTGGGAAATTACCGAGTATGGGAAAGAACTCTATTCGGCATACCGTATGCGCCAGTTTGAAAAGGCTTTGGTAAAAAAACCTGAAAACTAATTTTTTTTCTTCCCTTCATACCCATACGGTATTCTGTGACGGCAAAGACGATGTGGAAACCATGTGCCGCACCGCGTATGCCAAAGGGCTTGCCGCCATTGGATTCAGTTCCCATGCCCCGCTTGCAAAAACCTTGCCGAAGACGGAATGGAATATGCCCGTTGAACGCTTGGGGAACTATGTTGATGAGGTCAATGCCGCCCGCCAGCGCTGGGAGGGCAAAATTGCCGTTTATCTGGGGCTGGAAATTGATTATATCAAGGGGCTGCGCTCCGCGCTGGACAATGACATTACCGGCTTAAATTTAGATTACCTCATCGGCTCGGTGCATTATCTGGTGCCGCCGCATGGCGCGCCGTTTACCGTTGACGGCCCGGCGGCGGAACTGGAAAAAGGAATCAGGGAAGGCTTCGCCGCTGATGGTGAGACCATGGTTAACGCTTACTGGGATGCGGTCACCGAAATGCTTGCCCTGGGCGGCTTTGACATTATAGGCCATCTGGACCTGGTTAAAAAAAACAATGCCGCACACCGTTTTTTTAACATAGAAAGTAAAACTTATACGCAGCGGATAGAGGAAGTTGTCCGCGCCGCCGCATCCGGCGGTTTTGTGGTAGAAGTGAATACCGGCGGGATTAACCGCGGATACCTGAGCGAAACCTATCCTTCACCGGAAATACTGCGCCTTTTGCGGCGGCATAATGTGCCGGTCATGATCAGCGCCGACGCCCACAATGCCCAGGACATTGACGGCCATTATCAAACCGCCTGCCAAACCCTGCTGGACGCGGGCTATACCAGCCATGTCATTTTCGCCGGCAGAAGCGGCGGCAAACCGGTCTGGCATGAGCAGGCGCTGGAGATGATACGGTAAAGATGATATAGAGGTCATCATTGGGTTTGATACTATTGCCAACCCAATAGAGGTCTTTTATAATATTATCAAAATATGACTGTTTTTAACCTGATAGTATGGATTTCTGTCTATAGTATCTGCCTCGCCCATATTACCTTGTTCGCTTTTGTATATATAAAGCATAGAAACAGAATAGAACTGCTTTATTTAATCGTCCTGTTTAATATATTTTTACTGGCGGTTATCATTACCTTATCACTGATATTTAGAATAAATAATTTTATCCCTATAGTGGTCAACGGCATATTGACACTATATGCTACCCTTCCTGTGTGGGGTTATTGTTTGTTCGGTGTTGATAAAAAATATTTTAAGAACATTCCCCTGTTGGTTATTACCGAAGCGGTTATTGACAATATTTTAATCGCATATAACAGGCTCGTTATTTTGTATATATTGCGGATTGTTTTTTATGTGTTATTGACAATTCCCATATTTATAAAAAAAGGAAATAAATACGAAAAGAATTCGCCGGAAGACACAATGCAGAAAGCTACCAAAATAACCGTTACGCTTTTTGCCGTTTTTTTCGCTTCGCTTATTCCCTTCTCCGGACAGATTTTTGTAATATCGTTTGTGGCTTCGCTGTTTTGGGCAGTCTTTACCTTATCGTTTCAAATACCGGGGCTGGCTTATTGCAAAAAGTATCTGTTCAAAACAAGCGGCACAGCAGGCAAAAACGCATTTTTGTCATTGTCAAAAAGGGAAAACGAAGTCGCTTTAGAAATTTACAACGGGCTTAAATACAGCGAAATTGCGGAAAAATTGTTCATTTCCGTTTCGGCGGTCAAAAAACACTCCTTTTTTATCTATAAAAAGTTGGGGGTAAAGAACAACCTCGAATTAATGCAGTTATTCATGGAAACTCAAAAAAACAACACCCCGAATGAGCCTTTTTCCTAAAAAAGTATACTTTAGTTACCCCAAAGTATACTTTTTCTTACTTGTTTCCCGGCAATCTCACGTTACATTGTAAGTATCTTTCATTGAAGGAGTTTTTGTCTCCGCGTTGCGGAGCCATTCAATTAAACTGCGCGGCTATACAGCCGCGCTCAAGAGGAGTTTTGTATGAAAAACACAGGAACAAATGTGGGGAGTTTTGCGGCAGCAAAGTTCCAGGCTAAAAGGCGCAGCCTTTTAGCAATCGCCCTTGTAGCGGTAATCGGGTTTTCAATGGCGGGGTGCGGCGACACAGAGGAACCCGGCGGTTCGATGGGGTATGTACCTTTTGACGATCCCGCCTTACTGGGGACATGGATAGGCAGCAACGAGGAGTTAAAATTCACAGAAGAAGGATTGGAAAGCTCAATTGGGACTGGGACATTGAGGATGAGGGGCGGTTATAATACGGTGCGTGAATTGAAAAATGATAGACCGACAGGAAAGAAAGATTTAACTTTTGATCCTTATGAATTCTATTCCAGAAACACTCAAAGCTGGTTATCTCAGGATGATTTTGCTGCAGAAGAGTGGTCACCCGGCTATACCCCAAATGCTGTGTGGGCCGGTCATAACTTTGGAGTAAATGCCCCGTATTCCATAAATGGGAATACCCTTACATGGGGCGGGGGTACATACACCAAACAGTGATATGCCAGTTTGCAGGGTAACTGGTTAAAAATAGGGGAAAAAGGGCATTTGTCCCCAATCCGTAATTGACACCGTATTTTCCTTAACTGCGTCAAAATGACTCGCTTTTTGGGGCTTTTTGTTCACCTGAGTCATTTTGACCCACTATAATACCAGATGACCTTCCTTATGTGCGAAAAAAAATAACTTTCAAACGAAAATATTACCAATTTAGTATACTTTTCCGTAAGATAATGCTTTGCCTTTGAAATTCTCACAAGTTGGCACGATTTTTGCTGGTATATTTAGTACGGAACGAAGGAGACTATTATGACAAAGGAAAAAGAAAAAAGAGCAAAGACCGTACAATCCCCTGCTGATGAAAATGTACTGCGTATGTACATTAATGAAATCAGCCGTATTCCTCTGCTGACCAGAGAGGAAGAAGACAAGATTGCCAGAGCCGCCGTGCGGGGCAATAGCGCCGCCCGCAACAAGCTGATAAACAGCAATTTGCGGTTTGTTATTACCGTGGCGAAAAAATACCAGGGAATGGGGATACCGCTGACGGACCTGGTCAATGAAGGCAACATCGGGCTGATAAAAGCGGTGGAGAAATTTGATGTTACCCGGGGCTACCACTTTATATCCTATGCGGTTTGGTGGATACGGCAGTCAATACTCAAAGCCCTCTATGAAAAAGCCAAACTAATCCGCCTGCCCACCAACCATGCAAATAACCTTATTCATATTGAACAGGCGCGAAAAATGCTTGCCGGTGATACTGAAAATCAGGTGCAGGAAATTGCCGAAATGCTCAATGTAAAAGAAAATTATGTTGAAGACATAATAGCTATTTCCCGGGAAGTGGTATCGCTGGAAAAATTGGTTGATAACGATGCGGGCGCTTCACCGTTGGGGAATTTTGTGGTGGATAACCGTTACGATGCCCCCGAACAGGCGGTAATACAAACATTCCTTGAACATGACATTGAAGAAATGCTGAGCACGCTTGAAAACAAGGAAGCGGAAGTAATCCGTTTGCATTACGGACTGGGTAAACGGATACCCATGTCTCTCAGTGAAATTGGCGACTACTTCAACCTTACCAAGGAACGTATTCGTCAGATAGAGGAAAAAGCCCTGATGCGCCTGCAGCACTTCAGCCGGCGGGACAAACTGGCGGCTTATGTAGCGTAATGGGCATCAGAAGTTGGTGAACGGTTCCCGCAATATTTGTTGAGAACCGTCACTACTTCATGCAGGTTCAGCGGTTTTCCTATATGCTCGTTCATCCCTGCCGCAAGGCAGAGGTCAATATCTTCCTTAAATACATTGGCCGTCATGGCGATAATGGGAATGGTTTTTGCATGGGGATGATTAAGTGAGCGGATAAGCCGGGCGGAATCGTAACCGTTCACGACAGGCATTTGTATGTCCATAAAAATCAGGTCGTACTGTTCAGGGTTGGCGGCAAACCGGTCAAACGCCTGCTGCCCGTTTTCCGCTTCGGTAATCTCCAGCCTAAAATCTTCCAGAAGGGAAATGACAATTTCACGGTTAATTTCAATGTCTTCCGCCAACAGTATCCGCTTGCCGTAAAAAACATCCATATTGATTGTATGCCCCGCATCCGGTTCGGTTTTGGCAGTTCCCGCCGCCTCCAGTACCGGCTTTGCCTTAATGGTAAAAATAAACGTTGACCCGCGGCCTTCTTCCGATTCAAGGCGGATATCGCCCTGCATCATTTCTACTATTTTTTTTGAGATGGCAAGCCCCAGCCCGGTGCCGCCGTACTTGCGTGAGATACTTGAATCAACCTGAACAAAAGGTTTAAAGAGTTTACCCTGCTGTTCCGGGGAAATGCCCACGCCCGTATCAATAACCCGCAGTTCCAGTTCACACACATCGGGGCTTTCGTTATTATCAAGCCGTTTCGCCTCAACGGTTATTTTTCCGGTATCGGGGGTAAATTTAATCGCGTTGTTGACAAGGTTGGTAATAACCTGGGCAAGCCGCTGTTCATCGGTAATGATATGGGAGGGAATCCGGGGATCGATATTCACGATAAGCTGCTGCTTTTTTTCGCCAAGACGGAATTCAAAAATATTGGTTACCTGCCGCAGCATAACGGAAAACTCAAATTCGGTGTAAAAGAGCTCAAGCTTACCTTCTTCAATTTTTGACATGTCAAGAATATCATTGATGAGCCTTAACAGGTGATTGGAAGCGCCGGTGATATTGGTAAGGCAGTAATTTTTTCTTTCCAGTTCAGCGGTATTGGTCGCAATGGCAGTCATGCCTATAATCGCATTCAGAGGGGTACGGATTTCATGGCTCATATTGGCAAGAAAATTCGACTTTGCATTGCTTGCCTGTTCCATGCGTTCTTTGGCTTCAATAACCTCAGTCATGTCATGGAACAGAATAAAGACCCCCTGAAAGGCATTCTCTATGTTATACATGGGGGTAAAATGAATCTCATAATGCCGCGGATTCCCGTCGCGGCCAATGTCTATTACCCGTTCAAAAACAACCGGCTTTTTTTCCGCTGCCGATGTTTTGAAAAAACCGTCTATTTCATCAAACAGGCCGGATTCGTTAAAGCGGGAAAAAACTTCGGTATAATGCGCTTTGCGTATACTGATAAAACTGGAAATATGGGTTCTTTGAAGAAAAATATCGGCGCAGTATACCAGTCTGCCGGGTTTATCAAAAAGCAGGATGATGTCAGGACTATTTTCAAAAACCATGCTCATGTAACTGTCCTGGCGGGAAAGCCAGCGGTCTTTAATGGAACGGACATATTCGTATATAACCGTTAAAACAAGGACAAAAAAGTAAACCCCGCATAACAGCAGCGCTCCAGGCAAGGTATAACTGAAGCCGCTTAGACCCGGCAAAACGGCACTGGCAATCGTAACCGCAAACAGCAGTAGCGCGGGAATAAGTCCTGCCGGCAGCCCCAGGGTAAAAATTGACATCAGCGGGTAAGAGTATATCCACAGGCTGGAAAAGCCCTGTATTTCATCATTTCCGGTAAAAATCGACATTCCGCAAAAACTGCCGAACAGGGCAATAACGATAAAACCTCCCACCATAAAGGGAAGTTCGGTGCGGAGGAGCAGCAGGTTTGTTAAAATAAGAAACCCGATAATCAGTTCACTTAAACCCTGGTTAACCAGACCGCCGCGCATATCGGATACGCCGATGCCGGCAATAAGAACCGATGCAATGGTGTAAGTTATATTGAGGACGATGAGGCGGATAATGGCATCCATATCCTTCTCGTCCTGTATTCCGGTATATTTTCCGCTGGTCAACAGGGATAGAACAAAGTCTCTTTTTTTTATGCCCATTTTCAGCCTGCTGTTGTGTATTGTATGTCAGGATTTTTTTCCAGCAGTTTGATCGTGCAGGAAATTACCACCAGTATTCCCAGAACAAGGAGCAGCAGCGCAATCCCCATTTGCAGTCCTTCAACCGTGATAGTGCTATTGCCCTGCCAGAGCAAAACCGCTTTATCCCTAATGGACAGGGCAAGGGAAGAAAAAGTAACGGCCAGCATAATAATGGTGGGTATCAGCAGCACTATTATGCGGCGGCCTGTTTTTTTCAGGAACAGGGTACAGGCGATAAGGGTCAATGCGGCGAGAAGCTGGTTTGCCGCGCCAAAAAGCGCCCAAATATTTTGATAACCCATAATTGCCAATAAATAGGCGGGCAGCAAAGTAAATACCGCCGCGGCAGGTTTGCTTTTCAGGATACGAAGAACAGGATTCTGTGCGCCGCCGCCTTCGTCTTCAGTGGAAAATAATTCCTGAAATGAAAGACGGCCCAGCCGCGAGACCGTGTCCAGAGTGGTTAATACAAAAGAAGAAACCGCCAGGGAAACAATCGTAAATGAAACCTGACTCGGCAGACCCAACTGATACAGAAAGCCGGAGACCGCCCTCGCAAAAACCACCGGAGGGGCTTCTTTCGGCAATATCCCTCCCTGTGCGAGAGAGCCCACCGCTATAAGCGCCAGAATCGCCACCAATGTTTCAACCAGCATCGCCCCATAGGAAATGGGGAGCATATACTTTTCATTGGCGAGCTGCCGCGAAGTTGTGCCGGTGGCCACCATGGAATGAAAACCGGAAATCGCCCCGCAGGCGATGGTGATAAACAGACCGGGGAAAAGGTAACTGCCGTTTACTTCAAACGAGGTAAAGGCGGGAATAGTAATGGTGGGGCTGGTAAATACCACGCCGATAAAAGCCGCCAGTATCATGGCGATAAGCAGAAACGAATTCAGGTAATTGCGGGGCTGCCCCAGTACCCAGACCGGAACTACCGAAGCAGTAAAAATGTAGCCAAAAACAATATAGAGCCAGACGGTTTTGGGCAAAAACAGGGGAAAGTAGATTCCCAGAACAATGCATACAATCAGCAGGTCAATGGCGATAATCCCGCTGGCAAGGTCCGAAGCCTTCCGCCGGCGGATAAGAAAACCAAGCCCAATAGCCGCCGCGATAAAAAGGCAGGAAGTTGAAGCAACCGAAGCATTGGTTTGTATTTGGCCGCCCATAGCGTCAAAACCGGCAAAAGTACCCGCTACGATATCGGCAAAAGCAGCGGCAATCAGAATAGAAAACAGCCAGGCAAAAATCAGAAACAGGCGTTTACCCGTTTTTCCCACATACAACTCAATAATATAGCCAATGGACTTGCCCTTGTTTCTTACCGAAGCATACAGGGCGGCAAAATCGTGCACTGCGCCAAAAAACACCGACCCCAAAAGCAGCCACAAAAGAGCCGGCAGCCAGCCAAACATCGCCGCTATAATTGGCCCATTAATCGGCCCCGCTCCGGCAATAGAGGCAAATTCATAGCCAAAAACCACCGCGGGAGAAGTGGGGACATATTCCTTCCCGTCTTCAAACTCATGCGCCGGGGTTTTCCGTGCCGGGTTTATCCCCCAACTCCGCGCCAGAAAACGGCCATACAGCAGATATGCCAAACCAAGCGCCATAACGGAAATAACCAGCAGAAATAGTCCGTTCATATCTACAGTATAGTTGAAAATAGGGAAAATAAGCTATGATTTTGTATAAATATGTATTGACATGGTTGGAAAAAAAAGCTAGTTTATATGCGAATACACCATTGGGGGCGTAGTGAAGCTGGTTTATCACGCTGGCCTGTCAAGCCGGAGATCGCGGGTTCAAGCCCCGTCGCTCCCGTAAGTAAGAGGTGTCCAATTAAGTTAAGAAGATAACCACGGAGGAACACGGAGTTTTTAGTACGAAAATCATCTTTATCCTCCGTGGTAAAGTATTCTTTCAGGACGGTCCTTTACTTTAAATCGGGGCTGCGACTTTTTTTGGTGCCGCGCACTGCGGCATTGTTCATCTACACGGCAAGGTAGACCGCTGTCGCGGTCATTTAAGGAGTGCGTTTATTTGCCGGCGCACTGACGGCTAGCTAAAGCTAGCCTTGCTTTAGTTGGAGGCTGCGGCCTTTACTGGTGCCGCGCACTGCGGCTGCTGAAGCATCCACGCCTTGTTGGAAGATGGGGCTTTTTCTTGCGCTACGCCGTGTTGCCTTTTTACAGGGACACGGCTGCGCCGTGCTGTTTTTGGGCGTGGCCTGCGGCATTGTTCATCTACACGGCAAGGTAGACCGCTGTCGCGGTCATTTAAGAAGTGCGTTTATTTGCCGGGCAGTAGCGCAGTTGGTAGCGCGCTTGGTTCGGGACCAAGAGGTCGCCGGTTCAACTCCGGCCTGCCCGATTGTTTTAAGTCCTTACCCCCATCAATGCCTTCTTCTGTTTCGCAGAATATTTGTTTTGCGTACTCTGAGACTTGTACGCTCCTAACCGTATCCCAGTAATTTTCTTGCTTCAAGCCTTTCACGGGCTTTAAAAAGCAGGGTACGGATTTTTTCTTCCAGTTCCTTTTTGGGCGGGAGTTCTGTCCAGTATTCGGCGACCATGATGCCGTCTTTATCCATTTCCAGTAACTCAATTTGCTCACGACTATCACCGGCGCAAAGAATAAGGCCGATAGGTTCGTTTTCATCAGGCTGGCGTTCATAACGATTCAACCATTTAAGATATAGTTTCATCTGACCTTGATATTTTGCCTGAAATTTTCCGATTTTTAGCTCAATAGCGACAAGCCTTTTTAATTTGCGATGATAAAACAGAAGGTCAAGATAATGGTCCTCGCTGTCTATTATCATCCGCTTCTGACGTTCAACAAAGGTAAAACCTCTTCCAAGTTCCAGAATAAAACTTTCAAGGTCACGCAATATTGCTTCTTCAACATCTTTTTCCAGATATGCGTTTTTTAATTCACAGAAATCCAGAATATATGGGTCTTTGAATGTATCTTTAGGTATTTTTGACTTTTTTGATATTTGAATGTTTGCAGTTTGAGCACGCTCATAGGTTTTCGTAATTATGCTTTTTCTAAGTTCTCTTGTTCCCAACCCTTGAGCAATAACTACATTTGCATAAAAAAGTTTTGCATCAACTGTTTGAAGCGGCAATAATTCAACAATATGTGTCCAGCTTAATTGTGTAGTCAGTGCCGACA
The DNA here is from genome assembly GCA_031256195.1 of Treponema sp. Taxonomy (GTDB): domain Bacteria; phylum Spirochaetota; class Spirochaetia; order Treponematales; family Breznakiellaceae; genus WQXQ01. The sequence goes on from JAIRRB010000057.1 coordinate 13,360, forward strand.
CAATCTTTTTATCAGTAAAATCATTGACAAACTGCATCATCCGGCGCAGATTTCTAGCCTCAAAACTTCGACCATATTTTGCGGTTAATTTTTCAGCAATGTTTTGTACTATCTGAGCTCCATACTCTGCACGTTTTTTATGCAGAATTTCCTCGTTTATCTTTTTCCCGATCTGCCAGAATAATAAATTTACTGTACTCTTTACCTTAGATACTGCTTTTTGCTTGCTTTTCTCGATCAGTAAAGATAATTCCTTATAGAGAGCATCTTCGGAAACCATTATGGGTGTTTCTTTTATCCGTATAATTTGCCTTTTTGCCATATCTGGTTTTACTATACCATTTTTCGTGAAAGAAACAAAACTACCCACTATATGCAATCCGCCATGAAAGCAGATTTTTGCAATGCTCCCTGATCCGCCCTGCAAACTCAATATCTGCCCCGGAACGCATATGCCTGCCTCATTTGCTTTTCTCTCACTACTAGTAAGAGTATTGATTGAAGGCCGGCCACCCGCCCACCTCCCCCTTCCAAGTGACACTCCCAGTGATACCCTTTCATAATATTGCACATAACATGAAACAAATAGTCGCATCCCCAGTACGCATATTGAACAAATTCCTCACTTTCCGGTTTTCTCCTGTCTTTTCAGGAGGTTTTTTGCCATTTCCAGAATAAATTCCTGGATATCGGCGGTTAATTTGCCAAAAGTCTCCAAAAGTTCCTTCTCATAGGGCGATTCAACGCCAAACATTTCACCTTTTCCGGCCCGCAGCCAGTCTTCGTCAACGGCAAAAGTAGCGCATATCAGTTTTATGTTCTTGTCGGTAAGGG
>JAIRRB010000114.1 GCA_031256195.1 Treponema sp.
GACGGCACCGCTGCCCGTCCCATGGAACCGTCTTCCAAAACCACTTCTACCTCAACGGTAGGATTGCCCCGCGAATCGAGAATCTCACGAGCCTCAACATATTCAATAATACTCATACCTTTCCTCCAATTTTCATGTGATATATCAGTATTGCGGGATTAAGGCAGGAAGTCAAGGCCTTTCGGAGGGGGATGTCCTGAAAGAATTTTTACCACGGAGTTGCACGGAGGAAGATATGATTTTGTGCCAAAACTCCGTGTCCTCCGTGGTTAATTTCTTACTTAATTGGACATCTCCTCTAAAGAATTGACATTCAGCGTATTATGGCTGGTAAATGTTGTGTATCTGTTCCTTGCCGGGAAGCCGGTAAATGTCAAAATCCCTGTCCAGGCTGATTATTTCCCTGAGGCCGGTTTTTTCCGCGGTGATGACCAGGGTGGCATCGGCAAAATCCATGGGAAGGTCGGCATATTTTCCGGTCAATTCCACCAGCCGGGGCATGTCATTCTGATTGATGTCGCTGATAAATACCCCTTTATACACCACCCACTCATAAAAATCCCGTTGGGCGTTGGCGCTAAAGTCCAGCATATGGGAAACTTCGGTAAAAACCGCCAGGGTACTTACATAACGGTACGGGTGTTCCTTGAGGAAGGCCTTAATTGGCCGGTGATGCCTTTCGCTTGAGTCAAAAAGGGCGATAAGGGGGCCTGCGTCAATAAGAATCGAGTTTAGCACGCGGACATCCTGTCCGCAATTTTTCTTTTGATGCGTTCCCGGTACCTGGTGGCGCGGTCGCTTTCACCGGAGCCGTATTTGCCGAAGCTTGGTTCACCCAGGGTAAAGGAATCTATTTCGTTTTCGGTGTATTCATAGTACATTTCAACGGATTCTTTGATAATGTCCGATTTTGTCCGGTTTTTGATCCGGGAAAGAACCATCAGTTTGTTGCGGGTATCCAGAGGAAGTCTGGCAGTAGTTATTTGGCCGTTCATAAACGCCTCCATATTACAGATTGTAATACAGAAACAGAAAAAAGTCAACAACCCCGCTCTGAAGGGCTAAACTTGACCCATAATTGAAATTAGCCCAGCAGGGGGTGGCGTGCGGGGTACGGAAACGCTTGTAGAGTCCACCTACGGAGCCTCCCAGCACTTAAATTACCATGCATATCGTAATACTATGCAATCATTATCTGATTTAAGTGCTGGGCTTTTACTGTCCCTACCCTCGTTACTTTTTTCGCTGGTCTCCTCCGGCGGGGAATTCCAAATGTTTCCGTACCCCGGCGCCACCCCCTGCTGGAATAAATTTGTGTGGCAAGTTGAACCTGAAGGGCGGGGTATGTACCCCTCGCGTACAATCAATAGGCCGCATCAAAAAATAATTTAAATTTGGGCTATCCGCGCCCCAGTTCCAATGCAAAAACTTTACTTTTGCGGCTTTGATCGTACACTTGCCGTTTCCGTTCCGGCAGGCTCTCCACCGGGGCTTCACGGAAACCGAGGGATTCAAACCAGTCCTGGGTCTGGGTGGTAAGGACAAATACCCGGTTCATGCGGTTTTTGCGGGCTTTTTCCATCAAATAACTGACGATACGGCGGCCCAGGTTCATGCCGGCATAGAAGGGGTCGGTCGCTACTGCGGCGATTTCCCCCTGATTCTCACCCCAGTCATACAGGGCGCCGCAGGCATGTATCGAACCGTCAATTTCAAAGACAGCATAATCGTCCTTTTTTTCCTGAATCTGTTCCGCCGTGCGCCGGATGAGGACTCCCGTCTGCATTAACGGTTCCATAAGGCGCAGAATATCCGGCACATCCCCGCCGCGAAAAGGCCGTATCGATTCATATTCATCGGCGTAAATCATGGTTCCCGCGCCGAGGTTGGAGAACAGTTCCTTGAGAACCGCCCCTTCTTCCCCGCCGTCAATAATGTGTACGCGGTCAACCCCCGCCCGTGACGCCCGCAGGGCCAGTTTGAGTTCTTTTAGCCCCTGCGGCTTTACCGATGAAGCAATGAGCGCTTCCGCTTCCTGCGGGGTAAGCTGTACGATGCTGCCGTCATCCCTGGTTTCAATATTTTGGGGAAGGGAAAAATTTTCCCGTCTGAGTCCCCCCTGCACCGAAACAATGAACAATTTTATGGCGCCCAGCGCCGCCGATACCGCCAGGGCGATTTCGTCACTGGACACATTGTAGGGCTTGCCAGCGGGGCTCCAGCCGATGCAGGGCAGTATGGGAATCATGCCGAGGTTTAACACGCGGCTGATTGAATCGGTAAAAATTTTATCGACTGTGCCGGTATGTCCCATATCGAGACCGTCTACAATTCCCAGCCCCCGTGCGCGGACAAAGTTTCCGATTACCGCATCAACACGGCTGGCGGACAGGCAGGTCATAAACCGCGTGGCCGCGTGAAAAGCCGCCATCTCCACAAAGGGAAGGGCCTGCGCCGCGGTGATTCTGACCGGCTCCCGCTCATCCCCGGCGGCGCCGTAAGCGCAGACAATATCGTGCTGTTTCAGGGCCGCGTCTATCGATTCTCTGGCTCCCGGCACTATCACAATTTTGAAGCCGGTCTGGGCCAGCAGCGCCAAATCTTTCATCAAATAGGGAAAGCCCGGGTCTTCGGTGACGAGAAAATCAATTTTAAACACCATGGTGGAACCTTCAAAACGGCTCTGATAATGAAACGTTTCGCGGATTAATTCCACCTGGGACAAACTATCACTCATTGCTTAATTGTATAACGTTGGCAATTATTGGTATAGTGGAATTTACCATGAACTACAGCAGCACTTTTATCCCCACCCTGCGGGAAGTTCCCGCGGATGCGGTTATTGCCAGCCACCGCTTGATGTTCCGCTCAGGCATGATTCGCAAACTTGCCAACGGCCTCTTTGCCTATCTGCCGCTGGGACTCCGTTCTTTCCGCAAGGTGGAGCAAATCGTCCGCGAAGAAATGGACGCTATTGGCGCTTTGGAGATGAAGCCGACGGTGGTGCTGCCCGGCGAAATATGGAAAGAATCGGGCCGTTGGGACGCTATGGGCGAAGGAATGCTGCGGGCAAAAAACCGGCTGGACAACGACTTTGTCATTTCCCCCACTGCTGAGGAAGCCTTTACCGCCATTGTGCGGGATGAGCTTTCCAGTTACCGCCAGCTTCCCCTAACGTTATACCAAATAAATACCAAGTTCCGTGACGAGATACGCCCCCGTTATGGCGTAATGCGGGGCCGGGAATTTGTGATGAAAGATGCGTATTCGTGGCACGGTAACGATGAAAGCCTTGATGAGACTTATCAGGCGATGGGCCGCGCCTACCGCCGGATTTTCAAACGCTGCGGCCTGACGGTCATTCCGGTTAAAGCGGACTCAGGCGCGATGGGCGGTTCAGGTTCGGAAGAATTTATGGTGGAAAGCGACATTGGCGACAATACCCTGATTCTCTGCGCAAATGGCGACTATGCCGCCAATGTGGAAAAAGCCGGCTGCGCTCCCGATTATGAGGTTCAACCTTCGCCTGAATCCGCTGTCATTCCGCCCATCGAAAAAATCGATACCCCCGATGTAAAAACCATTGACGAACTCTGCGCCTTCCTCAAAACAAAGCCGCAGACTTTTATCAAAACACTGATTTACCGCGCCGCCAATGTTGAACTTGATCTTTCAGCGGCGCCCTGCGCGCAGGGCGAGCCTGGCTGCAAAAATCTTGAGCGAAAAAAAGGCGATACGGCGGTATACCCCGAAGTTTTTTGCGCCGTGGCGCTGCGCGGCGACCTTGATGTGAATGAGGCAAAACTTGCCGCTCTGCTCAAAGCCGGTGAAGTAAGCCTTGCCGCCGATGCCGATGTCATCCGCCTGACCAATGCGCCGGTGGGCTTTGCCGGCCCGGTGGGGCTTAACTCGCTGCCGGTTATTGTTGACCACAGCGTTACCGCCATGAACGATGCCGTTACCGGTGCGCTGGCAAAAGACCTGCACTACCGGCACGTTGCCTACGGGCGGGATTTTTCCGGCTGGATGACCGGGGATATTCGCACCGTCAAAGCCGGCGACCGCTGCCCCCTTTGCGGCGGCGGCCTGTACGAAAAAAAAGGTAACGAGCTGGGCCATATTTTCAAACTGGGTTACAAATATACCCGTTCCATGAAGGTCAGTTATCTTGATGAAAACGGCAAAAGCCAAATGCCAACGATGGGCTGTTACGGTATCGGTCTTGACCGCGCTCTTGCCTCGGTTATTGAAGAACACCACGATGAAGCGGGCATTGTCTGGCCTGCCTCGGTTGCGCCCTACCATGTTATTATCGTTCCCATTAAATACGACGGGGCGGTAAAAGCCGCCTGTGACCGTCTTGCCGCCGATTTTGAAAAAGCGGGCATTGAGGTTCTGCTGGATGACCGCGATGAACGCCCCGGGGTGAAGTTCAATGACGCGGACCTTACCGGCATTCCCTGGCGGGTGGTAGTGGGCGACAAGGGCCTTGCGCAATCACCGGCCCAGGTTGAAATAAAACGCCGCGGTGAGCAGGAAACCCGTATGGTAGAACTGGATAAGGCGGCACAGGAACTGGAGTTGAAGGTAAAAGAAGCGCTTGCGGAATTGGATGGAGAATTATGAAAATTGCGGGAGACTATTGTGGGTAAAAATAGTAAATGGGCTGTTGTTTTTTTGGTACTGGGTATTGTTGCCATTGGTGCGCTGCCTGCACAGACGCAGCCTGCGCAAATGCAGGGTGATGATCTTACGATAAAAATTGCCGTAATGGGGCCTGGTGATCCATTATATTTTTGGTGGGGGCATATTGCCCTGGTAATAGACAACGCCCGTACCGGACAAAGCCGCTTCTACGACTATGGCCTTTTTTCTTTTAACAAAGACAATTTTTATCTCAATTTTGCGTTCGGCAGGCTGTGGTACAGCTGCGGCGTATCGTCTACTGAAAATAACATCAACTCTTATATATATACCAACCGTGATGTTGTCCTGTACACCCTGGATATTTCTCCTGAAAAGCGGGAAGAAGTGCGGCAATATGCGGAACGAAGCGTACTTCCCGAAAACCGGGACTACCTTTACCATCATTTTAAGCACAACTGCGGCTATCCCATTCTGGACATTATCGATCTGGTAACCGATGGTCAGTTCAAGGAACATTTTACCGCTGAGCCGGGACGTTTTACCCTGCGCCAGCATGTCCGCCGCCACACCTGGTTTTCACCCATCTGGGACTGGCTTCTTAACTTCTGGATGGGGCAGGATATTGATACTCCCCTCACCGTGTGGGATGAACTGTTTCTTCCCGATGAAATTGGCAGCCGTATCAGCGAGTTCGTCTACACGGATTCAAACGGCGTATCCCGCCCGCTGGTTTCAGATGTGGGAATGGTTTACCGGTCGCACAACCGTCTGCCGGTACTGGATTTTCCCCGCAGGCAGTGGCCGCGGGAACTTGCCCTGAGCCTGTTTCTGGCTCTGATTCTGGGCTGTCTGTTTCATCTTCAGTCAAAATCCACCGCCCGCGGGCAGGTAGCGCTGGGCATGGTTCACAGTCTGTTCGGTCTGGTTTTTGGCGGGGCGGGATTGGTACTCTTTTTTATGAGTTTTTTCACGAGCCATGATTACACTTACCATAATGCCAATTTGCTGTTTGCCAATCCGCTGCTTCTTGCCGCGGTTCCCCTGGGTATTCGGTATGCCGTATCAAGAAACTACGATACGCGCCTGCGTTCTGAGTTCATATTGAGGCTGCTCTGGCTGCTGGTTGTTCTGGGGATAGCTGCCTCAATGCTGATAAAACTGCTTCCCCAATTCTGGCAGCAGAACCTGACCGATCAGATGCTTATGCTGCCCATTGCCCTGACGCTGGCGCTGGAGCCTGCGGGCCTGAAAAGAATGATAGAGCGAATTTTCTGGCGCTGGCTGTAGGAAAAATATGAGTTCTTCACCGGAATGGCAGGACCACAAATACACTGAAACCTTCGAGGAAGAACTGCGGGGGCTTGAACGCCGCCGGGCCGCTGACCCTGACTGTACCATAGCGGACATCGAAGGCACCCTCAAACACCTGTATATCATGGACGGGGCGGACTGGGGCGGCAGGGGCGGTGTCCAGGACGCGGTAATGGCCGCTACCATAGCCGCCCATGAACATTTTTTGGCCGACTGGCGGTCCAAAACTATGCGTTGACATGTTACCTTTTGGGGTTTATACTGTTATAGTAATAGACACCTTGGTGAAGTTTCTAATTCCTCCTGGTTGGTTTGCTCCGGAGTTACTCCTTTCTCCGGAGCATTTTTTTGCTTATACAGGCATTATCAGGGCATAGCATCCGGCAGCCTGTAATATTCCCCTTTACATAAGCCTCTGTAAAACGCCCCGGGAACCGGCTAAGTAACCATATTTTTTCTTTCTTCTGCGAAGGATTGTTTTATTGCCTGTACAACCTCCCCTATAATATCCTGCCTGAGTTTTTTCAGTTCATTTTGAGGAGTGGCAAAGGTAAAAAGTTCATGGGTTTCAAGGCCCAGGGCTTCCGCAAGACGATCCAGCACTTCGGGCGTTGGAAATTTACGACAGGTTTCAACAGTAGCCAGGTATTGAGAAGAAATACCGGCTGATTCAGCCAGTTTATCCTGAGAAAAACCGCAGCTGCGGCGGTATTCTTTTATATTACTCGCCAATATTTCCCTGATGTTTGCCATCTTTTCAACCTTTTAGCCTTTAAGAATAGGATAATTGCTTTTCGGTACTTGACTTATTGGCTTTACGGATAGTATATTATTCTTAAAGACTATCTATAGAATTAAAGGAACTCTATTATGAAGAATTTTCTCAAAATCTTCGGGATTATTGTCATTGGAGTGGTAATCGGATTTTCCAGAGCGGAGAAGGGGGCTGTAAATTAAAGTCATGCGCCGTTGGCGCAAATTGAATTTTGTGTACCGCCTTACGATGGAATAAAAGGAGACTTTTTATGAACAGATTTTTTGTAAAATTAATCAGCGTCTTATTGATTATGACTCTTTTCGGTAGCTGTATGACCGTTGCGCCTGAAAATAGAAGTGAAGTTGCGCATGAATTTCAAAAATTGGGAACAGTCTCAATATCAAAGGTTCCGCTGGAAAATCCCGCTGGGCCTGTATTTAGAATAAGTTCACAATCAAATAATCTTGGGTTAATGGTTGCGGGGCAAATGGGTTTGGAAAATAATTATAAGTATTTTGTAATGATTAATGACCGTTCAGATCAATTTATATCAGGTGGAGGTTATATGTATCAAGGCACTGGCGGATCAAGCATAAGTACAAGCATAGTATATACAATTACCATTGCATATACGAATGATGAAAATCTTGAATCAAAATATAACGTTTATGATTGTTCTTCTTTAATGGACGGTTATACTTTTGTAACAAAAAATGGGCGAGCAGGACTGTGGACTCTTTTTGGGATAACTCTAGCTGGTGGAACTGGTCTTATGCTATCCGCATTGGATATGCCTGATTGGAATGATCCTAACTATGATTCTAAAATGGATGCTTGTTATGGAAGGCTTATAGGTGGTGGTGTGGTAATGCTTGGTTCATTATTATTTACAATACCATTGTGGTAAAGACAACCGGTAAATGACATGCCCCCTAAACTTGTGTTTTTTAAAAGTTTAATAAAAGACCGGATTTTTTCGGTTTTTTATATTCCACTCTTGGAGGTGGGTAAATTTATATGATCACCCGATCAAATGCACGGGTATCAGAAAATGGGAGGTCCTTATGAAGAACTTTTCAAAAAAAATCTGGATTATTGCGGTGGTTGGATTCCTAATGGTAGGAATAAACTCATGTGAAAAAGAAGGTGGGGGAGGTGGTACTATCGTGGTAACAAACAACCATTCATGGATAATTTATGATGTTAAAATCGTTGACGTTAGTTACATTGCAGTGACTGGAGAAGTGCCTATATATCCTAATAACTCACAGGAATTTGTTGTGAACAAAGACGGTTCTTACTGGGTTGGTTATAATATAATGAAAGTTCCAGTTTGGCACTATGATATAAAAGTTTCGGTAAATGGCGGTAAAACGGTTAATGTAACAGTCAGTGACTATTAATTATTATCATGCAATGATTATTGTGTATGGGGTCATTCGGCACATAACAGGACTGTATATGTTGCGCCCGCCGTTTGCGGGCTTGGCTTCCGTTCGGCTAGGTCATTCAGCTTCGCTTCATTCCCACGCCTCACTCCAGCACAGTTTGCCAGCCCTAGTCTTGCTTCGCAAGCCCTTATTCGGGCTGGTAAACCGTCATATACAGCCGGAACGTTAAACGACATGCCATTATAATTACAAAATGATAATTGACAATATATACTTATTATGGTATAAAATTATTTACTTATGGAGGAAATATGAGAAGTAATACTTTTTTTATAATTATGTGTTTTTTGTTTTTTCTAAATAGTTGTATATCATTTGATTTTAAAAACTATTATACATCATTAATTGATACAAATATAATACAACCTGAATATAAATTACAACAAGGTGAAAAACCAAAAGTATATTTTTCTCGAAATCTAAATCAAGATATTTTGGAAATTGAGTCTCAACATTATACTCGTCTAGGATACTCTTTTCTTAATGGTGCTGAAGCGAGTGATAATGAAGTAAGAAATGCAGCAATAAATCTTGCAAAAGAAAAAGGCGCAAAAATTGCATTATATAATTATTATTATACTGATACTAGAGGTGGGAGCATTACTTTACCATCGTCTCAAACTTCACAACATTCTGGAAATATTTATTCAGGTGGAAATTCTGCATATTATAGTGGAACTACAATAACTTCTGGTACTTCAACAATAAATTACAATGTAAGAATGTATGATTTTATTACTGTATTATTTGTACCCATGTCGGAATATTCCCCACCTATTGTATTGGGCTTTAATTGGATGCCCTTAACAAATGAAATAAGGCGGGAATCGAGAACAAATATAGGTTTATATGTAAATGTTGTTTATAAAAATACACCTGCTTATTATTCAGATATTATGATTGGAGATATTATTGTTAATATAAATGATTTTGATATTTATGATATCAATCATATGCAACAATTTTTTAGAACGTTAAATCCCGGTGATAAATTAACAATTAAATTATTAAGAAATAGAGAAAACAAAATTATTGAATATAATATAAAATAATACAAACGGCGCTTAACAAACGGTAAAAGTACGCCGCTACATAGCCCAATGCGTGCAATGGCATTGGGCTCACTCATGGAGGTAAAATATGAAGTTGTGGGGAGTATGCCTTACCGCGTTTCTGCTTTCCCTGTCGCCGAGATTTATCTCAGACTTTGAGTTTGAATTAAGCGCTGATGGTACTGGTTTTTACTCTGTCTTTGAGCCTAATCCCCTGTCATTATTCGAGGTAAAAACTATCGGATTTTATACAGCCCTGGGTGTTGCGGGGAAATTCGCCACACTTTCAAGTTGCAGGCAAGTTGTATACTTCGACTTTCCAAAATCCGAGAGAGACATCGCCTTTGTGGTATCCGTAACCATTACCATCCATGCAGATGGTGTCGTTTCATTTGACCACGATCCGATAACGGTGAAAGACAAAGGATAACCATAATATATGCTATGTTACGGACAGGCTTGGTTATTTTGCTTATTATGGAAAATATGTTTTGTCACTTCACCTTGAACCGCGAAACCTCTCTTAATAAAATACCAATGCCTTCACGGTTTTTATTGCTTATCTCATTAACATGGTGTATCGCAATGTTTATCTGAGCCGCTCCGCTGGCCATTTCGTTCATGCCGGAGGTTATTTCCTGCGATACTTTTTCCAAATTATTGCTTTCCTGTATGACTTCTTTTGCCCCTTCAAGCATCTCATGGGAACCGCTCTTTACCTGCTGGGAAATTCCGTTCAATGCGCCGGTGCTTTCAAGCAGTTGTTTGCTTCCCGTTTCCTGCTCCTCCATCGCGCTGCGAATACCTTCTTCCTGCTCCGCTACCGTTTTGACGCTTGAGTCAATCGCCCCGAATTTGTTAAGCACATTTTCGGTGGAATGGGTTATCTTGTCGATGGAATTTTTTATCTTTTTCAGAACATTGCCGATGGTTTTGGACTGTTCGCCGGAACTTTCCGCCAGTTTGCGGATTTCATCGGCGACGACGGCAAAGCCCTTGCCCGCCTCTCCCGCGTGAGCCGCTTCTATCGCCGCGTTCATCGACAGCAAATTGGTCTGGCTGGCGATGTTCTCCATGACCGCGTTAATTTCCATCAAGCCTTCGGATTCACGGGCTATTTCCTGAATATCCATTGCCACTTCCTGCAATCCGCCGCGGCCCACTTCAGACGCTTCCCTTAAGGTTTTTACATTGGCGGTGTTTTTTATCAGGGTTTCGGTAACTGAATAGATGTTGGCGACCATTTGTTCAATGGCGGATGACGATTGCGATATGTTATTGCTCTGGTTTTCAACATGGCCGTTGAGTTTGTTGATGTTCGTGACAACCTGTTCCATAGTCGCGTGAGTTTCGCTGACGCTGGCGCTCTGGTTGATAATACGACCCTTAATGCTCTGGATGTTGGCGGTAATCTCGTTGACCGCGGCCGCAGTCTCGGTCATATTGCCGGCAAGGTCGTCACTGATTGTATGGAGGTTTGCCGCCTCTTGTTTGATGAGTACAATCAGATTTTTGATTTTCTCCAGTGTTTTGTTAAAGTACAGGGCAAGGTCGCCGATTTCGTCTTTGGAACTGACGGCAATACTCCGCGTCAGATCGCCTTCGCCTTCGGAAATATCTTTAAGGGTATCCGCCACCCTGACGATTGGTTTACTGATGGAGCGGGACAGGAACAGCGCCGCCAAAATCACCAGAATGAGTACCGCGGTGCCTATCACTATACTTATATTAAGCATTTCGTAGACCGGCGCCATTATCGTTTTTTTCATAATGCCGACCGCATAACTCCAGGGGTTTGCCATGGTTCCGACAGCAATGGGGATAGCAAATATCTCCACGTCTGTTTTGACTTGTCCGAGGTAATTGGAAAAAGTATAGGGCCTGCCTGCTTTTATGGCGTTTGCCAGGTCATTGAGACGAGAGCCGGCTATATCTCCTTCGGTCTCCCGCATGTTTTTTCCGATACGGCTCTGGTCAAAGTGGGCGGTAACCGTACCATCGCTGCTGAATATTGCGATTACGGCATCGGGAAAGGGTTTTTGGGTCTGCGCAATTTCCTGAATAGTGGTAAGGGGAATGTCAAAGCCCACAACGCCTGCGATTTTACCGTCCGTGCGTATGGGAACACAAATTGAGGTCATTAATATCATCTGCCCGCCCACATCATATTCAGCGGGTTCCAAAAGCGTTGTAAGGCCCGAATTTCTGGGCAGAAGATAGTACCCCCCCGTAATCGGGTTTTCAAAATCATCCAGAATCATCATTTCGACTTTTCCGTTATCCAGGTAACAGTAGGGAGAAAAACGTCCGTCGGAATTAGTTCCCTTTGTCCCCAGATATTGCCGGTCATCGCCTTCCAAAACGTTTGGTTCCCATACGCACCATACCCCGATAATCCCGGAGTTTGCCAGCATCAGGCCTTCGAGTATGCCATTAAGCATATTCCGGCGATTGGCAGTAACGGCATACCGGTACTCTGCCATTATACAGGCGGCAGTTTCTGCTTTATGCATATAGGATTCAAAAAAATAGCCAATATCGGCGGCAGAGTCATTGGCCATACTGATGACATATTTCTCTGAAATGTCGGTAATACTGGTTCGGGACCGGACAAGCAGGGTAATACCGACTGAAGCAATGGCGAATAACCCAAGCGCAACCATTATCGCCGTCAGTTTGAAACTGATTTTCATTTTTTTCTCCTTGTTTTTTATGATAAGAGTATAGCTGTATTCTTTTTTATCTTTATAATAAAATAATGATTTGTTGTTGTTTTTTTTGGTTACATGCCGGAATTTCCAAAAGCTTTAGCCTTTAGAACGACTAACAAGGAAATGTCAACAAACGAGGAATTTTAACTGCGGAGTTTCAAGATAAATGCAACAGAACAGGAACCTTATCTCTAATATAGCATTCCCTTGATTTATTTTTCTGCTTCCCACTCAGCTACCAGCGCTTTAGCGGTTTCTTGTTTGTACCCCTTCTGTACGAGTTTTTTCACCGTCTCTTCCTTAGATATTTCATTTTGCTTGTACTTTCGCCGCAGATAGTATTTCTTACCAAGCCTCACTTGGAGTACATACTTTTCCAGTGAAGCCTGCTGTTTAAGTCTTTGCTTTCTGGCTTTATCTGTTTCCGGCAAAACGGTATTAATGTGTTCTTCCCAATCCCTCACTCGATTAGCAGCAATCGTTCCGCTAAAACCAATCATTCTTAGGGCTATAACAGCCTCATTAGCATTCATTTCTTTTCTGGTAAAAGACTCTTGATACAGATTGAGTAATCTGCTCTGCCTCTCATAATAAGTTTGAGACATTATTTTCCCTTTATCTGCCATTTTGCATTCCTCGTATTTAATCAAAAATTTGTAAGCATATAGTTTGCTTACCTAATTTTTAGAATGAATACATTTTCCTAGACTTAATGCTTTTTGAATAAAAATTACAAAATAATTTCTCGGAAGAACCATTAAGTTGTATTTATTGCCAGCATTATCATATTTATAGGAAGGATGATCTTATGGGAAATAAACAATCAAAAATGAACGATTTTGATAACTTGACTTCAAATATAAGGAAAGGTAATATAGCTAAAATGAAGATTAGCCAGTTTATTAAAAATCTATCCAATGTTGCAGATAACGAAGAACTGACAAATCAGTATAAAAACCCGGTAATTGCAAATAACCTTACTGTTTATCTTGAATATATGGTAAAGAACCCGCCTAAATACTTGTTTGTAGGCGAAGCTGCCGGACACCTCGGTTGTGCCTTGACCGGAATACCCTTTACCGATGAATACAGATTAACCCCTGCCGGAAAAAATGGCTGCCTACCCCTGCTTTCTACTGGTTACAACATAGTTTCTGATGAACCACACATAGAAAATTCCGCTACACTAATATGGAATGTATTTTCAGATTTATCATTTTACCCTGTCCTGTGGAATATCGTCCCTTTTCACCCGCATAATACTAATGACAAGAACAGCAACAGAACCCCAACTCCTTCGGAAGTAAGGATGTATAGCCGTTTCGTTGATGACATATTGACCCTATTCCCGACCATAAATCGAGAAAAAGGTATTTTTGCCATAGGCAGGAAGTCAGAA
>JAIRRB010000045.1 GCA_031256195.1 Treponema sp.
AAAGCGGGACCGACATCCGCTATATTCAGGAACTCCTCGGTCATTCGTCAATCCGCACCACGGAACGTTATACCCACGTAGCCCGTTTGAAAGCCCTGGCAATCGCCAGCCCGCTTGACAATATGAGCGATGAGGGGTAGTTCTTACTGGCTCTTCGTCTTCTCACAATAATACTCCCACGCTTCCGTGTCGGTAAATTTGCTATGCACAATTTTTCCGATAGCGTCGGCCATTTCCGCGGGGTGGTAACTCTGGAAGATATTTCTTCCCATATCAAGGCCGCGGGCGCCGCCCTGCATCGACCGGTAGGCCATTTGCAGGGCGTCTTTTTCGGGCAGTTTCTTGCCGCCGGCTACCACAATGGGAACCGGACAGGCGGCGGCAATTTCCTCAAATTTGTCGCAGTAGTAGGTTTTGACGATCTGCGCGCCCAGTTCGGCCACAATGCGGGTTGCCAGTTTAAAATACTGGTCTGTCCGTTCCATGTTTTTCCCCACAGCGATAACGCCCAGGGTGGGTATGCTGTAACGGGCGCCCGCATTAATCACTTTGGAAAGATTATCAATGCTGGCCAACTGGCCGTCCGCGCCGATGAAGGTCTGAACCGCCATACAGTCCGCGTTCATCCGTATCGCGTCTTCAATATCCACCGAGACAAGTTCATGGCGCAGGTCGTCGTTTCTCATTGATGAACCGGCGGACATCCGCAGGGCGATACCTTTTCTGAAATTCGGTTTTACACAGGTTCTCAGGGCGCCTCGTGTCGCCATCAGCACGTCCACATGATCTATTAACCGGGGAATAAGTATATCCAGCCGCTCAAGACCGGATACGGAACCCATGAAATAACCGTGATCAAAAGCAAACATCACCGTATTGCCGCTTTTGGGGTTAAAGATATTGGTTAAATGTTTCTTCATTCCCCAATCAAGATTCGCCGCGCCTTTTACATGAAAATTCCCGTTTGTCTTAAAGGGAACATCAATGTGGTAGTTTTTTTCTACCTTGTCTCCTTCAACATCAGCCATGCTATCCTCCTGATATTTGCATATTCTACAATATAAATATATAATTAGTGTCTGTCTATAATGTAGACACATTATAGACAGACTACCTTGAAAACCGCATTTTCGCAGCCTTTAGGCGAGAAAATGCAAGGTCTGTCCGCAAAGTAACCGACTTTGTGGACAGACACTAATCATACATCAGAACCAACCATAAAAGGGGGAAGCTATGTCCGGTAATTATTTGATGGCGGTAGACGCGGGAACCGGCAGCGTCCGCGCTGTTATTTTTGACATCAACGGCAATCAAATGGGATGTGTTCAAAGGGAATGGAAACATAAGGAAGACCCCCGGTATCCGGGCAGTATGGATTTTGACTGGAAAACCAACTGGGACCTTACCCGCTTTTGTATCAGGGAAGTCCTTGCGCAAACCGGTATTAAGGCCGGTCAAATTGCGGCGCTGTCCAGTACCTGTATGCGCGAAGGAATCGTCCTCTATGACGCGGCGGGAGCGGAAATATGGGCATGCGCCAATGTGGATGCGCGCGCGGGAGACGAAGTCGTTCAGCTCAAACAAATTGATCCCGGACTTGAAAAAGAGATCTACTTTGAATCCGGTCAAACCTTCGCGCTGGGCGCTTTACCCCGGCTCCTGTGGGTAAAGAACAAACTCCCCGATGTATACAACAAAATCGCCCGTATCGGCATGTTTAATGACTGGATTATTTTTAAACTTTCAGGCGTTCTGGCGGTAGAACCCAGTAACGGTTCAACCACCGGGTTATTCGATCTTAAAGCCAGAACATGGGACAAAAACATAGCCCGCCGCTGCGGCCTGCGGGATGATATTTTCCCCGATGTTATGGAGTGCGGGACTATCGCCGCAAAAGTATCCAAACCAGGCAGCGTGGAAACCGGTTTGCCTGAAGGTACTCCTCTGGTTATCGGCGGCGGCGACTGCCAGCTGGGCGCTATCGGAGTGGGGGTTGTTGACGCAAACGAAGCGGTTGTTTTCGGCGGCAGTTTCTGGCAATACGAGTACAATACCGACAAAGGGGTTTGCTCCCCCAAATGCGATGTGCGGGTAAACTGTCACGCCGTTGACAATATCTGGCAATACGAGGCGCTCGCCTTTAATCCGGGACTGGTGATGCGCTGGTATCGGGACGCCTTTTGCGCCGAGGAAAAACGCATAGCCGCCGAAAAGCACACCGACGCTTACGCAATCATGGATCATCTGGCGGCGGATATTCCCGCCGGCTGTTACGGGATGATCTGCTCCTTCTCCGATGTGATGAACTATATCAACTGGAAACACGCCGCCCCCGGCTTTATGAATTTTGAATTGAGTCCCGAAAAATACAACAAAGTTACCTTTTACCGCGCTATCATGGAAAACACTGTTCTGGTAACATTGGGACATCTGCGGCTGGTGGAAGCGGCGACCGGCAGCCACCCTGAAAAAATAGTGTTCGCCGGCGGCGCTTCAAAGAGCGGCCTGTGGCCGCAAATCCTGACAGACGCGCTTGGCATTCCGGTGGAAGTTCCGGTAGTGAAAGAGGCCACCGCGCTGGGGGCTGCCATCATGGCCGGTAAAGGCATCGGGCTGTATACGGATATTAAAGAAACCGCCCGTAAACTGGTAAAAATAGAAAAGACATTTTTACCCGACAGAGGAAACCGGGAAATCTACGAACGGGCATTCGGAAAATGGAAGTCGGCTTACGCGCCGCAGTTACAGTTAAGCGATGAAAAAATAACCAAATATATGTGGCTTGCGCCGGGAATATAAGGAGGACAGTATGTTTATAGTTGATGAAAAAGACAGGGAATACCGGTCGGGGGACTCAGGCCCCAAATACCTCATGCAGGGGCCGCGGATGAATTTCGCGTTGGTACAATTCATGCCCGGTCAGGATTTCCGCGCCCATTATCATGAGGTGATGGAAGAAAATTTTTATATCCTTGAGGGGACTCTTACCGTCGTTGTAGACGGGAAGACGCATACCCTGAATCCCGGACAGTTCATGCACATAGAACCTAATGAGGTTCATTATGTGATAAACAAATCATCCTCGGTGATGCGTATGGTTTCTTCCCTTGCGCCTTACCGGGAAGCCGATAAAGTTGAAGTGGATAATCCGTTAATTGAGTAGCTTCTTCTCTATTGCCTTAAAACAAAGCCTCCTCGGAAAGGGCCTGAC
This sequence comes from Treponema sp., assembly GCA_031256195.1. Taxonomy (GTDB): domain Bacteria; phylum Spirochaetota; class Spirochaetia; order Treponematales; family Breznakiellaceae; genus WQXQ01. The sequence continues at coordinate 3,212 of JAIRRB010000045.1, forward strand.
CGGCGGGCAGGGCTGGTTTGCGGGGGCGGCCCGGCCCCTGATGCGGTACAGAGGCAGCAGCATCGGGTGAAGCGGCTGCCTGAACAGCGGCAGATACGGCCTCTTTGGCGGACGCACTGTTCTTACCGGCGGCTGTTTTTGCTGCGGGGAATTCCCTGCCGGGGAAGATTTGCTTACGCAGCCTGACTTCAAGATCTTTGGTAAAGTCGGGATGCTGTTCAAGGTACTCGCGGGCATTGTCCCTGCCCTGCCCTACTTTTTCCTCGCCGTGGGAATACCATGCCCCCTTCTTGTCGATAATGTTGTATTTAACCGCGCAATCAAGCAGACTGCCGATAGCGGAAATCCCCTTGCCGAAAATCAGTTCAACTTCGGTTTTCCTGAACGGCGGGGCGACCTTATTCTTGACCACTTTGACCCGCACCCGGTTGCCGATGGCGTCGGTGTCTTTAGAAACCTCTATTGTCTCGGTTTTACGCACATCAAGGCGCACCGAAGAATAAAATTTAAGGGCATTGCCGCCGGTGGTCGTTTCGGGATTGCCCATAAAAACGCCGATTTTCATGCGAATCTGGTTGATAAAGATGAGAATAGTCCGCGACTTGCCGATGGTGGCGGTCAATTTGCGAAGGGCCTGACTCATCAGCCGCGCCTGCGCCCCCATTTGGGCGTCGCCCATGTCCCCCATAATTTCCGACTGGGGGGTAAGTGCGGCAACCGAATCCACCACAATGACATCCACCGCACCGGAACGAACCAGACTGTCGGTAATTTCCATCGCCTGTTCGCCGTTATCCGGTTGGGAAACCCAGAGATCGTCAATATTGACCCCTAGATTTTTGGCATACACCGGGTCCAGAGCGTGTTCCGCGTCAATAAAAGCCGCCGTACCGCCCAGTTTTTGCGCTTCCGCAATGGCGTGAAGGGCCAGCGTCGTTTTGCCCGAAGATTCAGGGCCGAAAATTTCGATAATCCGTCCGCGGGGGTAGCCGCCGACTCCGAGCGCTTCATCCAGCAGGATGGAACCCGACGGCACAATTTCTATGCCGGCGGCATTGTCATGCGCCCCCAGTTTAATGAGTGATCCCGCTCCAAATTGTTTCTCAATCTGCAGGCGGGCCGCTTCCAGGGCTTTTGCCTTTTCCTCGGGCGCCGCATGGGGATCGCCCCTGGTTTTTTCTTCTGATTTAGCCATAAAATCTCCTCCCTCTCTATATGGCAAAAAGTCGCATTTTGCATTAGTGATTTTGGATAATTATAACAAATTATTCGGGATTTTTGCAACCGGACTGTCACCAGACCCGCAGTTGTCCATAAACCCTGGTAAAATTGACCTTACGGCATTTCCAGCGCCTGTTCAACATGGGGATTTCTCAACTGCCCCCGGGCGCGGGCTTGCCATTCGCCTGCGGTGTTTTGGGCGGCGAGGAAATTCCATATCCCCATTGCCGAAGCTGTTTTGCCGTTACCGTACAGGCTTGTGCCCAGATAGTAGGCGATTTTATAATAATCGTTTTTTTCAGCATATTCCGAAAGCAGGGGGTAGCGGTTTATTTCATCGGCAAGAGCTTCCAGGGCGCTAAAGGCGAAATCGTAGGTGTGGCGGATAACTTCGTCAATGATAATGGTGTTCTGGACAAGGAAGGCGAACATCAGGTGTTCCTGCGCCCGGCTGTGCCTGCCGGAAGCGTAATAATAAAAACCAAGCTGCTTGTGGGCCTCAACAGTTTCCGTGCTGCCGTAACGGTAGAGGGTAATGAAACGTTCAATGCCGTTGTTTTCCAGGGTGCGGGTCATTGCCTGCCGGGTAAAAGAAAGCGCAGCCGAAGACTCCGCCTGCGGAGGTATGATGCCGGTCTGCGGATTACGAAGCGCTTCCCTGCTTCCGCTGCCTGACCACAGGTTATCACCTGCCAGAATCGACTGTAGTACCCGTTCCATTTGATTGTATTCCTGCCGGGTACGGCAGATAGCGGCAATTTTATACAACAGATCAGTAGCAAGGCCGGGATTTTCAAAGAATTGCCGCAGGGCCAGGGCTTTTTGAAACTGCCCCTGGGCCAGATTAAGTTCGCCTTCAACCAGATAGGTTTCGCCGATCCAATACTCGGCTTCGGGATAATCTTTCAGCGTACCCAGAGCGTTCAGCGCCGCGGAAGCCGAATTGTTAAAACTCCCGCGGGGAATACGGTAATACAATTCTTCCAGGGCATCGGCGGCATCGGCATAACGCCGCTCCTGTATAAACCGTTCCACCCAGTCAAGGGAATCTCCCATGCGGCGGACTTCCCTAATGGAGAGCAGGTTGATAAAATTCCGCTCCATCCGCTCATACATGGTTCGTCTGAGCCGCCGGGCGTCTTCAAAAGCAAGCAGGGCTCTGCCGTAATCGCCCTGCCTGAACATGACCTTGCCCCGTTCAAGGGTATACCACCAGTCATGCGGCCCCGGCCCATAGGACCTCAGGTCGCCGGATGTTTGGGCGCAGACGGAATATGCGCAGAAAAGAAAAAGAAGAACTTTTATTCCTTTCATGTCCGCTCCTGCCGATTCATTCCGTCTTTACAGCGGTACAACTACAGCCAGACCCTCAAACCTATTTCGCCGCTGCCGGCAAAGTGCGGCCCGACTCCTCCGTTATCAATAAAAAAACCAACTCCCGGAACCAGTGCAAGAAACAATTCGAGTTGTTTGATGATATGCCACGACAGGCCAATGGGTACACGAAATCCAACATCAGCGCCGCCGTATCCACTACTAAAATAAAAATTGCCAAACGCGCCCAGACCAAGGTACCAGTCCAGCTTAAATTTGTAGGTGCCGTCGTCGTTGGTCATATTTTGCGTAACCAGATTATTGTCAAAAATATAAAAATCGCCGGTTATGCCAAGGCCAAAACCGCCATGCCAGGGAAGGGAAATCCCCCAGAATATGGGAACTTTGGGTATTTTAAGACTCAGAGCGCCGTAACCCGTACCAAAACCGTAGTAACCGCCGCCGCCAACAATCCCGATACCAAAACCTTCATGATCGGCAAATGCCGCCGTACTGATGAACAACCCAATGAGCGCAACAAATACAAGTTTTTTCATGTATTTCTCCTTAACCATTATTTTAGCAGAATCTGTTAACAAATGCAAATATGAACTATTCAAACTAAAAACCTCGTGCCACCTATGGTAAAAAAATACCAATATCATGCCCTATGTTCGTTCCAGTTCTTCCGCGAAAGCCGCATCCGCTTCCGCCGCCGGCACCGTTCGTACCACCGTACCATGACGGAAGATAAGCACCTTGTTTCCCGTGCCGGTAATGCCCACATCGGCGTGCCGCGCTTCTTCCGGCCCGTTTACCTCGCAGCCCATAATGGCAACGCTTATCCGTTTATCCAGCGCGTACAGCCGGGACAGCCAGCGGCCGCAAAAGCCGTGGGTGTCAAAGCCGTACCTGCCGCAGCGGGGACAGGAAATAACCCTTACCCCGTTTTGCCGCAGCCGGGTGGCTGTTTCAGCCATCGCGATTTCCGCCGCCGCGCCCACAATTTCCCGCGCGGCGATAACCTCGTTTTCCATGCTGTCGCTCAGGGAAACCCGCAGGGTATCGCCGATACCTTCAACCAGCAGGGGAACGAGGGCGGCGCTGCTGCGCGCCACGCCGGCAACCAGCGGCCCCGCCTCGGTAACGCCGATGTGCAGCGGCACATTGGTTTTACCGGCAAGAATCCTGTTTGCCTTTATAGTATCGGCAATTCCCGACGCTTTCATTGACACCAGAACATTGGTAAAACCCCATTCGTCAAAAATCGCCAATTCCCGTTCTGCGGCTGCGACCAGCGCTTCAGCGGTATCCCCTGCCCTGCTCCGTAAATCCTGCGGCAGGCTTCCCGCGTTGACCCCGATGCGGATGGGTATATTTTTTTCCGCGGCCCTGTCCAGCACCGCCCGGACTTTTTCCCTGCCGCCGATATTGCCGGGGTTGATGCGAATTTTGGCAATAGGGAAATCCATGCAGCGCAGGGCGATTTTATGGTCAAAGTGAATGTCCGCCGCCAGAGGCATGGAAACCATCTGAGCAAGGCGGCCCAGAACTTCGGCGGCGGCAAGATCGGGAACGGCACAGCGCAGCAGGCCGCAGCCCATACGGGCAAGCCCCTCAATGCGCTGTACCGCATCCTGTACATCAGAAAAAGAAAGGCGATCCTTCCACATGGTCTGAATAACCACGGGAGAATCGCCGCCGAGTGTAAGGGCTTTGATATTATCAAAACCGCCGATTGTTACTGATTGTGATTTGTAATGCACAGGGACTAAATAAAGAATAAGCGAAATGTCCAATCAAGCAAGAATTAACCACAGAGGACACGGAGAAAGAAGATTTTTATCAAAACTCCGTGTAACTCCGTGGTAAAAATTCTTTCCGGACACTCCGTTATTCTTAAAGAGAAATCATCGAGAGAACCATAGCGAAAATGGCTACCGTTTCGCAAATACCGACGATCATCATGTAGTTGACAAAGCCCTTGCCGGTTTCCCCGGTCGCGTCCGCTCCGGCGGCTCCCGCTCTGCCCTGGGAAATGGCGGAAAACGCCATAGCCAGACCGGAAGCGAGACCGATAGCCAAATAGAGCGGGCCCTTGTTGGGATTATCCGCAGCTGCCGGCATCATAAAAATAAAGCCCAAAATGTAACCGTAGAAGGTCTGGGTCAGCGGCGCACCGCCGAAGGCGAGCAATGTCATGGGCGCGGGTTTATTGGCAATGTAGCATTTTTTCCATGCCCCAATAACCGACTGCCCCGCTATACCGATACCAATTGCCGAACCAACTGCGGCAATACCCAATACAAGCCCTGCGCCAATTAATCCTAAATTCATGTTAAACTCCTCCGTAAAGTATCTTCTTATATTTTTTGATTTGCAAAGCAAATCTTGTATACTACTTCTTGTTCTCCGCAAAGGGCCGGTACGGAGTACCCGCCCAGGTTAAGCCTACATGGCCTGAAAATTCCAGAGTATTCAGGCGGACACCGTGAACCAGTACCGAAAGTACATTCAGTATCAAATTTAAGCCATGACCGAACACCAACAGGATTATCCCAAATATAAAGAGATAAAACTTCCCCAGCATCGGCCCCGCCATCGTCACCACCGTTGAAGCGATAGCCCCCCCCGCAAGGCCGACAGCCCACAAGCGGATATAGGACATTATATCGGAAAACACATTGGCAATGCCCAGTATCATTGAAATAATATTTTTCAGGCTTTCTAAAATGGACGCGCCGATGCTTCCCTCATAGTGAATAAAAATAAAGTTAACAAGAAAACCGGCTCCCAGCAGGTATACGCAGGTCTCCATCTGGCCAAAATCAATTTTGGCAATGAGCATCAGTACTACGCCGTACATCCCTATCAGCATGGCAATGGAACCCAACTCACCCAAAATCTTAAGAGTTCTTAAACGGGAAATGGCAACAAGATGACCGATAGACAACTGCAGCACGGCCAGGGTAAAACAAATGAGCATTAAATTTTGCTGTACAAATCCCCCGTTGGGATTACTGCCGGAAATAGGGGCAAAGGACAAATTCGTCAATGCCACAGGGAGTTGTTCTACCGGAATTCCAAACCAACTACAGGTGAGAACACCCCACAGAAAATTGGAAATACCCAATAAAAGCATCAGGTTGAGAATCGGGGGCACTCCTTTTTTCAGGGTTTTGAAAATACCGAATAACGCGGATGCCAGGACAATGGCACCGTAACCGGCATCGCCAAAAATCATCCCGAAGAATATCACAAAGAAGAAAAGAAAAAAGCCGGAAATATCGGCTTCATGGTAGCCCGGCGTTACTTCCAGAAAATCGGTCAGGGGATTAATCAGTCTGACCAGGGGATTGTTTTTAAGTTTGGTGGGGACATTATCATCCGGCCCCGGATCGTCAGCCGCCAGCGCCCAACTGTTTTCCGAAGCGGCGGCCTTGAGCCTGCCCATGTCCTCGGCAGGGACAAAACCCGAAAGACAGGAAAAGCCGAAAGCATCGGGCACTCCCTCTACCTTTTCAAGTTCCGCCCGCGCCGACTCAAAATCAATAACCGTTTGAATCGCCTTTAATTCTTTCATCAGCGCCGGACGGCGGTCGGCAAAACTTTTTATCCGGGCTTCCAATGTTTTCTGTTTACTCTGTATCTCATCCAGTTCCGCATTAACGGCGGAAAGGGATTGTTCGGGAAGCTGGAAGGGCGTTGTATCGGGTATCTCATTATCCAGCACCAGCAGGCGCACTCCGTTTTTGTCACCGCTCAGTTTTACATAACGAAGTTCCGGCCCCAGAGCGGCAAACGCTTCATTGGTCAGTTCGTAGAGATACACCGTCTGTCCCAGCGACGACAATTCTTTAACCGAAGCGGGGTTAAACTCACCCCATGCGGCAATGCGACCGCGTTCTTTGGCAAGAGCGGTCTGGCGGTCTTCCAGCGCTTTACGTTCCTTGCCCATACCAACCATCAGGTCTATCAGATGGGGCCTTTCGGGAGTATTGACCGCGTCCAGTGAATACGGCTCGTCTTCTTCACAGCCTATCCGGTCGGAAATACGGCGGCTTGAGGGGCCGGTTTCCCGAACGGTGACTTTGGGCGATTTGTAGGCCTGAATAAGGCTGACGGCATTTTCCGCCATTGTCTTGCGTTCCAGAGCTTTGGCAAGCCGGTCCGAAACAGCGTTGGTCTTTTTGATATGCATTACTCCGGTTTCACGGAGTTTAATCAGGGCTTCCTGTTGATGTTTATCCTGTACGAACAAGGATATTTTTTTCATGGGTATGACCATTATTGCGCCGCCTTAACCAGTCCGCTCTTGGCGATCTTTCCCCGCACTACCGCGGAAGTCTGCTGATCGCCCAGATAAACCTGGATTTTTTTGATGTGCCCCCTGGTCTCGGGGATTTTAATTTTTTCAAACAGATTCACCCGCTGAGTTGTTATGCGCAATTCACGATCAAGCCGCCGGCGCTGTTCTTCGAGTATCTGCGCCTCAAGGTCCAGGAGTATCACCTGTTTCATTTTTTCAACGGCGGCGTCCAGCCACAGGGGTTTGCGGATAAGATCGTAGGGGGCAACGGCAAATTCGGCGCCTTCAAAAACAGGTATCGCCACGCCGGCAATATTCCCCTGCGCGGTATCCAGGCGGGTAACCTTCAGAATATCTTCCGTAAAAATTTCCCGCTCTCCAAAGACGGCGACCCATGTTTTAAAAGATTCATCGAGCAGGTCTTTTTCGGCGCGCAGTTCCTTTATCCGCAGTTCGGTGATTCGTATCTCTCCCTGCAACTGCTGTTTTTTGAGCATCAGCGTCGGCAAATAACGCTGATACATCTTCAGGGAGTCTTTTTGTTTTTTGAGCTCATTCTTGGTGAGCTTTATCTTTGCCATACCACTCCCGTCCTACTTTTTCGGCCAGAATTTATTGATCAGTTCGGTTCGCAGTCCGGTTTCTTCGGGACTGAAACACGCGGCAAGAATTTCCCAGCCCAAATCAAGGGCTTTTTCCAGCGGTATGTTGACCGAAAGGTCCATCATCTTGCTTTCAAACATATCGCCGTATTTCAGCAACTTTTCATCCCAGGCCGTCATAATGAAACCCATCGCCTTTTTTTCCAGGGTGTCACGGAAGGCGGAATACAGTTTGATCATACCGTCCATAAGGGCACGGTGGTCGGCGCGGGTTTTACCGTTGACCATTTGTTTCAGGCGGCTTAAGGAACCAAAGGGTTCGATGCGACCGTTTTTCAGGTAATACTGACCCTCGGTAATATAACCGGTATTGTCCGGCACCGGGTGGGTTACGTCGTCGCCGGGCATGGTGGTTACACCCAATACCGTAATGGAACCGGCGGTTTCAAAGTCAACGGCTTTTTCATAGCGGCTGGCCAACTGGCTGTACAAGTCGCCGGGATAGCCGCGGTTTGAAGGTACCTGTTCCTGAATAATCGAGATTTCCTTCATCGCGTCGGCAAAGTTGGTCATGTCGGTCAGAAGCACCAGCACGTCTTTGCCTTTCAGGGCAAACTGTTCCGCGACGGCAAGGGACATATCGGGTATCATCAGACATTCAACTGTGGGGTCGCTGGCGGTGTGCATGAACATGACCGTGCGGGCCAGCGCACCGGCGTTTTCCAGAGTATCCTTAAACGTAAGGTAGTCGTCGTATTTCAGGCCCATGCCGCCAAGGACGATAACGTCAACTTCGGCCTGCATGGCGATACGGGCGAGAAGTTCGTTGTACGGCTCGCCGGAAACCGAAAAAATCGGCAGCTTCTGTGAAACGACCAGGGTGTTAAAGAGGTCAATCATGGGGATACCGGTACGAATCATTTGGCGGGGAACGATACGCTGGGAAGGATTGACCGAAGGGCCGCCGATGGGTATCTGGTTTTCGCGCAGGGCGGGGCCTTTATCTCGCGGTTTGCCCGAACCGGAAAAAACCCGGCCCATAAGGTTTTTGGAGAACGGCACTTCCATGGGATGCCCCAAGAAGCGCACCGTGTCGCCGGTTGAAATGCCCCGCCCGCCGGCAAATACCTGGAGCGAGACCAGATCGTCATGAAGGCGGTTGACTTCGGCAAGCGAAGTGCCGAATACCGTGTCAACCTCGGCAAGGTCTCCGTAGCGGATACCCGCGGCCCGGACGGTGATAACGCTTCCGGTTATTGATTCAATTTTGCTATATACCTTTTTCATACCAACCTCTTTTCCGTCCTATGCCTTAGTCTTTTCAGGAGCCAGATATTTCTCGGCGGCCTTGTCCAGGCCGTTTGATTGATTCTTTACCGCTTCCTCAATTTCCTTTTCCAGTTCCTTGAAGCGCTTGCCCTGCCATTCGGAGCCATTGTAGTCCAGGAATTTCTGCCTGAGTTTGTTAAACCACATACGGGCTTCGTTTTTATCGGGGAAGCTGAACTTTGACGCCAGTATGGCCAGCAGTTTATCAAAGGTGTATTTTTGCCGGTCCGGCTTGACCGCCGCGTCAACTTCATCAAAGGAGTTCTGCTGGAAGTACACCGAATCGATAAGATCGCCTTTCAGGTAGATGACATAGTCTTCGATACTGGTTCCTTCCTCGCCGACAACTTTCATCATTTGTTCAACTTCGGTACCCCGGCGCATAAAACCGTGGGCATAGCCGACCTTTTCACTGTTGATGATCCCTTTATACTTTGACCAGGAATCCAGCGGGTGAATGGCGGGAAACTTACGGGCGTCGGAACGCTCGCGGCTTAAGCCGTGGAAGGCCCCGACTACTTTCAGCGTGGCCTGGGTTACCGGCTCCTCAAAGTTACCGCCCGCGGGACTAACCGTGCCGCCGATGGTGACCGATCCGACGGTACCGTCCCGCAGCCGCACAATACCGGCCCGTTCGTAGAAACTGGCAATGGTTGATTCCAGGTATGCGGGGAAGGCTTCTTCGCCGGGAATTTCCTCCAGGCGGCCTGACATTTCACGCATCGCCTGCGCCCAGCGGCTGGTCGAATCCGCCAGCAACAGAACATTCAGGCCCATCTGCCGGTAATACCCGGCAAGGGTTACCGCCGTGTACACCGATGCTTCGCGGGCCGCTACCGGCATCGAAGAAGTGTTACATATAATGATGGTCCGTTCCATGAGGGAGCGGCCGGTTCGTTCATCTTTCAGTTCGGGGAATTCCTTGAGGGTTTCAACAACCTCGCCGGCGCGCTCGCCGCAGGCCGCAACGATAACAATGTCAACATCGGCAAAGCGGCTGGTTATCTGCTGCAGAACCGTCTTGCCCGCGCCGAAGGGGCCGGGAATACAATACGTTCCGCCGCGGGCCACGGGGAAGAAGGTGTCGATAAGGCGCACCCGCGTTACCATCGGCTCCTGCGGTTTCATCCGTTCCTCGTAACAGTCCACCGCCCGCTTGACCGGCCAGCGGAAACTCAAGGTTACCGGAATGGTTTTACCTTTTTCATCTTTCAGTTCGGCTATGACGTCCCGCAGTTTACATTTTCCGGCGGGCTTAATCTTGGCCACTTTGTACGAACCGTACAGGTTAAAGGGAACCATAATCCGGTGGGTAAAGGCCCCTTCCGGCACGGTGCCCAAAGTATCCGCCCGTTCAACTTTGGCGCCCACTTTAACCGTTGGGGTAAATTCCCAGACCCTGTCCTCGGGCAGAGGGTCCAAATAGACGCCCCGTTCCAGGAAATAGCCCGCCGCTTTCGCCAACTGCGGCAGAGGGTTTTGCAGGCCGTCGTAGACCTGACCCAGAAGGCCCGGCCCCAATTCCACCGCCAGCATGTCTCCGGTAAATTCCACCTTGTCGCCAATGGTGATACCCTTGGTGATTTCAAAGACCTGGAGTTGGCTTACCTCGCCGCGAATTCGGATAACTTCGCTTTTCAGCCGTTTGTCGGCAACTTTGACATAACCGACCTCGTTCATGGAAACAGCGCCGTCAAAGCGGACACTGACCATATTGCCGTTAACGGCTACTACCGTTCCTTTTGTTCCAGTCATTTAGATTCTCCTGCAGGTGAAGCGCGTGTTTGAACGCCGTCAAAGACGGCGACGCTCCCCAGAATGGAAGCATAAAGTGATTTATATTCAGAAAATCCTGTTTCAGTTTGAAATGAAGCGTTCCGTTCAAGGATAAGAAGCTTGAGCAGGTAGGCAAACACCGTATTACGGTTAAAATAATCAACCCCCTGCAGGGATTCAATGGCGCTCCAGCGGGCCTTATCCAAAAATATTTCCGCTTCCAGGGGCGACGCCGCGGCGACTGCCCCCTGCGCCGCCGTAGCGGCAAGAGCCGGAACAACCGGCGGTTCCGCCAGAGCGGCATTTTCCCGTTTTACCTTGACCGCGCGGCGCCGGGCAAGATTCAACCGTAATGCCCGTTCCCATTCCCGCCACTGGTCGATAAAATCCGAACCGCAGGGAGGAGCCTGATTCGCAGAGGAAAGGCCCGCCGGTTCCAGACTAATTACATCGAGCAATGCCGCGTCATCGGCATTAAGCAGGGGTTTTGCCAGTTCTTTAAACGCTTCCGGCAGCATCGGGGGCTTCTGGCCGTACGCAAGACTGGGAAGCTGTGATACCAGGTAGTAGTAGGCTCCCACGGATATTTCCTTTATAAGTCCTTTGCGGAAGTTTTAAGAATTTCCGCCAGATGAGGGCTCAGATACGCGCAGAGCATTTCCGCTACGGAATCCGGTGAAAAGTCGTAATAAGCGGAACCGTCTTGCTGCGCAATACGGAAACCGCCGGACAGGTTGCGATCCGACTTTAATTCCAGCCCTTTTTTAAGTTCAGAAGCAAGTTTTGTCTTAAAATAGGCTCCCAATTTGGTCAAAGAGGTGCTCGATACCAGTACCGCCAGAGAATTCGTGCCTTTTGCGGGCCACGATTTGATTAATTCCGGTATTATCGTTTTGAGAACATCATCATTAAAGGACTTTCCTACCTGTGCGGCGACCAGACTGTCCAATAAAGCCTGAATTTCCCCTTTGAAGGCCAATATCAGGTTACGCGAAGCCTGTTCCAGCGCGGCAACCCCCGCTTTTTCAGAGCGTTCGGCATCCTGTTTACCCTTTGCGATAATTCCCGCCGCTTCTTTCTGGGCGGCATCAATAATCTGCTGCGCCTCCGCCTCGGCTTCACGCTTGATACGGGCGGCTTCTTCCGAAGCGCTTCCTATCCCGTCTCTCTTTATCTTGTCAATAAGTTCCTGTACCTGGATATCCATTACTTCCTCCACAGGTGTTCTTCATATCATCCTTTAAGCTTTATACCATACCTGCCATTTTTTTGCAAGCACAAAATGATAATTAATCAATAAAAAATGTAAAAACCGACTTTTCGCTGTAATCCCGTTCCGGCCCGAATATACAGGGGGGGAAACCGGGTTGATTGGGGGTATCGGGAAAATGCTGGGTTTCCAGGCAGAAGCCGGTATGCCTGCCGTACACCGAACCCGCCTTGCCGGGAGTGCCGGGAAGCATATTGCCCGTATAGAACTGAACGCCGGGCTGGGTGGTAAACACTTTCATGGTTCTGCCGCTGCCCGGTTCAAAAACCTCGGCGCAGGGGCGGAGTTTTCCCGGGTCCCCGTCAACGGTAAAGCAGTGGTCGTAACCCTCCTCCCGGTCACGCATAACGGGCTTAGGTTCCCTGAAATCAAAGGGACTGTCGCGTACCGGAATCAGGCGGCCGGTGGGGATTAACGTATCATCAATTTCAACGTATGACGAGGAATGCAGGCGCAATTCATGCGCGTGTATCGGGCCTGATTCTTCCCCCGCCAGATTGAAGTACGCGTGATTGGTCAGATTAACCGGCGTCGGCGCGTCGGCCTTTGCCTCGTAGCGGGCAATCAGTTCGTTTGATTTGCTCAGGCCATAGGTAACCGCGGCTTTGAGGTTTCCGGGAAACCCGCCCTCGCCGTCGGGACTGTCCAGTTTGAAGCGCACAAAAACGCCGCCGCTTTCCTCGTAGGCTTCGGATTTCCAGAGCATCTTGTCAAAGGCCCGGTATCCGCTGTGCAGGGTATTGCCGCCGTCGTTGTCGTCGAGCCGGTATTGTACGCCGTTCAGGGAAAAGCCGCTCCCCCCGATACGATTGGCAAAACGCCCCACCGTAACGCCGAGGAAGGGGCCGTTATGCACATATCCGTCAAAGCCGGAAAAACCCAGCAGCACATCGCTTTTGCCGCCCTTGCGCGCGGGAACCAGCAGGCTGGTCCAGGTAGCGCCGAGACTTGAAAGGCACAACTGCAAGTCTCCCGCCCTGAGGGTGTAGAGGTACACCTTTTTCCCATTGGAGAGAATACCGAATACCTTTTTGTCGATTTTCATGGGGGAAGTATAACATGAGATGGGGGCAGAGAAAAGGGAAGTTAAGGAAGAGAAGAATTTACCACGGAGGTCACGGAGAAACTCGGAGGGGAAGAAAATAACAGAAAACGAAGAAAGTTTTTGTACCAGTTCACCCCTGTTACTTCTCCGTGTAACTCTGTGGTAAATATTCCCGCCGCGCCGGCTGCCTTATGCCTTGTTTTTCATTTCGCCTTCCATGAGCCAGAACTTGATGGCTGTGCCGTTTCCTTTCATTGAGATATATTCTTCATAAAAAGGCTGCCTGAGATTTCTGGGTATGGAAACGTCAAATATCCTGTCTGCAAGAAAAGCCATTCTGTCGCTTCTGGCTTGTACTTTTGCCTGCCACCTTGTTACCAGCAATGTCAACAGCACGGATACCAGCAAGCCCAAAACGCCGGTAATTGTCCCGATTATTCCCAATATATTTTCCATTTTGTCCTCCTGCTCCGCAAGGAGAAATCTCATTATAACATATCGGGGGTGATTGGCAAAGGGAAATCATGAGGTAAGCAGGAGATGTCCAAATAAGCAAGAAATTTACCACGGAGGACACGGAGGTAAAAGCCGCCAGGGCAATGGCGCTTGCTTTTGACCGCACCGGTTTCTTATTACACAGAAACGGCTGGAACTGAAAGTTCGATTCGTTCCCTTACCATTTCGCCAATTATTTGCGTGGGGGTTTTATGGACTGCATCTGCCCGAGCGCGCAGGTAAGCTGCCGAGACCGTGTCAACTTCGATTAAATGCGCCATGCGCCGGGTAAAATATCCGGGCTTGCTGGTGTCTATTTGGGGGGTGGTTTTTGTCCATAGTTCGTCTAACCTGTCGGCTTCTTCTTCGGTCATCTGTGCCATTATTTATCCTTTCCTGTTTCAGGCGGCTCCTCGGCGTATTTGCGCCAGTTTTTTCTGCATTTCATTGCATGAAATACGTTGATTCTTTGATCACCTATTACATTGTACAAAATTTCAAGTATATTGGCTTTTGTATCAAAGCCTATGAGTAAGTTCTTCTCTTCCTCGCTTTCCAGAGGGTGGTCAAACACTTTATAAGCAAAAGCTGAACGAATATCCTCTTCTGTTACTCCGTGCTTAAAGGCTGATTGATTGAACTCAATATAGGAGTCCATATTGGTATTTTATATTAATTCTGTCACGCCGTCAATTAGAAGAAATTGCGTACCTGCGGTACGAACACGGAGGTAAAAGCCGCCAACCCTCACCATTGCACATACCAGCAGGGGAAGGCGCTGCGGGGTACGGAAACGCTTGTAGAGGAAAAACTGATGGCTGCCACCAATGCGTTTACCCAAAAACGCCATTGCGTTGACAGGTTTCTTATACATTTTCCGTTACTGTCACGTTTCTTCTGATCCGTTCGATATCCTTCATTCGCCTGCGCGCTAGTTCCTGTACCATGTCGGGCGGGAGGCTTTCGAGCAGTTCCTTATGTGCGGGGCGGAACACTCTGCCTGTTTCGGTTACTATCTCATCTTTCGCCAATGTATTGTCTGACGTGTTCATCATAAGCCCTTCCTTCTTCATCCTCTGCTTCCCTGACGGAAAATATTCTCGCCAGATTGTTTCTGTGAGTAAAGGATACGGTTATATAGGTATCCCCTACTATGCCTGTCCGGTTGTACCGATCTTCATAGACCGAATTCTCTTCATCATATTCCTCGACTGCAAGCGGATCGTCATACGCCTCGGTTCCCTTTTCAAAGGTCATTCCCAGATGTTTTCTCTGGTTTGCTTCCGCTTTGTTCCTGTTCCAAATGAAGCGTCCTTTGTAGATTATGTCATCGCTCATTTTGTCCAGCTTATATTTGCATTTTATTCCATGTCAGTCACATAGTCAAGGGAAACAGGAGGCCTGCTTTTTGCGTTCCCTGCACAAACCCGTCAGGGCAGGGTACAAAAATAATTAAGGCTCAAGTTTATATCCCATGCCGTTACGCTACGGAAAACCGATGGCCGCCCTCATTGCGCCGCCGCCGTTAAGAATTTAACCACGGAGGACACAGAGTCTTAATACGAAAATACTCGTTTCCTGCGTGTACTTCGTGGTAAATATTCTTCATTATGCACCGCTACCCGTAGTGTACCCAAACCAGTCAGGTACACTACCAAAAACCAATGGCTGCCACCAATGCGTCACCTCTACGAAAAAGTGGGCCTGTCGCCGTTGCGTTGCCCCTTAAAAAGCTCTGATTGGAAGAACACTTCCGATATGGTGTTTTAAGTTATGCTGTAAGTAACCACACCAAGCACTTTGATGATCGATCTCTGACGAACTCCAGTACCAGCCTATCAACACTATATCTGCATCAACTCTGTTATCGTAGAGCAGGCTAAGTTCATCCTTGCTGGGAAGGAACCAGTCGCTTTTACCGTTATTATCATATTCATTACAGGCTTTGGCAGCGTGAGCGGTTATGTCAATTTTTAGGATAAGCAGGGTGTTTCTCATACCGGTTCCGATAGCCGTTGATGTGCCCATATGTGTGAATAAAAAATTCGTTGATGCCCAGGCACGCCCAGCAGGTATATTCGCGGGAGCGGCTTCAAGGTAATGGCAGGTAATTCCTACAGTGTCGGTACGGCTGGTGTAATGGGTAAAACCGCTTCCGCTGCGAAAGAATATTTTCCCGCCGCCGGGGCCGGTTTCCCCCAGTTCATAGGGCCGCCAATTTGCATACAAAACAACATCGCCGGTAACCGTATAGGAATCGCCGAAATTGTAATTGACCCCTGTACCGGCGGCATTGGTATTCCAGCCTCCAAAAACGGAGGTATAACCGGTTCTGGAAAACCCGTCTCCGTTGGGAAGCGTTATGGCTTCACCCGCGTTTTTCGTTTGTGCGGGAGGTGTTGTCCCGGAGCCGCCGTTAATGTTAAAAGTGACGGTATATAAAACAGGATTCCACTTGGCATATAGGTTAATATGCACGAAAACCGGCGTGGAAAAGTCGTATACCGTAATTAGTTCCGGCTCTTCGTACCAGTTTCCAAAATTGTTACCGGTTTTGTCCGGGTCAGCGGGGCGGGTTGCCGTTTTGCCTGTTTCTATGATTTGGGTATCAACGCTGCTTCCCCCGTTAGTGAAGAATCTGACGATACGCTCTTCAGGGAGAACTTTGTTCCATTTCGCATACAAGGTAACATCTTCGTTCACCGTATACGAAGAACCGGCGCTATGATTGTTTCCGGTTCCGGCGGTATTGGTATTCCAGCCGACGAAAGCGTTGCCGTCCATTGATAAACCGCCCTCATTGGGACCGCCCTCATTGGGAAGCGTTATGGCGGAACCTTTTATCGCCGGTATTGGTTGCGGCGCCGTTCCGCTTGTCGCGCCGTTGGGGTCAAAAATTACCGTATATAAAACAGGATTCCACTTCGCATACAGGGTAACGTCGCCGTTCACCGTATACGGGGAACCGGCGGTATAATGGTCTCCGGTTCCGGCGGCATTGGCATTCCAGCCGCCGAAAGTGTGACCGTCTATTGATAACCCTCCCTCATTGGGAAGCGTTATGGCGGAACCTTTTATCGCCGGTATTGGTTGCGGCGCCGTTTCGTTTGTCGCGCCGTTGGCATCAAAAGTTACCGTATACGTTTCAGGCGCCGGTTTCGCTTTCGGGCCGTGAAAGAGGTCTGCCATTGCTTCGCAGCCAATAAATGCCAGGCAGAGAACGGTTACGGCAAAAAATAATTTAGGCTGTCCCGAAACTTCAGTTTTTGGGACAGCTACCTTAGATTTAATGGAAAAAACGGCTGTAAGACGCTTTTTCCAAGAGCTTGTCACAAAACTAACCGAGTTTTGTGACAAGCGCGCTTGCTTTTTC
>JAIRRB010000092.1 GCA_031256195.1 Treponema sp.
CTAGGCCAAAACCGTTTAAATCCATCAAATATATTTTCAATAAATATTTCTTCGCCACGAATTCTTCTCAAAAAATACCCCGCCAAGCCTAAAGAAAACGGTCCAGATATTATTAATACTGTTATTGAAACAATAGTATCAAGAAAAGGTATGTTCAGACCATATTTCCAAAAAATAAATTGAGGCAAAATTGTTATTAAGTAATACACGAGAATAGTAATAGCCATTTTTCCCCATACACCTTTCAATTGATCCCTTGAGATAGCTCGTAATTCAAAATTCGGTTGTAACACATTATAATTCATTTTTTCCTCCATAAATTAATCATAATTAATTCTTGAACAATTTCCAGATGTTGTCAATGGCAAAATCTCGCCTAACTCTTTATATACGCTATAAATTATTGTAAACATCGCAAATTGGGCGGTCGCGTATCTTTGGTACGAAGACCGCCTTATCTCATATTTTCTTACGAATTTGTTTTAACCGTTCCCCTGTTTACCGGGAAAATCAGATTAAGAATTATTCCCACAACAGTGGCAAGGGCAACGCCGGCAAGTTCAAAACGGAGGTCATGTGTAAAATTAATGGCAACTTTGCCGCCGCCAATACCAATCACAAAAATAACCGAAGAAATGGTCAGGTTACGCTTGTCCTTGTAATCCACGCCGCTTTCAACCAGGGTGCGCAGGCCGCTTGAGGCAATTATGCCAAAGAGCAGCATGGATATGCCGCCGAGAACCGGCGTGGGAATGGTTTGAATCAGGGCGCCGAATTTTCGGAAAAACGAAAGCAATACGGCGATTACCGCCGCGCCGCCAATGACCCATACCGAATAAACGCGGGTAATCGCCATAACGCCGATGTTTTCACCGTAGGTGGTGTTGGGCGGCCCGCCCCAGAATGAGGCCCAGGCTGTCGCAAGACCGTCACCGGCAAGGGTGCGGTGAAGGCCGGGGTTTTTGTAAAAGTCCTGCCCGACAATTTTACTGGTTACCAGCGTGTCGCCCAAATGTTCGCAAATTGTTGCAAGGGAAACAATTACAAAAGTTAAAATGGGCACAAAACTGAAATGGGGAACACGGAAAACCGGCAGCCCAAACCAGGGGGCGTCTTTTACCGCCTGAAAGTTAATAATGGCATAGGCGGGAAAGAAGCAGCCCATGATAAGGGTAAAAAGGTAACCCGCTATCAGGCCAAACAAAATCGGAATGGTGCTGAAAAAGCCTTTCAGCACAATATTTGCGGCAACGGTTATACCCAGCGTTACTACGGCAATGGAAAGATAAACCAGGCTGTATTCCCCGCCGGGATTATTCATTGCCATGCCCATGGCGACAGGGGCCAGGCTCAAACCTATTACCACGATTACTGAGCCGATAACCACCGGCGGCAGGGCTATATCCAGCCACCTTGTTCCGGCAAAACGGATGATAAACCCGACCAGGCAGTAAAACAAGCCTGCCACCGTCGCGCCGCCCAGAGCATAAGAAACCCCGTGGCTTGCCGTTATGCCAATTAATGGCGGAATAAAGGCAAAGGAAGAACCAAGAAAAGCGGGAACCTTGGCGCCGGTACAGAGAATGTAAATTAAAGTTCCGGTTCCTGCCGTAAAGAGCGCAGTGGCCGGATCCAACCCGGTTAAAATGGGAACCAGAACGGTCGCCCCGAACATCGCAAATACATGCTGAAAGGAAAGGGGTATCCAGTAACCCAGTTCAGGTTTGTCATGTGGACGAAGAATTTCTCGATGAGCCATATAATTACCTCCGGTATTTTAGTATATACCAGAAACGTAATTTATGGAACTGCCGATAATTGCGCGCAATACATACCCCGCCCGTCAGGGCGAGGTTGTTGACTATTTCTTTTTTGGCACTAATTGCGTAAGGTAATCGTTCAAAAATTCTTTATAGTCTTCGTTGATTTTTCGCTCTGCCGCGGCGTAGGCGCGGTTATCAGCTTCCGACTGAGTGGTATGCCCTTCCCGGCTGTTCAGATTAAAGGGAAACAGTACCGCATTAAGTCTGGTATCACTCAGATTGGCGGTCACTTCAATGCGGCTGAATTTGTTTGTTTGATTGGCAAGTTCAACCGGCGAAATATTTATATCTACTGTAAGCACATAACGCGAATCGGTTCCGCCGCTTCTGAAACCCAAATCGGAAAAGGCTTTGGCAAATGCTCCCTGAATCCTCCCTGACTTATCGTTCTTTACCGTTATGCCAACCGGAATGGTTTTGGTGATATTCTGCGCTTCAATCCGGTAATCATCGCCTTTTTTAAGCCCCTGAGCAAACGAGGGCGCGCCGATATGCGAGAGTAAATTCCCATAACTGAATGTTACGTCGGCAATCATTGCCGCAAACTGATAACGGGCAAATCCGTCCAGACTGTTTTTATCCGCCGCCGGCATATTAACAAGACTGTCAATCATTGCCTGATTTGCCTTTATCATATTGGGATAAACCTGGAGCGCTTTGGTCTTGTTCAAAACGGCTGCCGCATAATGATTAGTTTTGCCGTCATACCATGTCTCGCCAATTTCCGCTCCTACCAGAGAATCCATGCCGGCGGAAGTGGCAATTGAATTATCAATAGCGGTATTCTCCGACCAACTGGCGGCGGCGCCGCTTTTTACCGCTTCCCGGTAAGATGTAGATATTTTTTCATCAACCTGTATACTTTGGCCGAATATGGCGACAAGTTTACCCAGAGCGTCTTTTTCCGCTACTTGGCGGGAATTACCAATGCCGACTGCGGCAACATGTGTCTTCTGGTCAAATTTTTTGTATGGATCACGAATCCAGTCCGGCGCACTGGTATTGGAGCCGCCTTTATTTTGAGCATTGACCGTCATGCAGGCGGAAAACGCCAGCAGCAAACAAAAACCCTTCATGTGGTATAAAAATGCAGTTGTCTTAATTTTCATATACAATTCCTTATTACTGTTATATTGAGATAATTGAAAATAGCTCACTTGCCCTGCCTGGCAATGGCAAGTGTATAAACATATCCTGTTTTGGGATCAATCCAAAATTCAATGGTTTGGAAATTGTCCAGCTTCCCCTCGCTTTTGGTTTGAATCATGGCGGAAGCGCCTGCCCCGGTTGCGGATTTATCGTTTGAAATAATCCGGGTGGATATATCTTCGATCATTCGCGCAACAGCCGCTTCCGTTGATTTTCTGATTGTATCCCTCAGTCTAACCTGATTTCGGGCAAATCCTACCGCCGTTAAATAACCGTCAATCCGGGGCAGGTCCCGGCTGTAAGTCCAGTTGGGGCGGCCATCATCATTCATGGAAGTTATGAAATCAACGGGAACCGCCATTGCCGCATACCTGAAACGTACAAATACCGCCTCGTCAGTTGCAGTCACATCATGTTCCGGATCAAACGTCAGACGGTCAAAATATTTCGCATAATCGGTATCGTATTCAAGTTCAACTTTGGAATCAGCCACGTAATCAAAAAAATTCACCCCCGCGTTATGGAAGGATTCAATGCTTCCCTGAATGCCATGATACATTGCCGCTTTTTGGGCAGCGTCTTCCTTTGCGGCGGCAATTTCGGCATCCCGTTTTACCTGTAAACTGGACACCCCAATAATGGTTAAGGTATTTTCCGATGGCCTGGTAATCCAATGTTCCGCCGTACCCTGTTTACTCACCGAAGGCGTTTTGACATTAGTATCCGATGGAAAATTTTGTTGAGACTTATCGGCGCCTGAGGACGCACAGGAAAAAAATAAAAACACAATCCCCGGCAGGGCGATTGCTTTTTTCATATTGCCGCTTCCCATAAAACAAACAGGATGAGGACCTGCCCCATCCTGTTGTTTTCAACTATCGGTCGCCGACACCGATTTCTGATGAGTATGCCCTGCCAAAAGCCTCGTTCATCCGATCTTCGGCGCTGAAAGAAGCCATTGCCGGAACAGCCAGCCTGGCGGCAGCCTGAGCCTGATTGATCTCGGTGACAGTATTTGTCTTGCTCAGCATAACCACTACCCAATAGTTACCGTTTTCATCCTGATCTTCTTCGACAGGAACGGAACCGGTGAGGGTCGACTTGGAAAGCGCTACCGTGATGTTCTCCTGAAATGAGAGCGCCGCCGCGGGATCAACTTCGCTGCTGGCGGAATAATCCCGTACCATATCCTGAATCATGGTATTCATTTGGCGGGAAATCTCCGCCCGGGCCCGGGTTGTTGCGGTAGTCCGCGCGAGGCTCAATGATGCCGCTTTTGCGGTTCCGATACCTACCAGTGCGTCTTCCGGCGTTCTTTTGAGCGCATCCTTGACAAACTGGGGAACAGTACCGCCAATTTTCCGTTCGGGCGCCTGCTTACTCGGCGCAGCGGTGGTGGTTGCAGCAGCCGCAGTTTTGGGACTGGAACCACAGCTCAAAAAGCCCAGCACTAAACACAGCGCTACACTAACTCCAATGATCTTCTTCATAACAATTCTCCTTCGTCTTTTTTTCAAAAACATACGTCTTTGTATGAACAATATACCGCAAACTGAAAACTTTTTCAAGGTCAGTTTTAGGTTTGTTTTTACAGCATCCAGCCCAGGCCAACTTTGATCAGCATACCGAAGCCGCTTGCGTCGTAAGTCAGATCATAGGCGTAACCGGCAATAACATGGGTTCGAAGAAACAACCTTTCGCTGAAGAAGATATCCAGTCCCAGACCGCCCCGGCCCCAGAGTAAAATATCACTGTTGCCGCCGATACTGGCATATTCTATATCAAGCCCGGCGGTTGGAAAAAATACGAACATATCCGAAAGAGGGATAGGGTATTTCCCATAAATACCCCCCTGAAAACTCGTAAAGGACTCATCGCCAAAAGTATAGAACGATACACCAGCATTTAGTTCCACAAACTGGCCTATACCGAAAAAAACAAATACTCCCGGCCCCCAGTTGTCCTCAATGTTGTGAAATAAAGTGCCGCCTCCCACAGCCTTGTCCAGCGCAAAGGCGCCGGACACCAAAACCAACAGGCACAACGCCAACATAACCAATCTTTTCATTTTTTTCTCCTTAAATTGAAAAGCGTTTATTTACTATGGAAAACTTCCATAGTCTGAACCGGTTCCGCAACGCAGACCGGATACATACCCTTTATCCACAGGGATTCAAAAATTGGTTCTCCCCATAGCGACAATTTCCGCTGTTTTTACATTTAATGCTTTGGCCGTCAGCCTCCGCGTAGTTCCAGTTCCGGTAATGTTTCCGGTAACAACAATGGATGCACCGAGCATTTTGCCGATGGACACGGCTGAATTATCATCAACATCTCCCGAATACTGGAAGTTAATTTCAGTTCTAATGGCATCAAGACTCCTTCGATCCACGATCTTGTACTTTTTGGCGTCAACCATAATAAAGGTTAGTTCTTCAATGACAAATTCAGCCATGTCCTTGTCTGACGAGGAGATACTGATAATCGCCATAGTTTCTCCGGCGGGAACACCGGCAATAATTGCCTGCGCAGTCTGATATATAGCGCCTTCCAGAGAATTTGATGCAGGTGTGGCAGTTGACCTGCCGGGAAGTGCCTGAGTTTTGGAAGCGGGCGCGGGAGGGGCAGCGGGTGTAATTGCGCCCCCTCCCAGAGCGAGGGTATTCTGAATGTTCAAATTGAGTAGCGCCCCATACCGTGTCGTCAGGCCGATGACTATGCAATTGGAATGGGAGTTGACAACTATTTGCTTCTTGCTACCGATGTCATATTGACCTTTTTTGACGGTTGTATCCGCCGCCTCCACTATGTTTTGTCCGTTGGGTACTATTATTTTTTCCTGTGATTTGGGGCGTATGTGGGCGGCGATTGTACCGTTTATCCATACCGCAATGTCACGATCGGCGTTTTCCGCATTAAAAATTATTTCCGCCTGCCCCGGCCCGGCTGAAGCGCCGGGATCATTGGGGCCTACCAGTCTTGATTGGGCATACAGGCCCACCGTGATGATAAAGCCAAAAAATGTCAGTATAAGTCTTTTTACCGTTCTACCCATAAGATAACCGTCCTTTTATTAATATTAGACCAAAAGGCCAATATTAATATCACTGTGGATTATCAAAAGTATATTGTCAAGTACCAATATCGATATACCATGCAATTTTGGAGGGTAGCCATAAAACAGGAACCTCTGCGGGTATATTTATCCGCCAATATCAAGGCTAGAAGAGAAATCTTGAATATAAGCCAGGAAAAATTGGCGGAACTGGCGGAGGTTTCTGTCCAGATGATCAAACGGATAGAAGGAAAGCGGACTTGGGTAAGCGATAAAATGTTGACAAACCTGGCCTGTGTGTTGGGTGTCTCGGCCTTTCAGTTGCTGGTTCCCCTCGGCGAAACGCTTTCGTCAGACGATTCCGCTCTGGTTTCCGGCCTGCTCCAAAACCTAAGACAAAGCATTCATGATGACATAGACAGCCGCTTTTGCCGCGTTATCACGGAAAAAAGCGAATGAAAGAAGCCGTAACGGTAGTTAAAAGGTATAATACCGCAGGGTACGGCTGATTGCTCCGTTCGTCAATACACCTCAAAGTCAAAAATTTTTATGGTAGATGGGCCTGAGCCATTAGCGCCCATTTTCTCAAGATTCATTCCGGTTATCCTGCTTTTATTAAATGCTGCCTTCTTTCCCCATTCCGGTTGCTTTAATTTGGAATAAGGAACATCTACTTCAACCGTTTTTCCATTCCGGGTCGATACTGTTATTCTATGGTAATTACTTTCCGTGTCACTCATTCTGAATCCAAATGTCCAGCTTTTTCCGTCACCCAAAACTTTATAGCGCACTCCGGAACCAGCCTTTAGTTTTTGAATAAAGGTTTCGTTTGATGAAAACATCCCTGCCCAAACTCCATCTCCCTTTGCAAGATTCACATTCAGAGTCCATACTTCCCTTTCTTGCCCATCAATATATTCCCTGTTTGAGTTTAGTTGTGCAGAAGACTGAGGGTCAAAATTCAGCTGCCACGCAGCATAACCGGCATTTGAAGAACCTGGGGAAGCAGCAGGGGCGGCCGGTCTGGGACTTGATGCATTTGTTGCCGGTCCGGCATACGCAGTTCCGGTCAAGGCTGCCAGACGGCTGTCCTGCGCCACATCAACATTCTGCATCCCCAGTATCTGGGCGGTTTCTACCGATATTGCCCTGATCCGCAGCCGATATGCGTTTCCGATTGCTGTTATCGCGCCGGAAATTATGGTCTGCGCCCCCAATTTTTTGCCGATAGATTGCGCCGTTTCATCGCTTACCTCGCCCGATAACTGGAAGTCCATTTCTTTACGAATAGTCTCCAAATTTTGCCGGTCAACAACGGTCAATGATCCTTCATTGACAATATAGCCGATTAATTCCTCGATAATGTATTCAGATAGTTGAGGCCAGTTTGAAGAAAAATTCAACACGACAACTTTTGTTTTGGCCGGTATCCTTCCGCTGAGGTAAGAGGTTGAGTTGTTCAAGGCCGCGTCAATGGTAACGGCAGTTTGAGTAAAAGCGAACATGGGAAGAAAACAAGCAAAAATGCACAAAAACATACGTTTTTTCATGTATACCACTCCTTATCCTGTAATAGATTGACCTGAAGTATGGGCTCCAAAACCCATACCCGCCCTATCTGTCTTTAATCTACTGTTTACCCAACTATTTGTCAATAATAAATATAAAAACCAATAATATTTTACTATATGTTATTAGTCTCATAACTATCAAGTAGGTAAAGTGGGTAATACCTAACTATTAAGGTAGAAAATGACCAATCTGAGAAAAGTGCTCGCTTTTAACATGAAACATCATCGTAAAAGACTGGGCCTCTCACAGGCAAAGCTGGCAGAACTGGTAAACGTATCCGATAATCACATTGCATTAATAGAAACCGGTAGGCGTTTTCCTTCCATAACTATGCTTGAACTATTAGCCGCTGCCCTAGAAATCGACATTTTAGAGCTTTTTTCGATAAAAACCATTGAATTAGCCGCAAAAAAAGACCAAAAAGACGCAATTTTGGCGGATATTGACCATATTTTGACTTCCAGACTGCTTAATGAAGAATAGGTGTTATTACCGCAAAACACTTGAAATTTACGAAAAAAAGGTGTATTAATAAGATATTATGCGAAAATTTTTATTTTTATTGACGATGGCGCTTTGTGCCGGAACCGTGATTTTTGCCCAGACGGACCGGAATACACGCTATGTGGCGGTACAGACTGCGGTTGTGAAAGATTCTACCGGTTTTTTTGCCAAAGAAGTGGGGAATCTCCCGCTGGGAACAGCGGTAACGCTTGTCCGTGATGACGGTAAATGGGCCGAGGTTCGGGCAGGAAACCTTGCCGGTTGGGTGGCGTCTGCGAGCCTGAGCGCACGGCGGGTTGTCGCGTCAAATTCCACGGTTACCGCCAGCGAGGTGGCGCTGGCCGGAAAAGGTTTTTCTCCCGACATGGAAATGGAATACAGGAAAAGCGGGCTGGACTACTCCGCGGTTGATTCCATGGAAAAAATAGTTGTACCTGCCAATGATTTGCTGCGCTTTATCACTGAAGGCCGCCTGGCCAGGGGAGAATAGTTTGAAAAAGCATCAAATGCAAAAACTGTTGGCATTTTTTTGTGCGGCTGCGTGTTTTTTTATTCAGGCGGTTCATCTTAATGGGCAATCCCGAACCGGGACTCAAAATGTGTTTGATGACGCCATGTCCAGTATGGACAAAGCTTTTAACAATGTGGACGCGGAATTTACTCAGGAAGATGCGTATTATCTGGGACGAACGGTCGCGGCGAATATTCTGGCTGTCTATAAACCCTACACCAGGAATTCCGCGTTGACTCAATATTTGAATCGTATCTGCCAGACCCTGGTGATCAATTCTTCCCAGGCCGTGTCATTTAACGGATATCATGTAATCATTCTTGACAGTCCCGAATTTAACGCCTTTGCCACTCCCGGCGGTCATATATTCATAACCGTAAAACTGGTGGAAGCGGCCACTTCCGAAGATATGCTGGCGGCGATAGTGGCCCATGAACTTGCCCATATAATATTGAAGCATGGCATTGCCATTATCAACGATATGAAAGTTACCGAAGAAATGACAGCAACGGCAAACCGTGCGGCGGATTTTGCCGGCAAAGATAATGCTACTGCCAAGCGGCTCATGCTTTTCCGTAATTCGGTAACAAAGACAATGGATACCATGTTGAAAAACGGCTATTCCCAGTCCCAGGAACTTGAGGCGGACCGGGAGGCTGTAAAGATTCTGGTGAATGCGGGTTACGACCCTCTGGCGCTTCAGGATATGTTGAAGGTATTACAGCGGGTGCAGAAGTCCCAAAAAGGCGGATTTAATACAACCCACCCCAGCCCTGCGGACCGTATTAAGAACGTGGAAAGCATGCGCAACCGGGCCAATGATACCGGCAAATACCGGATACCCCGGTTTAAGAATAAGTAAGGGAATTGCTGATTCTGCTTAGTGCCTGTTGATAAGGTCAGAAGCTGTAGCAAGCGTATAACCCTGGGCAATAACATTTTGATAAAGTTCCGCAAGTAGCGGGGCCAATTCCGGCGACCAGATATGGCCTATCATAACCGCACTGCCTCTTTGGGATGCCCATACCAGGCCGCCTTCGATAGAACGGTTCATTGAAGGGCGGTCTTGCTCATTGTCAATAAATATATTGCGCTCGCCTATTTTTATGCCTATGTCCCGTGCGGCTGCGGGAACCGCGGTATTGGCGGTTGTTCTGGAATCGAGAAAAGAAATCCCCCGTTCACGGCAAAAAGCGAGTACGGTTTCCATTGCCTGTTGATCCGCGGTGATTCGGGAACCCTGGTGGTTGTTTATGCCTGCGACCGGGCCGACTTCCGCAATATTTTGATTAAGCACCGCCAACATTTCGGCGGCATCCATTCCCGCATAAATGGCCCCCGGCCCCGGGTCCTGTCCGCCGCTTGCTTCCATTGGCTGATGAAGAAACACCTCTTTTCCTGCGGCGCGGATTCGCCGGGCGGCTTCCGCTGAATGGGGAAGACCGGGCAGAACGGCGATAGTCAACGGGCCGGGGAAACGGAGAAAAGGTTCCAGTTCTTTTAAGTTATTACCCGCATCGTCAATGATAAAAACCAATGTCCCCTGATGCGCCGGTTTGGGCGGCAATTTCGGAGGGGCTGCCGGTTTCAGTGAAGCCGGTTTTGCGGTAGAGGTTTTTACCGGCTGCCGGTTATCCGGCTTGTTTGCCGGGGCCTTTTCCGCAGAATTGACCGATGCCTTTTTTTCCATTGACGGTTTTGAAACCGCAGTAGGTTTCTTTGCCGGGGATGACTCTTGTGCGGAAGGTTCCTGCCGGACTGCCGTTTTTGGCAACGGTATTTCCGGCGTTGCCGCGTCCGGTTCTGCCGCCTGTTCTACAGCCGGTTCAAACAGTTGATGAACCTGCGGAATCTTTCCCCGCCTGATACCGAGTACCGCCATTGAAATTAAAGCGAAAGCGGCTATAAGTACGGCGGTACATAAAAGCGCCTGCCAAAAATCGCGAGGTACGCCTTTTTTTGCTTTTTTGGTATATACCCTTTTTTTTCGTTTACGTTTCTGGGGTTGAGGTGAATTGTATTGGTTTACGCCCTTTTTACTGGTTCCCGGCACTATGTCATTTTACCGGCAAAGCAGAAAATACAAAAGAGCCTCAAAAAACTCCAAAGAAGCGGCAAAAACACAAAATTAACGATTAATGATGTCTGGGTAGATCAGTATTATGGTTCATACTGCCCGGGTTATCTTTTTCCGACAGATCTCTACGACATTGCGGATTTTTTAAGAACCGGCTATCTCGATCCCCGAAACCACACGGTTGCCGCGGTAAAGACGGGCGTTAAAGGCATGGATTACAGTACAGAACCACAGGATGTCATCATAAATACACCCGGCAGCGGTTGGCCCTCGGTGATCAGATACTATGATAAGAGCAGTATTTTATTATGGGAAAAAGAGTGCTTGTATGACATAGAAAAAGAAGATTATTATCTTGGTCATTCAATAGTGGCAAGCTGGGATTATCGAAAAATAATCAACCATGCCGGAAAAGAGTATTTAAGATAGAGATTTATGGATAAAAAAATAGGCATTATCGGTTATGGAAGCATGGGGAAAATGATTTCCTCTCAATTTATTGAATCAAAATATTACCTGAATCCAATATTTTTATCTCAAACAGAACATATGAAAAGATAATCGATTTAAGAAACATTTATCCACAATTAAATGTTTGTAAAAATAATATGGATGCCGCTCAGAACGCGGATATACTTTTTATATGTGTAAAACCATTGGAAATAAAAGCAGTATTACTGGAAATATCCGGTAAAATAAAAAATGATTGCCATATTGTGTCATTAAACGGCAGTGTGTTATTGAGGCAGATAGAACAAATATGTGAAAATAAAAAAATATCAAAGGTAATCCCCGGTGTAACCGCTGAAATAAGTCAATCGGTTACGCTGGTATGCCATAATAATTATGTAAATAATAATGACAAAAATGTATTAAAAATGTTACTGGAATGTTTGGGGACTATTATTGAAATACCTGAAACAGAAATAGGAATGGGATCGGAATTGACCAGTTGTATGCCGGGGTTTATTGGGGCAATATTCAGGGTTATAACCGATGAAGCGGTGAAACACACTTCAATACATAAAGAAGATGTAATAAAAATGGTTGTAGAAACGGTATATGGTACCGGAAAATTACTGCTGGAAAAGGGAATGACATTTGAACAATTAATTGAAAGGGTAGCGACAAAAGGAGGAATAACGGAAGAAGGGACTAAAATAATACAAACAAAAATGCCAAATATCGTAAATGAATTATTTGAAAAAACATTGGAAAAAAGAAGGATGACAACAGAAAATGTACAAAAAGGTTTTGATTCATAAAACCGGAGCATTACACATAAGTAGTAATATTACTCGCCCAGAATTTCGTACAACCGTTCAAGGTCTTCCATGGAATAATATTCGATGTGGATACGGCCCTTGTCCAGACCGCCTTCAATACTCACCTTTGTTCCCAGTTTGCCAATGAATCTTTCTTCCATGTCGGTGATTTCCGGCGGACGCTGGGGGCCTGACGGTGCGGTTTCCTTTTCGGTTGCGGGGGTGTTCAGGGCGGCGGCCCGTTTTTCGGATTCGCGTACGGAAAGCCCCTTGCCGCTGATTTCCTTAAATAGTTTGTCCCGCAGTTGTTTGTCCGTTACCGAAAGCAAAGCCCGCGCGTGGCCGGGGCTCAGGCTGCCGTCTTCCAGGCTTTTTTGCACATCGGCGGAAAGTTTCAGCAGTCGCAGGGCGTTAGTCACCGCGGAACGGCTTTTGCCGACCCGGACGGCAAGTTCTTCCTGGGACAGATGGGAAAAATCCATCAGATTTTTGTAAGCGGCCGCTTCTTCAATGGGGTTCAGGTCGCTGCGCTGGATATTTTCGATAAGTGAAACTTCCAGCCGCTTTTGGTCGGTGTAGTTGCGGATTATTGCCGGAACTTCTTTCAGGCCGGCCAGCCGTGCGGCTCTGGTTCGCCGCTCTCCGGCAATGATGATATAAGAACCGTCTCCGGAATCCGCCGCGATAACCGGCTGGATAATACCATGCTCGGCAATGGAGTCGGCCAGTTCCCGCAGTTCCGTTTCGTCAAAATTTTTCCGGGGCTGGCCGGGATTGGCAGTCAGCCGGTCAATGGCAATGGGAACGACCGCGTTATGTAATTTGTTTAACAGGCCCTGCTGTTCGCCGCGCCGTTTTTTACCGGTTGTTTCTTCCGCGTCTGAGTCCCATGCGCCGGAGTCTGTACCGTTATCATCTTCGGGAAGCAGCGCGTCAAGCCCTCTTCCCAATCCTGCTTTACGCGCCACCTGGTTTTCCTCCGGAGTCCCGGCCTGCACGGGGATGTGCGTTTCGTGATGACGCGCGCTGGATTATTTCTTTCGCGAGGCTGTGGTAGGCTTTCGCTCCGGAACAATGAGGGTCATACAGCACAATGGGCTGACCGTGGGAAGGCGCTTCGGAAAGGCGGACATTTCGCGGAATAATCGTAGAAAACACTCTGCTCTTAAAATAGGCACTTACCTGTTTTACCACATCCTGGGCAAGTCTGGTTCGGGGGTCGTACATGGTAAAAAAAATCCCCCCGATGCCCAAAGTCTTGTTCAGGCTGCGCTGTATCCGCTGGACGGTTTGTAAAAGCAGGCTCAGGCCTTCCATGGCAAAATATTCACACTGCATGGGAATAAGCACATCATCGGCTGCCGCCATGCCGTTCAGGGTCAGTACGCCCAGACTGGGCGGACAGTCTATCAGTATAAAATCATAACGGCTCCTTGCCGGGGCCAGGACTTTTTTCAAAAATAAATTCCGGTCTTTTTGCTCGATAAGCTCCACTGCCGCGCCGGAAAGGTCCAGGCTGGCGGGAATAACATCGAGGCGGGAAACGGCGGTTTTTTTAATCGCCTGGTCAATCGTAACAGTCTCCGACAAAAGCTCATAAATTCCCGGTTTGGGCGGTTTTGCCCCCACACCTGAGGAAAGGTTTGCCTGTGCGTCAAAATCCACCAGCAGCACGCTTTTGCCTTCCCCGGCAAGGTACGCGCCAATATTAAGGGCCGAAGTCGTCTTGCCGACCCCCCCCTTCTGGTTCACAAAGACATAGGTTTTACCCATAAAGCCAGTATATAACTTAAAAAGGAAATTAGGGAAGACGGTGAGTGAACGGTTTTGGATTATTACGTATCATTAAGAACGGCATCGGTAATAAGGGCCCCGAAATCAAGTCCCGATGCAATATCAACACTCATACTTGCGTTTTCTTCATTTGTTTTTGGGGTGTCTTTCACGTGCTCCGCAGCCGCTTTCGTAGCTTCATCTCGCTTGTGTGCAATGTCGGTTTCCATTCTTTTTACAGTATCGTGCACTTTTTTTGCCAGTTGAGCATTCTTGTCATCCCCCCTGCCGGTACTAAAATATTGTTGCCTTTCCGTATCAGATATAATTGCAGTATTAACAAGAGGTGTTTTTGTTTTTTGTTGTGTTTTAATAACAAATTGCTTATTGTCAACATCCGGGACTTCCTGCAGGTGAATTATATCTTTCACTGATAAAAGAAATTCACTTTTTGCCTTTCTTTCGTCGGTTTTAGCTTTCTTATTTTTCATAATCTCATTATATTTGATCTATAATACAAAGGTCAACAACCCCATAATCGAAAAAGTGGTAGCTGCCATCATTGCTTCACATACTGGCGGCGAGCGTTTACAGTCCTTATGTGCCGTACCGTCTAAAATACATTATTATATTCAGATATGAATTTTTGCCATCTGTAGTTAACAAAAAGTAGGCGACCATTATTAGAGTCTCCATTATATACTTCAACAACCAACTCGGGATAGTATTGATAAAAAACAAATGTTTTATAAAAATAGTATTCTTTTTCTTCCAATTTGCCAAACTTAGATGCCAGTGCATTTAGTAATATTTTTAATGCCTCATGAGATGTATTTCTATAATAAACATTAACACCATACAATTTGTCATCACAAAAAGTAAACTGTCTTACCTGTATATCTTTGGAAACATTTTCTTCTTGCAAAGAATAAGATTTAGGTAAACTATACGCATCTGTGAATTGAATTTTTTTAATTTCTTTTTCACGTTCAATATTATACGTTTTCCTCATCAATCCGTCATACGCCTTCCACCCATCCGTGTAAATGACTGACTTTTCAAGGATTTTTCCCTGTATTACTGGCAAAAGTTCCTCTTTTGAGCAGTTTTTAACTATTTTTACGAAAACCTTTCCACCGCGTTTTAATAGCCCGAAAACCGGTGTCTTTCCTGCCGCTCCCCGTCCCCGTTTTCCACGGACACG
>JAIRRB010000093.1 GCA_031256195.1 Treponema sp.
TTTTCTTCCCATCCTTCAGGCAGTAATTCAAACAAGCTGTTTAACCAGCCCTTTTCCCCTTCCATCCTCTGATTATATCATCTTTTTTATTTAAGTTGACGCATATGGTGACTGACACCTGTTTACCATGCCGTCTTCCTACCAGAAACGGTGTCAGTCACCAAATTCGCCGTGAATGTTTCACGTGAAACATCAGTCCCGATACTCCGCGCCGCAGGGGAAAATCGGAAAAAATTTTACCACGGAGTACACGGAGAAAAAGAAAAGATTTTCGCATCAAAACTCCGTGGTAAATCTTCGTGTAAACTTTGACACCCAGAAAGCGGTGGATATATCCTTTTGTTGCACCTTGTTATTTATCATCACCCCGAACCTCACGCAAGTAACGGGCATTCCGTTCCAGTTCTGCTGTCAGTTCTTCTTCGGTTGGAAGAACTAATCTGTACTTAGACGCAAAAATCTGACTGTTCTCTGCAAGCACAGAATATTTTACTATTGTTTCATCCTTTTCGGCACACAGGATAATGCCGATGGTGGGATTATCGTCTTCGCCTCGTTTCAAACTATCAAACATACGCACATACATGTCAATTTGCCCGATGTCTTGGTGGGTCAGTTTTTTTGTTTTCAAATCAATAACTACAAAACATTTAAGCAAGTAGTTATAAAATACAAGGTCGATGTAGAAGTGCGATGTTTCAGAACTGATACGAAACTGCCGACCGACAAAAGAAAACCCCCTGCCCATTTCAAGCAGAAATTCCTGTAAATGACTGATAATCGTCGATTCAAGACTTGTTTCTTTTGGAATGGGGTTTTCCGGCAAGTCAAGAAATTCAAGAACGTACGGGTCTTTTATCAAGGATTCAGTCGCTGGCGAATTTGTCTGTTCCACTGCCAGAAGCTCCGGCTCTTGTGATGATAAAAGGCGTTCAAAGTAGTTTGTTCGGATATTACGCTCCAGAACGCGAACGCTCCAACCCTGTATCCGCGATTCCTTAAGGTAGTATTCTCTTGTTTTTTCACTGTCAAGACGCATAATCAGACGGATATGCGACCAGCTCAATTCGCTACACACTGTGTAGCGAATCTCATCGTTTGGCCATGTCAGATAAAATTGCCTGAAATTCTTAAGATTGGCCTCTGAAAAACCCTTGCCAAATGTACCGCTTAGATAACGAGATAAATTGACAATCAATAGGTCTCCATAATTTGCACGTTCCTTCCCCTGTTGTTCTTGTTCAACGATTCGCTTGCCAATGTTCCAGTATGTTTCCACCATAGTAAAATTGACAGCCGCATGGACTTTATTGCGGCCTTCATTCAATATCTGTGAAATATCGGCGAAAAAGCGTATTTCGCTTTCAGAAGGAACGGCAATATCTTGATTTTTCAAGTCTACTCCTTAATAAAAAGCGGATTCTTACCCATTGGACATTCCCATGTGTGCCGCAGAAAACAGGGAATAGCCGGTATCCCAATGTTTCACGTGAAACATTAAAGCCAGAACCGTTAGTCCCTAAATAGGCCGATAGTGCCGGTTCGCCATTCTTCTCTGGCTTCCATGACCAGATGTTCAACTTCAAACCAGTCGTTGGCACGGGGGCCAGGTAGGTCACGGTTGGTGGAATTGCTAAAAACTATCGTTTTACAGCCCTGGTTGCGCAAACCGATGATATTTTCCGGGGCATCGTCAATATAAACGTGGGCCCCTACCGCACCTTTGTCATTCATAAAACAAATGTCCCAGTAGGGAATATCATAATTGTCCAGCCAGTCAACGGTCTGGGTAATGGTGGTGCGGTGGGAGTATTTAAGAAACAGCCGGTGGGTAATGATGCGGATGCGGATTCCCTGATTGGACAGTTTCCTCAGAATTGCGGGGGCGTTTTTTATGGGTTCCATATCACGGAAGATGTTCCGCTGGGTAACGGCAAAACGGTGAAGGCGGTCGTAGCCGCCGAATTCCGTAATGCCCCATTCATCAAGACCGAATGTTACCTCGGTGGTTAGGGTTTCCAGCGGTCTGTTCAGCCATTCGGCGGCGATTTTTCGTACCGTTCCGTAAAAGTCCCCTACTACGCCGTCCAAATCAACGCCCAAAATAAAAATATTATCGTTCATACACCACCCTATGTTGCGCTTTTTGAGATAAGGATAACCACGCTGCGGGCCTTTACTATGTATTTATACGGCAGGTCAAGCGCTTCTTCGTTGCCGGCAGGCAGTATGTCTTTGGGAGAATGCATACTGGTATCGACCGCCCGAAACCAGCGTTTATGACCGGGGCTGGCGGTGGGCGAAATGGAAAAAATCACCGGGTCTATACCGGCATTAAACATAATGTAAAAGTCGTTGCTGTCCCTGTCCATCACTGTGTCAGCCCGGCTGGCGTTTACTTGCAGGGCCAGACTGCTGCTTGCCCGCTCCCAGTCGGGGCTTGCGCCTTTTTCGTTATACCAGCTAATGTCCGGTGTTGCGCTGTAGTGACCTTCGTGGCCGGTATAAAATTCAGGCCGCATAAAGCCCGGATGCCGCAGGCGGAAGGCAATCATTTCTTTGGCAAAGCGAAACAGGTCTTTGTTTTTTTCCAGCAGAGACCAGTCATACCATGAAATTTCATTGTCCTGACAATAGGCGTTGTTATTGCCGTTCTGGGTACGGCCCATTTCATCGCCGCCCAAAATCATGGGCGTTCCCAAAGAAATCATGAGCGTGGCAAAGAAATTTTTGAGCTGGCGTTCCCGAATTCCTTCCAGAACCGGGTCGATTGTCGGGCCTTCGGAGCCATAATTATAACTACAGTTATTGTCATTTCCGTCGCGGTTTTCTTCGCCGTTGGCTTCGTTGTGCTTCTGATTATAGGTAACCAGGTCTTTCAGGGTAAAACCATCGTGGCTGGTAATAAAATTTATCGAGTGGAAAGGCTTGCGCCCATCACGCAGGTAGAGGTCTGCACTGCCCGAAAGCCGTGTAGCAAGATACCGGATTTCTTTGGTATCCCCCCGCCAGTATTTGCGAACATTATCGCGGTAGCGGTCATTCCATTCCGCCCACCGTCCGCCGGGGAACCAGCCCACCTGATACGCTCCTCCGGCATCCCATGCCTCGGCGATTATTTTGGCGGAGCTTAAAATCGGGTCTTCGGCAATCCGCTCCAGCATCGGCGGCGATTCCATCAGGCGGCCATGCTGGTCCCGTCCCAAAACGGAGCCCAGGTCAAAGCGAAAACCGTCAACGTGCATTTCAACAACCCAATAATGAAGGCAGTGCATGATAAAGCTGCGGACGACGGGATGATTACAATTGACCGTATTGCCGCAGCCGGAGTAATTTTGATAGTAGCGTTTGTTATCAGCCAATGTATAGTAAATGGGGTTGTCCAGGCCCCGGAAAGAAAAAGTCGGCCCCTGTTCATTACCTTCGGCGGTGTGATTAAATACAATGTCTAAAATCACTTCTATCCCCGCCTTGTGCAGTTCCCTCACCATTAACTTAAATTCGTTTACCTGGGCTCCGGGACTGCTGTCAACGGCATAGGATTCCTTGGGGGCAAAAAAAGCCACGGTGGAGTAACCCCAGTAATTGGTCAACAGGTCGCCCGTATGGGGATTAACGCGGGGGAATTCATATTCGTTAAATTCGTGTATCGGCAGGAATTCCAGACTGGTAATACCCAGTTCTTTAAGGTAGGGAATCTTTTCGATAACGCCCAAAAAGGTTCCCGGGTGTTTAACCCCTGAATTGGGATGGGCGGTTAAGCCCTTAACATGTGTTTCGTATAGTATGCTAAAGCGCAGCGGGTAATTCAGGGGAGCGTCTCCCTGCCAGTCAAAATCACTGTTATTTATTACAATGCACCGGGGAAGATGGGACAGGTTTTCTTCAGAAGAAAATGACAAATCGCCTACTGGCGCGTCCGGGTCAAAACCCGCGCATGTTTTGAGGTCCCATTTGCCAATGGTGGTAAGGGCTTTAGCGTAGGGGTCTATAAGGGCTTTATGGGGATTAAAGCGCAGCCCCCGTTCCGGCTGATAGGGGCCGTCTACCCGGTACAGGTAACAGGCTCCTGTTTTAAGCCCCTTTACCAGACAATGCCAAATATCGCCGGTTTTGTTTCCCTTTTTATCCAGCGGAATCTCCCGGTAAGGGCTATCCTGCGCAGCAGATTCAAAAAGGATCAGTGTAACCAGTGTGGCATGGCGCGAGAAAATGGCAAAGTTCACCCCGCCTTCACTTAATGAGGCCCCCAGGGGCGTGGCCTTGCCCATTTTAATTTCAAATTCGCTCAGGTTCATGGAATAATTATAACGTATTTGGGAGATATTTGCCACAATTTGACATTTTGAAACAGCCTTCCTATAATGACCACACCGTATGAATGTTGATGGCCGTCATTACCGAACTATTTGGCTGCAAGAGCCGGAACGCCGGACAGTACAGATCATCAATCAACAGGTTCTTCCCTTTAAATTTGAAATTCTCAATTTGTACACGGTTGAGGATGTTTGCGGGGCTATACAGGATATGTATATCCGCGGCGCCGGTCTTATCGGAGCGGCAGCGGCTTTTGGTATGTACCTTGCCGCTCTGAAAGCCGCCGATTCCTCTTTTAATGATGATATGGCTGCGGCGGCACAGAAGCTCAAAAGTACCCGGCCTACTGCCGGCAATTTGGCCTGGGCGGTAGACAGAATGATACATGCCGGATATTCAGGAACCGGGGAACAGAACGTTGAAACAGCGCGGCGGGAAGCCCAGGCAATCGCCGATGAGGATGCGGGTTATTGCCGGCGTATCGGACTTCACGGCCTTGAAATCATAAAAAAAATTGCTCAAAAAAAAGAAGGCGCAACAGTCCATATTCTGACTCATTGCAATGCCGGATGGCTTGCCTTTGTGGATTATGGTTCGGCTCTTTCCCCGGTATATGCGGCCTTTGATCAGGGGATAAAGGTGCATGTGTGGGTGGATGAAACCCGGCCCCGGAATCAGGGGGCCTTTCTTACCGCATGGGAACTGGGTCAGCATGGGGTAAGTCACGACCTTATTCCCGACAATGCAGGGGGGCATCTTATGCAGCACGGCCTGGTGGATATGGTTATAACCGGAGCGGACCGGGTAACCCGGCAGGGAGACGCGGCAAACAAAATTGGTACGTACCTCAAGGCTCTGGCGGCAAAAGAAAACAATGTGCCCTTTTATGTCGCCCTGCCTTCATCAACCTTTGATTGTGCCATGCGGGATGGGCTCAAGGAAATTCCCATTGAAGAGCGGGATGCTGCGGAAATAAGGTTCATCACCGGAAAAACAGCAAAAGGCACAATAGAAACCGTACAAATTTGTCCCGATACAACAACGGCGCGGAACTGGGGTTTTGATGTTACCCCCGCGCGCTATATCAGCGGCCTTATCACCGAAAGAGGCATCTGCCGGGCTGATGAAAAGGATATACTCGCTTTATACCCAGAGTATGCCCATGACGAGGGTTATGTAAAGTATACCGCGGAACACAGCCCGGCCCCGGCCATTGAAGCGCCTCATTGGGTGGAACTTAATAATGCGCGGACGCAGCTCCACCGTTTGGGACTTCTGGGCGTTAATCCACAGGGTATCGGTTTTGGCAATGTGAGCATACGTTTTAATGGTGAGGCATTTCTTGTCAGCGGGACAGCCACCGGCGCCTTGCCTGCATTAAATCCCGCGGATTATTGTCTTGTAAACTCCTTTGATTTAATACAGAATCGTATTGTTTCCACAGGCCCGGTTACAGCGTCATCTGAAGCCATGACTCATGGAGCGGTGTATCGTGCCTGCCCCGCGGCAAACTGTGTAATGCATATTCATTCCGGGGCTATTTTTAACGGGATGATACGGGATAACTATCCCGCTACGGCGCAAAATGCCGCTTACGGAACACCGGAAATCGCTTTTGCCCTTGTCCAATGCGTACAGGAATTGGCTGCGGATGAAGGAGTCGTTGTTCTGGCCGGACACGATGAAGGGGTCATTGTTTGGGGCCCCACGGTGGAAAGGGCGTTAAATGTAATTCTGCGCCTGAATAATAAATACGGAGGGTAAATATGGCAATCATCGGAATAATAGGCGGAAGCGGTCTGGATAATCCTGATATTCTTTCCAACCCCCGTGATGAAAAAGTTACCACCCAATATGGAGAACCCTCATCGGCATTGAAACATGGTATTATTGAGGGTGTTGAAGTGGTTCTGCTGGCGCGTCATGGGCGGGAACATACCATTCCCCCTACCCAGGTAAATTACCGGGCCAATATTGCCGCTCTCAAAACAGCAGGATGTTCCCACATTATCGCAAGTACGGCAGTAGGCTCCCTCAGGGAAGAAATCCACCGGGGTGATTTAGTCATTGTCGATCAATTTATTGATTTTACCAAACAGCGAAAAATGACGTTTCACGAATCTTTTGCCCCCCATAACCCGGTTCATTGCCCCATGGCAGACCCTTACGACAGCCGGCTTCGGGAACTTCTTATTGATGAGTGCCGGCGCATGGGTTACCCCTTTCATGACCACGGTGTCGTGGTAACCATTGAAGGCCCCCGTTTTTCAACCCGGGCCGAATCACAAATGTTCCGTATTTTGGGGGCTGATATTATCAATATGTCCGTTGCCACCGAAACCATTCTTGCCAATGAGATAGGAATTCCTTACGCGGCAGTCGCCATGAGTACCGATTATGACTGCTGGCGCAGCGATGAAGAACCGGTAAGCTGGGAAGCGATTTTACAGGTCTTTTCCGAAAACGCCGCCAAAGTAACGGCCCTGCTCAAAGGCGTTGTTTCCAAAATGAATATCCAGTAGCTCAATAATCATAGTATTTTTTGAATAAAAGCGTATGGTTTTTTATACACTTGGTTTTTTGGGAATTTCGTATGTAGAGGAAAATAGTTTCAAATCTGCTTTTTTTGGTAAAATTTTTACTAAATTGTTGAATTCCTGGTATAAAAACAATTAAAATAGGTTTATAGAGGTTATTTTTCGGTTAAGTAATAACTTGGCACGGAATTTGCTGCTATATAAGGTAATGAAAGAAATGTTCATCGAAAAAAGTATTGTTTTTTCCCCTTCTTCCGCCGTCCGCAATAGTGGGCCGGTGGTAATTCTTGCTGAAGCAAAAACCGAAGTTGTCAGGAAGGCGATACATTTTCTCATTGCTTTAAGTCCCGGCATGGCGGCAGTCAATTATCCGTTGACCGTGATGGCGTTAATGGCCGGTGTTGTGGGTTATACCATAATGGAACAGTTGCGGCTTGCGGGTGTAGAAGTTCCTCTGATTTCTTCTCTTACCAGTATGGCATCACGGCCGCGGGACATGGGTAACTTTATACTTGGCCCGGTAACTTTGGGAATTGGCGCTCTGCTTGCCCTGTTGCTTTTTCCCTCACCTGCGGCCTGTATCGGTATTTATGCTCTGGCCTTTGGTGACGGTTTTGCCGGACTTGTCGGAAAATTGTTTGGCAGGATTCGTCCGGCTTTTCTCTTTGGCAAAAGTGTCGAAGGTTCATTGGCCTGCTTTACGGCGACTTTTATCTCCGCGTATCTGGTTTCGCAGAGTTACCTTGTTTCTCTGTCTGCCGCATTTACCGCCACGGCTGTAGAAGCCCTGCCGCTGGAAGATTATGACAATGTTGCCCTGCCCCTGGTTGTAGGCGCTGTAGTTCGATTGGCATTACATTAAAGCCATAAATAAACCCTGTGAAGTTTGGTGCAGATAAGCCATGTTCCTGTCGCAAGGAGCAGTATGCCTATTGGCAGGCCTATCCAGGTGTCGGTGTTCAAAAGGATATTTCTGCCCAAAAAGGCCAGAACAGAGCCCGCGCCGATGAAGATAAATTCATGTGAACTGCGCGACCAGGCGGCAATAAAAAAACTGATGGCAGTGATAAGGAAAGTCCCGGTTTCAATAAGCCTGAACATCGAAGTATAACCGTTAATCATGTTCAGGCTGGAGTCCCAAACCTGGGTGTCAATGGGAACCCCCAGGGTAATAATCAATGTTGTTACCGTTATAACCATGATGATATTGCGCTGTTTTTGCGTCTTAAAGCCGCCGGTAACCACGCCGGCGGTAAACAGCGAAAAAATGCCAAAGTATCTGCTGAACAGGATTATCCGCGACGCCGTGAGCTGATACAGCGAGGGAATCTCATAAATCCGGCCCAGAGGAAGAACCAGCCGCAGCGCTTCAAGGGAAAATGAGGCGGCGAAAAAAACGACAAAAAGTATTTCCGGCGACTGGGTTTTTTCAAAAAAATAGTAAATCAGAATTATCGAAAAAAAAGAATACAGAACCGCAGCCGAAATACAGCAATGTACCGCCGATAGTTTTGCATCCAGGAATTTTCCGATAAATGTCCGGAAAATACCCTCTGAACGGCGGGTTATTTCAGTTTCCATTGAGGCATAAACGGGAAATATTTTTATGGATATAAGAACGCATATCAGCAGGCACAGGAAAGAAAGGGCTATCCCCAGCTTAAAGATAAGATTCCTCTCGGATAAGGTCATATTTTCAGCATAGCCATAGTTGTGGTTTTTCTCAAGGGTTTTTGCTGCCTATCCGATAATCATAATGGGAGGACCTGTATGCTATTCAAAAAGACTTTTCTTGTTCTGTCAGGGTTATTGCTGGTAAGTGTATCTGTCCTGTGGGCAGGCGATTCGGCTTCTTTTGTAGACCTTGGTTTTTCATCTGACGGCAGTATTTATATGTTTGCCCAATATGGGGTAAAATCCGGCTTGCTCAGACCCTGGGCGGACCTGTTTATTGTTGATGTTGAGCGTAATGACTTTATTCCCGAAAGCAGAATTTCCTATACGCACGACAGGCCGATAGAGGCCGGACAGGATGGATCAAGCGCCCTCTATCGCGTAATCACCGAAAATACCGGACTTGTTGAACGCTTTGAGCTTTCATATCCCCATCAGGGGCAGCCCCTGTACATTGCGCTGAGCGGAGACCCGGCTTATGAAGGTAAAAAGATTACTTTCCGCGACTTTATATCCGGCGCTTTCTATCAGGCAAGCCTGTTCGAAACGGTAAATGGCAACGGAAAAGGGGCGCGCTCATCGTTTTATATCAAACTGGAAAGCGTTGATAGTGACGGCGAGGCAAAAACCTTCACCATAGGTACGCCTGATTTGGAACGATCTTCCATTTTGTCGTACCGAATCAAGAAAGTATTGGTGGCTCCTTCGGGTAATTCGCTTATTTTTGTTATAGAAATGAAATGTTATGCTGAAAATGGGCCTGATATTCGCTATATGGTTGAAGCTCTGCGGTTTTAATCTCTGTTAATGTCATATATATTCGCCGCAGGGTTGAAAAAGCCCCCCAAAAAAGATATATTGTCTTGTGGAAACCTCTAAAAACTAACGTTTTTAAAGATTACCTTAATGTTACCTCTCTTTGAAGGTACAGCCTGGTCAGCCTGTTTCGGCGGCGGCGGGGTTTTCCTATTTTTTCTCAAAACCCCTTTTTTGGGGGAGAAGTGTCTTATGCGGTTGTCTCAAGCAATATTGTTGCGGCTGCCAGCCCTGCTGATAGCCGGACTTTTGTGGTTTCTTTCATCTCAAAGTACTCTGCCCCAGCCCAAAGGTATTTTTGGCTGGGATAAATTACAGCATTTTTTGGCTTATGGGGCGCTGGGCTTTGCTGTGGGTCTTTGGGCATTCCCGTCTTTTTGGAAACGCCGTCCTGCTCTGGCCCTGCTGTTGGCAACATTGGCTGGTTCAGCCTATGGCGCGATTGACGAGTTTCACCAGTATTTTGTTCCCGGACGTGAATGTGATGTTTGGGACTGGATTGCCGACACTTTGGGCGCATTCTTGGGAGTGTTGGCGCTGATGTTATGTATGCGTATATTAAAAATGAACGGAAAAAAGGGTAATTGAAAGGAATAATTCTTGCCGGCGGTTCCGGTACCAGGCTCTATCCGATTACACGGGCTGTTTCCAAGCAAATACTTCCCCTGTATGACAAACCGATGATTTATTACCCTTTGTCAGTGCTGATGCTGGCGGGGATTCGGGATGTGCTGATTATTTCAACACCCCGCGATTTGCCTCTTTTCAGGGAGCTGTTTGGCGGCGGCGAATGGCTGGGGATGCGCTTTGAGTACAAGGTTCAGGAAAGCCCCCGCGGTTTGGCCGATGCTTTTATTTTGGGCGCTGATTTTATCGGCAACGCTGCCGCCAGCGCCGCTGCTGGCAGCGCCGATTCCGTTGCTCTGGTGCTGGGCGATAATGTATTTTATGGCAGGGGATTTAGCCAGACTTTACGGAATGCCGCCGCGCAGGTAAGCGGGCAGGGCGGCGGCGCCATTTTTGGTTATTTTGTAAAAGACCCCTCTGCTTACGGTGTGGTGGAATTTGACGCTCAGGGTAAAGCGCTTTCCATTGAGGAGAAACCCGCAAAACCCAGGTCCCATTATGCGGTACCGGGGCTTTATTTTTATGATAATGAAGTGGTTGAGATAGCCCGGGCCATCAAACCTTCCGCACGAGGTGAAATTGAAATTACCGCGGTGAACAATGCGTATCTGGAAAAGGGCCGGCTTTCCGTAGAAGTTCTGGGCCGGGGCATGGCTTGGCTGGATACCGGCACCTACGACGGCCTTTTGGAAGCGTCAAACTTTATTGAGACGATACAAAAACGGCAGGGTATGTACGTTTCCTGCATCGAAGAAATTGCGTATAACAATAAATGGATTTCCCGAAATGAACTGTTGAAGCTGGCGGCGGATTATAAAACCGAATACGGTGAATATCTGCGGTACATAGCGGAGAATGACATTGCCCTTTAGTTTTGAGCCATGTCCCATTCCCGGTCTTTTTGAAATTCAACCAAAGGTATTTGCCGACAGCCGGGGGTATTTTTTTGAAGCCTGGTCGCGGCGGGAGTTTGAGTCCGCCGGCATTAACGCGCATTTTGTGCAGGATAATCAGTCCCGTTCGGTCAAGGGTGTGCTGCGGGGACTCCATTTTCAGAAAACCCATGCCCAGGATAAACTGGTTCGGGCCATTGAAGGGGAAGTTTTTGATGTTGCGGTGGACCTGCGGCCCGATTCTCCCAGCCGCGGTAAATGGCATGCCGTTGTTTTAAGCGGCGAAAAGCAGAACCAGTTTTACATCCCGCAAGGTTTTGCCCACGGTTTTCTGGTGTTAAGCGATACGGCGGTTTTTGCCTACAAATGCACGGACTTTTATTATCCCGAAGACGAAGGCGGCATTATCTGGAACGATTCTGCCATCGGCATTAAATGGCCGGATTTGGGGATGGATTATCTGCTTTCCGAGAAAGACAAGAAGCTGCCGGGATATGTTTAATGGCTGACAGTATCTGGCTGATTGGCAATAAAGGTATGCTGGGAACCGAGCTTTCCCTGCTTTTGGAAAAATCCGGTCTTCCCTTTGTTGGTACTGATTGTGAAATAGACATTACCGACACGGCGGCGCTTGAACAATTTGCCAAAAAGCAGTCTGTCGGCTGGATCATCAACTGCGCCGCCTATACCGCGGTTGACAGGGCGGAGGAGGATGCTGAAAACTGCCGCCGCCTGAACACGCTGGGGGCCGGCAATATAGCAACCTGCGCCAAAAGTATTGGAGCGCGGTTGATTCATATTTCAACCGATTATGTTTTTGACGGAAACGGAAACCGCCCTTACCGTGAGGATGACGCGACAAATCCCATTGGCGTTTATGGCCTCACCAAGCGGGAGGGGGAACTTGCCATACTGGAAAACAATCCCCGCTCATACATAATTCGGACAGCCTGGCTTTATGGCAGGCATGGTAATAATTTTGTCCATACCATGCTCCGGCTGATGAATGAGCGGGATGAAATCAAAGTAGTTAATGACCAGCGGGGCAGTCCCACATGGACTTTTGATCTGGCTTCTGCGGTATTGGCTTTTATCAAGAATGTTGATGCCGGTAAAGATATTCCCTTTGGTATCTATCATTATACCAACGAAGGAAACATTACCTGGTTTGATTTTGCCAAAGAAATTTTCAGGCAGGGACGGGAAGGGGGGCAAATTGTCAAAGACTGTGCCGTCAAGCCCTGTACCAGCGCCGAATATCCCGCAAAAGTTAAGCGGCCCGTGTATTCCATGCTGGATAAAAGTAAAATAAAAGCCGCGCTGGGAATTGAAGTACCGGCGTGGGAAAAAAGTTTAACAGAGTTTTTGAAAAGCAATGATGACTTTAAGCCATGAAGAAAAATTACATCTAATGGGTAATCTCAACTGGGATTATCTGGATACACATGAAGATATGCTTGCGGTAATCGAAGGGCGGCTGGAAAGTTCCGGGACGTTTAACCGGGATAAACTTTTTGTTCGTTCATTGGAGCGGATCCCTTGGCATTATGTGACAGCCCTTTGGGGAGTTGAGACAATTAAAAAAATGTATACGCCGGAAATAGCACGGCGTATTTGGCCGAAGGAGAGGAGGTATCATTTTGATTTTGCCCTCGCAGTATTACGAAGAGAACCTTTCCCCCTACAAGATGGGGTGATGAATATTTTACAACACAGCGGAACAGATTTTTTTCTGACCGGGGGAACGGCGCTTAGCCGGGCTTATTATAATCATCGTTATTCTGCCGACCTTAATTTTTTTGTGAATAACGATAATGATTACTCGGCTCAAGTGAAAGAAGTAT
This sequence comes from Treponema sp., assembly GCA_031256195.1. Taxonomy (GTDB): domain Bacteria; phylum Spirochaetota; class Spirochaetia; order Treponematales; family Breznakiellaceae; genus WQXQ01. The sequence goes on from JAIRRB010000093.1 coordinate 12,709, forward strand.
TTTATAAATTAAAGGAAGATGGTTTTCTTTGGGATCCTTCAATTGATTTTATCAGCGATAAAAATTTTACCAGTTTTAAATTAGGCTGGGATAAATCAGATGCTTTATTAAAGCTTGATCTTGTGAATGATGTAACATCTCATCTTGGGGAAATAGTTAAAACAGATTTATTTGTCAGGACAGATTCAATCCGTAACATACTTTCCAATAAATTAGCCGCTTTATTCCGTTTTGCCGGAAAAGATGTAGCGGATATTCGGGAAATTGCACTGCGTGAGACAGTAGATTGGCAGCAGGCGATTCGGGATGCGCGGCAAAAAGAAGAAGGTATTGAAATACCAATTGTTTGCGACATTCTCCAGGAAATGCCCCAAAGTGAATTTGAAACAGTTGCTTGGACAAAAAAACCTGATTGGCAGGAATTCCGTAACGACATTGACCGAATTGTACACGAGATGATAAGCGGAGAATAACGTGCGTATCTTAAAAAATATCCTTGTTACCGGCGGCGCGGGCTTTATCGGCTGCAATTTTATCCGCTTTTTACTGGAGAAGGCCGATGGTTTTTCCGGCAGAATCATCAATTTAGACGTTCTCACTTATGCCGGTAACCGGATGAGCCTTGCGGATATTGAGGCAAAATACGGCTCAATGGCGCAAGTGCGCTATTTTTTTGAACAGGGCGATATTTGCGACCGGGCTTTTGTTGAGTCGCTGTTTAAAAAATACGACATTGATACCGTGGTACATTTTGCTGCGGAAAGCCATGTAGACCGCTCGATTTTGGGACCTGAGGCTTTTATAAAAACCAATGTGATGGGAACTTTTACCTCGCTTGATGTTGCACGTAACGCATGGAAAGACAGTTCGTCTTCTCCTGAAGGCGGAAGTATCAGGCAGGATGTGCTGTTTCACCACATCAGTACCGATGAAGTTTACGGTTCTCTGGGCGAGACCGGTTATTTTACGGAAAGCACTCCCTACGATCCGCGTTCTCCCTATTCAGCGAGTAAAGCCGGAAGCGATCACCTTGCAATGGCCTACAGCCACACCTATGGTTTGCCGGTAACGTTGTCAAATTGTTCAAACAATTACGGCCCTTACCAGTTTCCGGAAAAACTCATTCCATTGATGATCCTTAATATGCTGGAAGGAAAGCCTTTGCCGGTGTATGGAGACGGCAAAAATATCCGCGACTGGCTGTATGTAGAAGATCATAACGCGGCGGTCTGGGCTGTTATGCGAAACGGCACAACCGGGGAAACATATAATATCGGCGGCGAAAATGAGTGGGAGAACATCAAGTTAGTTAATGTGTTGGTTGATATTGTATCCGCCAAAACAAAACTTGATACTGCCAAAATCCGGGGCGCTATTACCTATGTCAAAGACCGTCCCGGTCATGACCGCCGTTATGCGATTGACTGTTCCAAAATAAAGCGGGAACTTGGCTGGAAACAAACCGTCAGTTTTGAGGAAGGACTTGCCCGTACCGTTGACTGGTATCTGGCGAATCCCCAATGGATTGAAAGCATCCGCAGCGGAGAATATCGGCGCTGGATAGAAAAAAACTATGGAGAGCGAGGATAGTTAAAACGGAATGAATTCCATCATAAAACTTATCTCTCTTTTTTCCGAAAAAGAACGGCGAAGGCTTATCCCCATAACGGTCGCTGTATTTTTTGCGTCGATACTGGAAGTTGTAGAAGTTGGTTCTTTGGGGCCCTTTATGGCGGTGGCGGCTGATCCGGATATGGTAAACCGTCAGCCCTTGCTGGCGTTTTTATACCGGATTGGCGGTTTTGAAGGGCAGAACAACAGTAATACTGCTTTTTTGATTTTTCTGGGTGTTGTGATTTTTGCTTTAATTATCGCTGTGACGGCGTTCAGACTCGGTGTTCTCTATATCGCTTACCGTTTTACAGCAAATCGCCGGTATACTTTAAGTGTGCGCCTGTTTAGGCAATATTTATTTCAGCCATACCAGTTTTTTTTGAATCATAATAGCGGGGAACTGTCCAAAAACCTGTTGTCCGAAGTTGATATGGTTATTAATAATGTCCTGCGGCCAGCTATGGATATGTTTACCCGCGGGATGATGGCTCTGGCAATATTTATTTTTCTTGTCGTACTTAATCCCCTGGTGGCGCTCCTTGCTGCCGGTGTGTTTGGCGTACTGTATTTTGGATTGTATGCTTTTGTGCGTCCCCGGCTGAGCCGTCATGGGAAGGACGCTCGTGAGTCCAACCGTCTGCGTTATAAAACATCCTCAGAGGCATTTGGCGGAATCAAGGATTTAAAAATACTGGGGAAAGAACCTTTTTTTATCACTGCCTATAGCCAGGGAGCCAAACGTTTTGCCGTTTCCCAGGCTGCCAGTCACATTTTATCGACTCTGCCGGCGCAGGTTATACATTCTCTGGCGATAGGTTT
>JAIRRB010000203.1 GCA_031256195.1 Treponema sp.
AACCTGTCAAAAGCGGCAGTTACCTGATTGAGATTCCGGCAAACCAAATCGCCATTCACCGTATATTGGTGTCGGGCAGGCAGTTACTGATGCGGGTCACGGTTCCGGAGGGTCTTACCCTGAAAAAAACGGCGGCGCTACTGGAGGATGCGGGCATCTGTCCGGCGGGTGAATTTCTGGAAGCGTCGTATGATTCGGCAATAATCAACCGCTACCGGATTCCCGGCGCAAGCATGGAAGGCTACCTGTACCCGGATACCTATTTATTCCCCCCCCAATATCCCGCGGAAAAAGTAGTTCAGGCAATGGCTGATAATTTTTTTATCCATATCGAAGAGATTGATGAAAGGGCTTTGTCCATGCCGCCGGATGAATTAAACCGGCTGGTGATTCTCGCCTCCATTGTCGAACGGGAATACCGGCTGGATGAAGAAGCGCCGGTAATGGCGGGGGTATTTTTTAACCGGCTGGACATAGGCATGGCCCTGCAATCATGCGCCACCGTTGAGTATGTTATTACCGAAATACAGGGCAGGCCGCATCCCGAAATTCTTCTGACACGGGATACCGAAATACGCAACCCCTACAATACCTATATCCGCCCGGGCCTGCCCCCCGGCCCCATTTCCGCTCCCGGCCATGTCGCGCTGGGGGCGGTTTTTGCTCCCTCAAAAAACGATTACCTGTACTTTAGGCTGGTAGACCCCGCCGCCGGCCGGCATTATTTTTCCGGCACTCTGGACGACCATATCAGGGCCGGCGCGCTCTATGTAAAAGGCGGCTCGTAGTGAGCCGTATCGCCAAATCCAGCATACAGGAAGTGCTGGACCGGATAGACGCCATTGCAGTAGTCCAGGACTATGTCCGGCTGGAAAAAAGGGGAGGGCGCCATTGGGGACGCTGCCCTTTTCATTCAGGCGGGCAGGAAAAAACCCCGTCTTTTAAGGTCGATCCTGACCAAAAATTGTACTACTGCTTCGGCTGCCACAAGGGCGGGGGAATCATCGACTTTGTCATGGAAATGGACAAAATCAGCTACCCCGAAACCATCAAAAATCTTGCCCGTAAATTCGGCGTTGAATTAAGCTATGAGGGAGGCGGCGAAGAACAAAACGGGGATTGGGAAGCGGAACAATCCCACCGGGAACAGTTGTATGAACTGTACCGCAGAACCGCCCTGAGTTTCAGCCATTTTCTGCGGGAAAAACCCGAAGGAAAACCCGCCCTGGATTATCTGGTATCCCGCGGTATCAGCCCTGAGATGATCGACCGTTTCCGGCTCGGCTATTCTCCCGCGGACCGGAACTGGCTTTATGGGTTTTTGCAGAGCAAGGGCTATTCCGCTGAATTTTTGGACAGTTCAGGGCTGTTTTCGGCCAATTACCGGGGAATGGCTTTTTTTTCAGACCGTTTGATGTTCCCCATCACCGACCGGCAGGGGCGGATTGCCGCTTTTGGGGGACGGGCTTTGCCGGGGGCGGTGCAGAGCGACGGCAGGGAGCCGCCGAAATATATCAATACCCGCGAAATTGAGACCTATAAAAAGGGGCAGATTCTCTATGCCCTGGATGCGGCCCTGCCGGAAATCAGGCGGACTAAAACCGTCTACCTTGCCGAAGGCTATATGGATGCCATTGCCCTGCATCAGGCGGGCATTGGCAATGCCGTTGCGCCCTGCGGCACGGCCTTTACCGCTGAACAGGCAAAAGAACTGCGGCGCTGGGCGGATACCGCGGTACTGGTGTTTGATTCCGATGAGGCGGGCCAAAAGGCGGCGGTCAAGGGCATTGTTACCTGCCGTGCCAACGGCCTTGCCTGTTCTGTGGTTGTGCCGGGCAAAACTGATAATGGGGATGAATTGAAAGACCCCGCCGGGATTTTACAGGAATTCGGCGCCGGTATCTTGAACAAATCGATGAAAAATATTATACTTGACTTTGGGTATCTTATAGCCCGGGGCAAGGCCCTGAACGATACCTCAACGCCGCAGGGAAAGGCGGAAGCGTTTGCCGTGCTGTACCCTTATTTTGACGCGCTGGATTCACAGACCGAGCGGAATGACGGTATAGAGGCTGCCGCCGATGAAATGCGGTTAGATAAGGCCGCGGCGCTGGCTGATTATGAACGTTGGCGGCGTACTAACGCCCCGAAAAACAACCTTGAGGAGGTTCCCCCTACCGTATCGGCCATACGCATGAACGATGAGCTGTTTTTGCTTACCGTGGTATCGGTCAATACGCAACTGTATCCTGAATTTCGCGCTTTTATTGAGAGACGGGAAATCGAAATAGAGGATATTGCCGCCAAGGAACTCTATGTTGCTTTGGAAGAATGTTTTAGAGATGAAGAAAGCGGGCCGGATGCCTTAATATCCCGTATAACTTCGCCGGTATTGCGGAATTTTATCATTGAGCGGGGAATATCCCCGGAATTCAGGGCTGATTCAAAGCGGGATCCCCGCAAACTTATGGAAGACGGGATCAGGCGGATAAAAGGGAAAAAACTCTACCGCAGGCTTTCCGAAATTGGCGCGGAAATGCGGTTACGGGAACGGGATTCCGGCGGAGAGGTCGGCGGTGATTTTCAGGATTTAATCACTGAAAAAATGTATATAGACGCTGAAATACGCAAATTGGAAGGTAAAACGGGATGACGGATACTCGCAAAGTGGATGACAGGAAAAAAAGCCGGACCGCTTCTCCTGAAAAAATCACACAAGCGGAAAAAAAGGTGAAAGCCGAACCTGCGCGCGCCGTACAACCGGCTCAAAACAAGAAGAAAACTGCCCCGAAAGCCCCTGAAGATGCTCCCGTTCGCAAACCGGTAAAAAAACAACCGGAGTCTCATGCGGATGCGGCAAAAACCGGCGGGGTGGACAACCCCCTGTCAGACCCCGCGGTAATAAAACTAATTGAATACGCCAAAGGAAAAAAGACGCTTTCCATTGAGGAACTCTCCGACTATCTCCCCGATTATATTTCTGATACGGAAAAAATTGAGCCGGTGCTTGCCCTGCTGGAATCCAATAATGTGCAGATAATCGTGGATGACGGTTCCGGTGAAGAGGAAGGCGACGCTGACAGCGCCAA
>JAIRRB010000231.1 GCA_031256195.1 Treponema sp.
TACCGTTGTTTGACGGATTTCAGGCTCTTTCACCAGCCCGCGCCTGCAGGCCCCGGCATCAATGGCATTTTTCAAAGTAATTTCCGCATGAACAAGTCCCATCGTTTTTTCCTCCCTGCTTGATATAATATACTCAAAATAATCAAAAAAGGAAAGAAAAAAGAACATAACTCGCCCTCCAAACTCAACTTGACCCACCATCGAAACAAGTCCGACCAGGGGGCGGCGCTGCGGGGTACGGAAACACTTGTAGAGTCCGCCTACGGAGCCTCCCAGCACTTAAATTACCATAGCATATCGTAATACTGTGTAATCATTGTTATTTAAGTGCTGGGCTTTTACTGTCCCTACCCTCGTTATTGTTTTTCGCTGGTCTCCTCCGGCGGAGAATTCCAAAGGTTTCCGTACCCCGCAGCGCCGCCCCCTGCTGGAATAAATCTGCGGGTCAAGTTGAGCCTTCAGGACAAGGTTGATACTGCCGCTTGTTTGTGCTATGGTAAGGTATGGTGGAGTATAAATGACGAGATTAAAAGGCGACCTGGTAACCTGGTCCAATACTTTTTCGGTGGGGATAAAATTAATTGATGATCAGCACAAGATATTATTGAACATAGTTAACGATATGTTTAACCATGTTGTCGGGGACGAAGAAGCGGAACGGGTTTATTTCAGGGAAATTATACAAAAAGCGGTCAATTATGTAAAAATCCATTTCAGTACGGAAGAAAAAATAATACTCAATACCCGTTTTTCCGGCTATGCGGAACATAAAAAAGAACATGAGGCCTTTATTTTGGCGATTGTTGACAAGGTTCGCGACTTTGAGGCGGGTAAAAGGCTTACCTTGACGGAATTTACCCGGTTTCTCAGGGAATGGATATTGACTCATATCGCCATTATGGACAAACAATATTTTAACTATTTCAAACAAATTGCCACCCGCAAGGAAAACGGCAAATTGAGTATCACCCAGGCGGATGTGATGAGGTAGCAGCCGGCCAATGGAGTTTTTTTCATGCTTGTAAACAGTTTTAAGCGCGGCATAAACCTTCCCACGCGAAAGCACGCTACGGAGGGTAAGCCGGTAGAGCAGGTTCCCCATCCCCAACAAGTGGTTATACCGATAAACCAGCATTTTGGGGCGCCCAATCAGAGCCTGGTTACGGTGGGCGAGAAGGTGGTACGCGGACATAAAATTGCCGATGCGCTGACGCCCGGTCCCATGACGGTGCCGGTTCACGCTTCTATCAGCGGTACGGTTACCAAAATTGAGCCGCGGACCCAGTCGAACAATACCGAGGGTTTGTGCGTTGTTATTGAAGCGGAAGGGCCCGCGGACCGGGAGGAATTTTTCCCGCCCCTTGACCCGTTTTCCTGTACCAAAGAAGACGCCCTTGCCCGCATTCGGGAAGCGGGAATTGTCGGCATGGGCGGGGCGGGTTTTCCCGCTCATGTTAAACTGTCGCCGCCGCCCGGCAAACACATTGACCTTATCATCGCCAACGGCGCGGAATGCGAACCCTACCTTACCATTGACGAAGCGGCCATGACGGCAAAGTCCCATCTTTTGATACAGGGTCTCGCCGTGGTGATGAAGATTACCGGCGTCAGCCGCGCCGTTATCGGCGTGGAGGACAATAAAAAGAGCCTTATCCCCCTGATTGAACGGGAACTGCGGCTGGAGGAATTTGCCGGTGATATTTCCATCGGGCTCTGCCGTACCCGCTACCCCCAGGGCGGCGAAAAAATGCTGATTACCGCCCTGACCGGCAGGGAAGTGCCGTCCGGCGGCCTGCCGATGGATGCGGACTGCATTGTGCAGAATGTCGGTACGCTTGTCGCCATTGCCGAGGCGTTTTATCTGGGTAAGCCCCTGATTGACCGCGACCTGACCGTATCGGGCGGTGCCTGTAAAACGCCGAAAAATATCCGTGCGCCCATCGGCGCATGCCTTAAGGATATGCCGGTAGAATTTATGGATATTGACCATGCGCGGCTTGCCAAAATACTTTTCGGCGGCCCCATGATGGGTACGGCTGTCGCTTCCCTTGAAACGCCGATTCAGAAAAACACATCGGGAATAATTCTGATGACCAGGGAAGAAACCATCGCTCAGGAAGAAGGCCCCTGTATCCGCTGCGGGCGCTGTATCCGCAACTGCCCCTGCAGCCTCAGTCCGGTAATTATGAATAACAGTCTGGATGCCGCTGATTTGGATTATGCGGTTAAGGCGGGGCTTCTGGATTGTATTGAATGCGGCAGTTGTACCTACATCTGCCCCGCGCGTATTAAATTGGTTCAACGGTTCCGTGTCGGCAAACAGCGCCTGCGGATTCGCCAGCAGCAATCGGCTGCAGCTACAGCCGCGGTCGCAGCCGCCAAAAAATCATAAAGGAATTGCAGATTATGTCAGATATAAAAAATGACGGTCAACGGAAAGCCCCCCCCCTTTTGCTGGCGTCCAGCCCCCATATCGCCTCGCCGGTTAATTCCGCGGCGCTTATGCGGAATATGCTTATCGCCCTTGCGCCGGTGTCTGTTTTTGGCGTGGTTATCTTCGGACTGCCGGCCCTGCTCAACATTATCGTCGCGGTGGCGGCGGCGGTCGCCGGCGAGGCGCTGTTCAGGCTTGTTATACGTCAGCCGCTTCGCGTGAAAGACTTTTCCGCGGGGGTGAGCGGCCTCTTGCTGGCGTTGGTTATTCCCCCTTCCATGCCGCTGTGGATGACCGCTCTGGGTTCCCTTTTTGCGGTTATCGTGGCCAAGGAATTTTTCGGCGGGCTGGGGGCCAATGTGTTTAATCCCGCGCTGATAGGCCGCGCTTTTCTTTTAATGAGTTTTCCCGCCGCTATGACAAGCTGGCACCATCCGCAGAACGGTTTCGCCTTTGCCTTAACCGATGTCACCAGCGGGGCCACTCCTCTGGCGGCCAGCCACTCCGGCGTTGGTTTTGCCGGCCCTTACTGGCAGGCGGTAAAAGAACTGTTTTTTGGTTACCGCTCAGGCTGCACCGGCGAAACTTCGATACTGTTGATTCTTGCCGCGTTTTTCTTTCTGCTGTTCACCAAAACCATTGACTGGCGCGCGCCGCTTTCCATGGTCATCGCGTCCTTTGTCGCCGCTTTTGCCCTGGGTCTTGACCCGCTCTTTGCCGTTTTGAGCGGCGGGCTGATTTTTGGCGCGGTTTACATGGTAACCGATTATGTGACATCGCCGCTGACACCCGGGGGCAAGATTATTTTCGGCGCCGGCGCGGGGCTTATCTCCATTCTCATCCGCAAATGGGGAAGCTACCCCGAAGGGGTAAGTTACGGGATACTGATTATGAATTGCGCCGTTCCCTTCCTCAACAAAATACTGCCCCGCAAATACGGCTTTGTACCGAAAAAGAAGGAAGGCAAATAATGAAAATCGGAAATATGCTGAAACTGGGCCTTATCCTCGCCCTTTTTGCCGCCGCCGCCTGCGTCATGCTGGCCTTTGTGTATACCGGTACGGCAAATATTATCAGTCAGCGGCAGCAGGCCGATTTGGAAGCCGCGTTACGGGAAATTTTTCCCGACGCGGACCGTTTTGAGGCGGCGGACGGAATCAAGAGTCCCGATGCCGCCGTGAGTATTGAAAATGCCTATATGGCAATCCGTAACGGGGAGCCGGCCGGCGCCGCGTTACAGCTTACACGGGCCAGTTATGGCGGGCCGATAAAAATAATGGCGGGGGTCAGTGTTAACGGCACGATAACCGGCGTCAAAATAATGGAACACAGCGACACGCCGGGGCTGGGGGCCAATGCCGCTTCTCCCCAATATTTTGTTGATAAAGCAAAAAGGATAACCTTTCTCGGTCAATTTACCGGAAAAAGCGTTGATGATCCTTTTGAGGTTAAGGGCGATGTCGCGGCGATTACCGCTTCCACCGTTACCAGCAGGGCCGTCGCTTCAACGGTGAAAGCGGCGGGTATCGCCGTTACTGCCTGGTTTGCCGGTCTTGATGTTGACGCGGTATCCGCCGCAACCGAAGAGGGACTCAGCTCCTCCGGAGGTGTTAAATGAAAAACAGTTCTACAGCACAACGATTAATGCGCGTTTTTACCAACGGCATTATCCGCGAAAATCCGCTGTTAATGTTGATGATAGGTCTTTGTTCTGCCCTGGCGGTTACCACCGCTGCGGTTAACGGCATCGGCATGGGCCTTTCCATGACCTTTGTGATACTAATGTCGGAAATCGTCATCAGCGCTTTTCGCAAACTGATACCCGGCTCAATCCGCATCCCCATTTTTATCATTATCATCGCCGCCTTTACCACGGTCATTGATTATGTGCTCAAGGCGTGGTTTCCCGATTTGTCAAAGGCGATGGGAGTCTTCATCCCGCTCATTGTCGTCAACTGCATCATTATGGGCCGCGTGGAAGGCTTTGCTTCCAAACAGCCGTTAAGCGATGTTATTCCCGACGCTTTGGGCATGGGCCTGGGCTATACCTGGGTACTTACCGGTATTGCCGCGGTGCGGGAACTTTTGGGCAGCGGCACGATTTTGGGCTTTCAGATTTTACCTTCAAGCTATCAGCCGATTATTTTCTTTGTGCTGCCGCCGGGGGGCTTTTTGGTATTTTCCCTGTTTATCGCCCTTAACCTGTTTATTAAATCCCGGCTGAGGGACCCGGCGTCAGTATCTGACGGGTCAGTGCCTGATGGCTGCCCAGTTGACGGCTGCGCCGGATGCGGCGCCAACGGAGGACAATCGTGAATCTTTTTAAAATATTTATAACAGCGTTTTTAATTGACAATGTGGTGTTAATGCGCTTTCTGGCCCTTTGCCCCTTTATCGGGATGAGTACCGATGAAGACAAATCGGTCGGAATGGGGCTGGCGGTGACCTTTGTCACGGTGCTGGCGACCTGCGTTACCTGGCCCCTCTACAAATTTGTTCTGGAACCGCTGGGGCTGGTATTTTTGCAAATTCTGGTTTTTATTTTGGTGATTGCGGCGCTTGTCCAGTTAGTTGAATTTTACCTTAAAAAAGCCGCTCCCGGCCTGTACGGGGCGATGGGCATATATTTGGCCCTTATCACCACCAACTGCGCGATTCTGGCGGTTACCTTTGATGTCATTTCCGGCGGGTATAGTTTTATTGAATCGCTGGTGTACGCGCTGGGCGTTGCTCTGGGTTTTTTGCTTTCCCTGCTGCTGCTTGCGGGAATACGGAACAGGTTGAGAACAAGCCCGGTTCCTTCGTTTCTCAAGGGAACGCCGGTATTGTTTGCCGCTTCCGCTCTGCTGTCAATCGCCTTTATGGGCTTTCAGGGGTTGGTACGATGACCATCATTATTATTACGGCGATTTTTGCCCTGGCTCTTGCCTTTGTCATCGGAACCGCTTTGGGATTTTTCCGGGATTTTTTTGCTGTGCCGCATGACCCGCTGATTGATACCATCCGGGAAGCGCTGCCCGGCGCCAACTGCGGCGCCTGCGGTTTTCCCGGCTGTGATAATTACGCCGCGGCCATTGCCGCCGCAAACGCCGGTATTAATTCCTGCACCGTCGGCGGCTCCGCCGTGTCGGAAAAACTTGCCCGGATAACCGGCCAAACCGGTGAAGCGGTACAACAGACCGTAGCGGTGCTTGCCTGCCGCGGTACCTATCTTCATGCCCCGCGTAAGGGAACCTATACCGGACTTAAAACCTGCCGGGGGGCAAAACTTGCCACCGGCGGCGACAAACTCTGCGCATGGGGCTGCCTGGGTTTTGGCGACTGCGTACCTGTGTGCAAATTCGGCGCTATCAGGCTGGACAGGGAAAAAGGCCTGCCGGTAGTGGATTACACCAAATGTACCGGCTGCCGCGTGTGTATGACCGAATGTCCCCAGGGTTTATTGAAAGGTGTCTCAAAAGACCAAACAGGAGCCATAATCCTCTGCGCCAACCGCAATCCCAACCGGCAGGGAGTTATTAAAACCTGTAAAATCGCCTGCATCAAATGCGGCCTGTGCGTAAAAAACTGCCCCAAGCAGT
>JAIRRB010000110.1 GCA_031256195.1 Treponema sp.
TCCACTGCCCGCATAAGGTCTTTGTAATTCGTTTTTTTCAGGGGCGGGCCGCTTAATTCAATGATAAAGCGCCGAAAGCCCGCTTCTTTAAGAAAAGGAATCTTATCGGTAACGGAAAACGGCTTTTCGGGGAAAACCGTTGAGCCTTCCTGTTCGCAGACAAGGGAAAAATGTTCGTCCCGGTTATCTGAAAAAGCGGTAAAATCGTATAACGTCCCCAGATTGGCCCGAATGTGAAACAGGGGGGGCCAGGCAAAAACCGGCACAAAGGCCATAGACCGCAGTTGACGGTTTCCTGCGTCAATGGTACGTTCCCAATTCTGCCGGTTATTCTCCAGCGGCGAGACAAAGCCGTCCGCTCCCAGCGATACGATATATGAAAGAGCCCATGTGTTAAATGTATACAACCAGGGGCCGGCAATCAGTTGAACGTCCGCCCGTATATCGCGGAACAGGGAAAAGTGCCCCAGATTGTTGACGGTAAACTGCCGGTAGCCCCTGTCAACAAGCGGGTTGATTATACCGGCAAGTTCTTCCCCGGTGGATTGCGGAAAAAAAGGTTCCAATACCAGAATTATTTCGGCGGGCTTAAAGGGCAGCGGCGGTTTATTTTCCCCCAAAAGATAATTGATGGTTTTGCGGCTCAGGCTGAGCATTACCTTTGCCGGACGGGAAGACTGGACAATGTACAGGTCACTGATGCGGGAAACCGCCACATACAGGCCGTCGGGGAATGCGGCGGATTTGTTTTTTCCCGGTGCTGCTTTCCGCTGAACAAAGGCCGGAAGCGTTGCCGTTGGCGGGGCTTTTTCATGTCCCGGCATCCGCCCGCCCGTTCCCGCGTTATGGGCAATTACCGGCTTATGGCGCTTTGACATTGCCCTGGTCTGGATGAGGTACACCCGGTCACCCTTGTCAAAGCCGTCGGGAATAGAAAGCCAGAAACCCGTGTTTGAACCGTCTGCCGCCGCCTCGGCATACTGTAGCTTGTGCGATACCCGTTCAGAGTCATCACTGCGATGCAGCCGTATCGAATCCCCCGCAACCGGCAGTATACCGGCGGCATTGAACAATCCGCCAACCAAAGCCCGCCGTTCACCGGCCTTGCCCTGTATCTTTTCAATCACCCCCAGGCTTATACCCGTACCGCCGTCCTGGGCAGGGTTCAGCCAGTTAATGTTATCTTCCGCATTTGCCGCATTAAAAAAATAGGCAGTCTTGCTGCGGGCAAAATCGCCGCAAAGAATTTTCTGCCCTTCCGCAATACCGCGCCGGACTGCTTCTTCATTATCACCATGAATAATCGCATCCAGAACCAGACGGTAGGCGGAAACAACCGCTCCCACATAATCGGCGCTTTTCATCCGGCCTTCGATTTTAAGGGCGTTTATCCCTGCCGCGGCAATACCGGGCAGATGTTCCAAAAGCTGCAAATCGGCAGGACTAAAGTAATAACCGTTTTCGGCGGCGTCTTCCCCGCAGTGGTACAGGCGCCGGCAGGCCTGGGTACACATTCCCCGGTTGGCGGACTTGCCGCCGAGGTAACTGGAAAACAGGCAGATGCCGGAAACACTGACGCATAACGCACCATGCACAAAAATCTCCAGTTCCATATTGGTTTCTGAGCGTATCGAGCGCAGTTCTTCCAAACTGAGTTCCCGCGCCAGCACTACCCGTGAAACGCCATACCGTGAAAGTACATTCACCCCCCTGCCGGAGGCAATATTCATCTGGGTTGAGGCGTGCAGTTTCAGTTGGGGAAATTCCGAACGAACCATTGCCAGAACGCCGAAGTCCTGAACAATCAGCGCGTCAGGCCCCACCGCGGAAAGGTACTTGAGCAGTTGATAGACCCGGTCCGCCTCGCGCTGTTCAAAAACGGTATTCACCGTAACATACAATTTTTTCCCCATACGCCTGAGGGAACGAAGAGCGGCTTCAAACTGCGCATAGGTAAAATTGACGCTGCGCATACGGGCGTTAAAATTTTTCAGGCCCAGATAAACAGCATCGGCCCCCTCCCCTACTGCGGCATCCAGCGCTTCAGGAGAGCCGACAGGGGCCAGTAATTCGATAGACATAGAAGTCCATTATAGGGACAAAGGCGGCAAGCGTCAATTTGCCTGTACATGCCGGATTGCTTGAGAAAACCGAACACTCGGCATGGCCTAAAAAAAGCCCCGCGATTACCACAAGGCTTTTTTCTATACAGAATTCCGGTAGCTCCTATGATTATTGTCACAGGCTTGCAGGCGAGCTGGAATGTAGGTGTAGGCTGGCGTGGGAGCAAGCTCGTCAACGAAGTTGACGCAGCGACCGACCCAGCCAGCCGAACCCTAGCCGTCTACAGGCGGCGTACATTTACCGTCCTGTTATGTGCTGGTTGTCCGTACACCATTATTTTATATAATATTTTCCTTAATGTATTCATGGTAACAAGCACTCAGCTCTGCCTATTTTCCCTTAAAAGCATATCCTATGGTCAAGTCAGGCTTGAAGTAAACAGAAAGTTTTGGATCATTATTATTGGTATAAAAATCATGACCATTCTTATCTTGAAGCCAACATATATCCTTGTTATCTGTATTTTCAACAATTATCGACATTCCAACATAAGTGCCTGCACGAAAGTATACGCCTGATTTTGTCACAAATTTATAGCCGACATTCAAACCGAATGTAAAATTATTGCCAGTAACAGTTCCAGATGTCGGTGGTGGTGGACGTTCATCGGTCCAGCCATCAGACAAATCCCAGAGATCAGAGCTTGTATATGTGGAATAAATATACCCTAATCCGCCGCCCAGATAAAAACCCCCAATCTGGCTGTGCCAAAAATAATTGAATGTAGCCAAACCTCCAAAACCAAGAGAAGAACCTACTGGAATGATAAGGTTCACTTCGGTATTAAATTTACCTTTGCTAAATTCAAAACAAACCGAAGGACCGCTCCCCCGCATACTCGTACCTGCAAGTAATGCGCCACCCGCGTTTGCATTGAAGGCAAAAGTAAGCCTGTCAGGATTCAGAGCGGTAGTTCTAGTATTATCTGCCGGAATGCTTTCCTGCCCAGCGGTATTTATGATTTCGGTAGTCCCATTTTCATATCTTATTGAAAGTACATTGACTTTAGGAATGATAATCATCGGCCCGTCTAAATTATCAATACGCTTATACCTGATTTCCGAAGGAGATATTTCCATAATTTTTGCCTCAATCATATCTCCATTTTTCAAGACGATTAAGTCTTGTGCTGTAACAGAACATATTCCCGCCAATAAAAATAAAACGATAAAAATGCAAAATGGTTTCATATATTAACCTCCATATATATTCCACTATAATTTACAAAAAAATACTATTTGTGTCAACTATACATTCCTTAATCCATTATCATTAAACCAATTTTAGGACAACTTGCACTTAACTCCCTGTATACGCCATAAAGCGGCGTATATATTCACTTCATTTATTTGTTCAGCATATCTTCTCCCTTTAGTTTACTTTCATCAGGGTTAAGAAATTCAGGTACTATGCTGTTTTGAGTGATAATGAGGAACCTGATCATTTCTATAACCCTTTTTTTGTTTCCCTCTGTTAATACAGAAAAATCATTGTTGAGCGTTTGAGCGCTATTTATCACCTCTTTCATAATCATTTATATTTTATACTAAAAATCTAATATATGTCAAATATATGGTCTATTAACGATTGTTTTAGACCTATATTTCTCTTTATTTACTCTTTTATAGAGCGTTACCCCTTGTTTTTACCGATTTTTTCAAATAAATTAATGATTATGGACACTTCCGTAAATGACCGCCTCAAACAAGCACGAAACGCCCTTAACCTTTCACAAAAACAATTCGCAGCAGGTATTTTCCTTAAAGGCAGCGGTTATATTGGAGATATTGAAATATACCGGCATGAAGTCAACGAAAGAATTATAGAACTGGCATCAAGCGTTTACGGGGTTAACAAAACATGGTTAAAAACCGGCAGCGGGAAAATGTTTGAAGGAAGGAAATTGGACAAACAAATACATGAAATGAATATCTTGTTTAACCAGTTGAATCCACATTTTAAGGCTTATGTTTTGTCCCAGATAAAACAGTTGATTAGGCTTCAAAACGCCTTATCAGGTCCTCGTTGCACTTGCTGCTTGAATTCGGGAGAGGATTGACAGTATTTTAAAATTGGTTCAGACAAAAATATTATTTGGTACTTGCTCTATCTTCCCCCATCCTTACCTGCGGCTCATCTTCGCTGAATGCGTCCGGTGACCCCGGTTGTTGTTAATTTCGCCGCCCTGAAATATATGCTTATTGATGTCAATTTTATTCCGGCCCTGATGAATTTCAGGAATCTTGTACTGGGCCATAATAGTAGACAGTACGGAACCGGCAATATCCTTGTCAACACGGGCAAGAGTGGGACTAACCAGGGCGGCGGCAAGCATCAGGCCGGTAAATACTTTTTTACCGATTCTTGCCAGCTTTTGCGCTTTTTCGGCGAAGGTTCCGGCAAAGGTATCCGCAAGAATCACCGCCGGCCTGTCCTGCCTGATGTTTTCCCGAATAAATTGCGCGGTTTCCCTGCCAATGGCGGTTCTGCGGTCCAAATCGCCCAGATTGTCAATACGAAGATTTACAATGGTGATGATAAGCGGTTTTGAAAGCTCGTTAAATTCCCGGTTAAAAGACGGCTTCCGGTTACGGTACATGTCTTCAACATGATCCGTTATAACAGAATGTAATTGTTTAAATTCATGGCTGTTTTCATCCCGCGCCTTTTCAACAAACTGTTTTTTATCAAAGGGACAATAGTGAAATTCGGCAACATCCTGATAGGCCCGGTTGGCCATTCCCGCCATAAATTCAGGATTTTTGGTAATTTCATTGATAAGTTTTGTTTTGAATTGATCCAGTTCCTGTTCCGGTACGGCGTTCCTGAAAGTACAGCCGCTAAGAGAAGCGTTAAGAGCATTGGTAAACTGTTCACGGACAAAATCATCAAAGTTGTTCATCGGCGCATTACTGGTCTGAAACGGGATATAGTGATTTTCCCGCCTGTTCCGGTTATCCCGGTATACATCCTGATTAAGCTCCGCCGCCGACATCACAAAAGAATAACGCGGATTTAATGATGCGCTTTCTTCCTGGAATAATGTTCCCCGCGGCCTTTTTTCAGGGGGAAGCGTTGAAAGCCAATCAGGTTTGGATGATAAAACTTCATTCGTTTTAACGTATTCCGTGCGGAGTGTTCCGTTCAGGTCATTGTCAAGCTGCAGGTTAAAGTAATTGGCGCCGGTAATGGGCTTTCCGCTCAATGAATCACTGATAAAGGGAAGGCGGGAATCGCCCGGTTTCATAAAAAAAGCCGCATCCCTTTTGACGGCCTCAACGGTTTTTTCGTTGAGTTCTTTATAAAAATAATTTTCCATATATTACTCCATTATTTGTTTTCCGTTAATATAATACTCCAGCCTCGTACCGTATCCCGATATAATGGCCGGTTTGAGCGTTCCGTCTTCGTGGTGCGAATCGTTATGCAAAATGCCGCTGCGGTAATGTTCAATATGGGCATCCTGAAATTCAACCGCGGGCAATTCACCGTCATCCTGGAGTTTCCCTTCACGCCACCTGAGGATAATGCCTATTTCCGCAGAATCAAATATGTTGCGCAGAATCCGGTATTCGTGTCCCTGCTTGGGACGGCCTTTTTCATCAGAAAAAATACCGTTCCAAAAATCTTTCATTCTGCTTAACATAAGCGGCCTCCGTCAGCGCAGTTCGTCGGGCTGCAGCAATGAAGTAATCACTATGTCCAAAAGCCATTCGTCATGCCTGGTTATCTGTTTAAGCACAAACCAGGAAATAACGGTAACAACCAGAAAGGCAATTTGACCGAAGGTAAACACCATAAGGATTGTGGCAAAACCCAAAATCATTAAGGGTATAAACGGTATGCCCAGCCAGAGATCACGGTGAATGATGCTCCGGCGTACCGGAATGGCATAGTCGTATATTTTTTTCGGCGCCGTACCGGGCGCTGCCGCAGCGCCCAATTATTTTGCGCCCGAAGTTTTGAAGACAATATCCACTATTGCCGAAAGGCTCAACAAGAGGGTGCAGCCGGCAATCCAGGGAATGAATTTTTTAACCAGTCCCGGTTCCCCCCGGTTTATAATCATGCCGACGGCAAGACCGCCCAGGGCAATGGAAACAATTGCCTTCATGTAATTAGACCTGAAAAAGCCGAGGATTTGGTTCAGGACTTCCGAAAGCCCGCCGATATCCTGGACCGTTTCACTATAATTGGGGGTCATGTCGGCAAAGCACAGCGAAGCCGACAACAGCAAAAATCCAAGAATAAAAACCGCTTTAATTCTTGTCGATGACCGGTAATCTGAATTCAACAACATACTCTTCTCCTTGTAAAATTTATTATTTACTTAAGTTTATGTGTATACAATATTTTTTGTCAAATAAAATTATTGCAATGATTTTCACTGGAAATCATATTGACATTCAAAAGAAATACCATCAACTTTCATTCGTTAGTTTTTGTTTTTTCATCTCCATAATGTCGTTGATGATGACGCCTGAAGCCCTGTCCTGCCTGATATAAATAATCAAATCAATATACTCATGCAAATCTGGCAGAGACGCTTCGCTCGGATAATGATCGAGGAGCAGCTTTTTGATGCGCGTGACGGTTAACGCCGCCGAATTTGAATGGAGGGTGGTTAAACCTCCCGGATGCCCGGTATTCCACGCGTCAAGCAATTCCGCCATAACAGAGCCTTTGCGAACCTCGCCGAAAATTATGCAGTTGGGGGTATAGCGCAGGGAAAGGGACACGGCGCTTATGGCCTGCTCGGAACGGATGATTATCATTTCCGCATATTTGGTATTGCACTGGAGTTCCGAAACATCCTGCACGATAAAATAGCGGTCATTGGGAAACAGTTCGCATTTTTTTTGAATGATGGCGTTGGACAGGGTTGTCTTGCCGCTGCCGGTGCTGCCCGCTATAATAATGTTTTTTTTATTTTTAACATAATCGACAATTATCTCATAACGCTCCGCGCTTAACTGGCCGTTTTGTACATAATCTTCCAGCAGGTAGATTTTCTCCGGCGGTTTCCTGATGGTGAATGAAGGCCCCGGAACCCAGGGAGGAAAGATGCCGGTTATGCGGGCGCTTTTCCATTCGGGAACCGGTATGGTCGCTTCAAGCACCGGATAACGGAAAAAATCAATATTCTGTTCCATATATTTCGCTATCTGGTTTAACAACTGCATACGGTCGCCCGGGGGAAAATGTATATCCGTGTCGCATATGGGCTGTCCGAAACATTTTACGCTTATGGTGCCTTCCGATGAACAAAAAATGTCAGTTAACCTGGGGTCGTTCAGAAAGGGAACCAAAGTCCGCAGGTTATAGCGGATATTGTCAAGTTCCCGTTCTTTGGTTTCATGGCCTGAAAAATGCATTTTACCGCCTAAATCCCGCGTTATACGGGCACTCAAGCAAAAGTTCCCGGCGGTTTTGGGGAACCGGCAGATTAACCTTGTCTTTGTAGCGGGGGTCGGAATAGTAGACGTTCTTTTTGGCAATTATCGCCGGAGAGCCTTGAGGAAAAATAATGAGCTGATTGGCGGGTAAATGCTGAATCTCATCGGCGTTCATTAAATTCCTTTGCTGGGTCTGTTCGGAAATATTGATGTTGTTCATTCCCGCCTCGTAGCGGCTTCCGCTTTTTGAAACATTGCTGAATGTCACCGATTCAACGCCGGTCATTTTTGAGAACATTTCGGCGCCTTTGGGATCGGACATAGCGTAGGTCATTATAAACTTGCAATGGTCGAATATGGTGGTATGTTCCCCGTAAAGCCGGTAAATCTGGCTGGGCGACTGGCAGATAAGGTAGAAGGTGATGCCGTAACCGGCAAGAATCCCCATCATGGTTTCGAGGGTAGTAAAGGTACCGAGGGTGGGGAATTCATCTATCAAAAATAAAATGGGATGTTTAAGTTTTTGCTGGCCGAACTGGACTTCATCCTGTGAAAATTTACGCAGTATAAAAGTGACAATAATGCGGATAAACGGAGAAAGGCGGTCAAGGTCGGGGAAGGGGACGGTAATATACAGGGAAAGGGGATGCTCGCAAACCTTAAAATCATTCAGGCAAAAATCGCTGGATGAACTGCAATGGCGAACCATGGGGTCTTCAAATATTTGCAGGGCCGTAACCGCGGTAGAGAATACCGAACCCCGCTCGTCATCGGGACGCGCCCGGTTCCGCTGCGCGACATTGCATACAATCTCATGAATTTCATCGGAAGAATGACGCGCGTTAATCATGCTGTCAAGCAACGCGAGGCTCTGGCCTTCCTCACCGCTGCCGGCCTGCGACAGAAAAGTCAGCACGCCGTAGAGGGACTTGTCCGGGTAATCCGAACATTTAACATGGAGGATGGTTCCGGTTATCAGGTCTTTGGCCGTGTCGGTCCAGTGTTTTGAACTGCCGTCAGCTTTTCCGTCCGCGGGGCTGGTCAGTATGTCGGCTATCATCGAAGCGTCACGGTAGGCGCAATCCTCGCTTAATTCATCGAGTATGTTAAATTGCAGGGTATCTCTGCTGACCGGCGACAGGCGCAGCACATGGGAAAATTTTCTCCGCCAACCCGCGGTAATGTTAAAATTTTCGCCCTTTGGATCAATTGTTATCAGACTGTGGGGATAATCAATACAGGTCGGAATAACGGAACTTACCCCCTTCCCACTGCGGGTGGGGGCAAACATAATGGTTGAAGTCTCGCCGGAATGGCGCAGTATTTTCGACGGGCTGCGCAGCGACAATTTTACCGAACCGTTAACCGTAGCGTAATCGACTTTCGCGTTCTCCTGCTGGCCAATAACAACGCCTGAATCTTCAAAAAGGCCGATTGCCTTTATATCATTTTTATTTCCCCAGCGCGATGTGCCGTGGATATTTTGCTTCCTGCTCATGGCGGTTCTGGTCCATGACAGAATAAAATAGGCCATAACGCCTGAAAAAATGCCGATCACCAAAATCATGGTTGAATCAAAAATAATTTTCCCCAGAATTTGGTCATCCGTGCCGATACCCCGGATAATGAGCGCAAACATAAGAACAGGATAATAAACCGGATAATGATTGTTTATGACAAACCAGGGGTAACCCAGCAGGGACGGGTCGTAATTGAGGCGGTCAGCCAGAAATTGCGTGGAAATAACCAATGAAAGCAAACAGATTACGAGCGGAATTATTTTGTGCATTAACGAAAAGGCAAGAGAGCCTGATTTTCCCGGTTTGTCGCGCCTGAATTCATTGACGCCGTCTTTGGTAAAAACACTCATGTTTTTAATATAATTGTTCGTTAATAATATTGTCAATAAAGAAAATATTATTGTTAATGTATAATTTCTAATGAAATTAACAATAATTACCAATGAAACGGAGTAAGACAGTGAAAAGGACTTTAGTGGCACTCACCGTATTTTGTATGTCGATTTTCAATATTCCGGCTCTTGATAATCTGCATTTTACGGTGCGGGGAAACGAATACGCCCCCGCCATTGAAGCCCGTATTGTCATGTCCGGTTTATACATGAAGGAAATGGTTTATAAAAATCCGTCAAGCGATGATTTAATCAGCGCAATTGACTGGGATATGGGGTTTCAAATGGCCGCGGGGACGGGGTTTAGTATCGGGCCGGTTGATCCCTTTGGGAAAATCGGCTTTTCATTGGGGGGAATATGCCAGTGGTATTTTCCGGTGAATGACCGGAGCATGAATGATACCGACTGGGACGATAAGGGGAAAAAAATCAGTTATGGAGAAAGCCCGGCAAGCGCTCTGGCGGGAATGGAGGCGGAAGGAACCATTACCGTGATTTTTCCCATTCAAAACAAGTACGTTATTGAAGTTATGGCGGAACTGTGGTACGGCAGATACGCGGTCATTGCGCATGACGGCCGGACAAAAAGCGGCAATGCGGAAACAATACGGCTGTACGGGACGGCGGTTGAATATATTCAGGAATGGATAAACCTCGCGCCGGGGATTGGATTCAAGCGGAAACTGAACAACGCGCATATCGGCGTACAGGCGGCGGTATCGCCGTTTATATGGGGGTACCATATCGACAATCATTATTTCCGAACACTGGAATCCGATGACCCGGACCAAAAATACATGAGTTACACAGACCGTACCACAGGGGGCATTTATTATCATCTACAGGCCCATTGGCTGTGGGAAATAAGCAGGTCTTTACAAATGGATATTGGCGTTCATTACCGGGCAATTGAAAATTCACGGGGAAACACCACGATTATGACCGCGGGACTTGCCGGTTATTCCTTTTTGGAAACAGGGACAGCGGGAGCCGCGGCAAGAACTATTTCTCTTGATGTAACCATAAGGGCGGCGCTATGAAAAAGGCTTTCATCATTATTTTACTGATAACCGCCTGTTCCGCCCATGCCCAGTGGAATGACGGCGTGTTGATAAATGTGCAGGAAGTAACCATTGCAAAAATGAAAGCGGTACGAATGACCGGGGCGGAAGCGGTGATGAAAGTAATTGAACAATACACGGATGGCCGCTACCGCTTCGCCTTTGTTTCGAACAATTACCTGATACCGCCGGAACAACTCCAGCACCTTGATCTGGGAAAAAACCGTTTTTTAATTGTGGTGGCAGGGTATCCGGCGCAAAACAATCTTTTGTATGCCCAGATTTTTTTTGACAGTAGTTTTTTCTTTATCACGCTGGCAAAAAATGAAAGCGACATGAAACTGAGCAATGATATGCAGATTACCAAAATGAATTATGAAAAGGGAAACGCGGTGAGAAGAAACAATGTTCGCGATACCATCCAGCGGAACAACATTATCCCGCTGGGTATAGACAATGTTGAGAGGTACTATCAATGAAAAAGACGATAAAAAAAGGATTGTTAATTGTTTGTGCGGCATTACTCATTTCATGCGGCAAGAGGCCCGTTTCGCCGCCGGTATCGCCACCACACGAAACTGCATTACCGGCAGCCGAAACGCCGGAAACGGCATTTCCTGTTACGGAAGATGAAGAAACAGACGAAGAGACTATAGCGGAAAACGATATTCTCAGGCGAATAATCATACCGTATACCAAAGAATACCTTTTGCCAGGGCAGGAAACCAGCATTATGGTCCATCTTGAAAATGGAGACTACGGCGATGAAATGGATTTTATGTTTAGTACCGAATCGGGGAAAAACTGTATCGAAGTTGAAACCCTCTACAATGCCGCACTCATCAAGGCGGTCAGGGAAGGGGAACAATATATACAAATCAGCCACCCCAAAGCGCCGCAGAACAGGGTCATTGTGTATGACGTACTGCCGCCGCCGCCCGCTCCTCCTCCGGATATTGATGTCAGCGAAAGCCCGATGATCGTGCGGAAGAATGAGACAAAGCCATTACAGATGATTCTGCTGAACGGCAATGCCGCCGACCAGGAAAAGTTTCAGTTTCAGGTGGTTGAGAATGCCTATGCGATAGCAGTAAAGCAGCAGGGGAGCATGTTACAGATAACCGGCATTGCTCCGGGGGCGGGAAAAATACGCATAACGAATCCCGCGGCCATGCGGGATTATGATGTAATGGTTATTGTTGATTAGGGGGTACACGAGCATATCCGATTAAAATGAGTATTTCAGGCCCAGTCTGACAAAAGAATTTTCCCAATACTGACCCAGTTCGCCGCTTTCCTTTCCGGCAAAGACTCCGGCGGAAAGTTCTGCGGTTACATCCTTAATAGTCCACATAACGGAAGGAATGATATAACAGCCCGCATCTTCAATATCCCAAATAACGATTGCCCTGGTTTCCAGTTCATCCCGCAAAAACTTTTTGGATAACTGCATGGTAATCCGGGTACTGGTAACATTGGTATCCGCCTCGCAGTCCAAAAGGGGGTTATCTCCTACCTTTCCGTTAAACAGGCGGATTGTTTCATTACATTGGACATTGGCGTTAATGCCCCAGAAAAGATCACGATCAAAACCCAGCGACCACCCGATAAAAGGGTTACGCACCGACCCGTCATCACCCCGCAAGTCTTCAGTTAAATGGATGGCACATTCGGCGCGGACATTAAGACCAAACAGCACCTGGGCATAGTCAATGCCAAGTTGATGATAGCGGTTGTATTTGATTTTATAGAGTAAAGCGGTATCACCGGCATAAAGATTAGAAAGATCAGGAGAAGGACTTGTAAAAAGAGGGAGATTTTTTTTAATGAGATCCTCAACAAAAGTATCAACAGGAAAGATAACATCGGGCCGGAACAGGCTGCCGTAAAAATACTGAGCGCCAATATCGGCAGGGCCTACAGTGGTGGTAAAGCGGAGACCGGTTTGAAAATATTCAAGCGCTGACGTACCGGGAAATTCAGGTGAAAAACCGGCAACAGACCGGGTATACATATCCTGTATGGCTGAAGCATATTGGGGGGGTATCAGCGCCATCATGGGCGAAAGCCGATTAAGCACCTCTGCTTCTATAACCTCCGTCATCGTAGAATACTGCGCGGGCGCCCAAGGGCCTTCCCGGGCAAAGCGATGGCCGGTAAAATTGGGGATAAAAACCCCTTCAAGTTTTGAAAAACCGCCGGCATTCCAGGTAATGTGAACCATAGGCCGGGCGATCTTAACCGCCTGTATGTCGCTTATGTTGGTTAAATCCGTATAATCAAGGGGGTTTATTATATCTAACGGGCCGAAACTGTCAGCCTTGCCCCAGCCAAGCTTACGATAGCCGGCCTCGACATTAACCGGCCCAAAATATACCCGCAGAAAAACCTCGTCAAGAATAAGGGGGGTAGCGGCCGGATTTTCCGTGAGGGCGGCAAGGCCGCCAATACTGGCGGCGGAAAGATTAAGCCCTATAAAGGCATCAACATTCGCCCCTGACGCGCTGAAATTAAGCGCTCCTGAAACCATATCACCTAACGAAGCGGCCTTTGCCTCTTCTTTGGATGAAAAATCATGCACATACCCGGTAAACTCGGCGGCAATCTCACCGCCAACCTTTACCGAAACCGCCGGTTTGGGAGCATTCTCTCCAGCATCTTCATCAAATCCAAAACCAAAATCCTGCGCATGGATGCCGCTTACAAGGGCACACCATAAAATGAATACTATGACGCAGCAATTTGTTCCCCTTTTTTGTTTTTTGCTCATCTGTTATTTCGTCTCCCTGTTTTTTAACGGGACGCTATCGACTCCTTCCCGTTTCAAGGTAGGCAGTCGTAAAGACCGACTCGGGAATAGGATCATCGTACTTGATAATATCCGTAAAAATAGTCGTAGAAGTCTCTGCCGCAAGCGTTGTCATTTTGGTAACAGTGGCGGTAAGCCGCCCCTGCACCTCTTTCAGGCCGGACATTTCGGCGATTTTTACCAGCGTATTTTTTTTGTCGTACAATTCTATCTTCACCGTGATTCTGGTATCTTTGGTTATCCACTGGATCATCTTTGAATATTGATAGGCGCTGTCTTTGGGAGTCGATTGAATCACATAACAGGCGCTGCCCTCCAACTGTTCCTCGCGGAGTACAGCGTGGGTATCAAGAGCGGCGCTTCTGCTTGCCGAAGAAATGTCATCGTAGGAAAAGTCCGTTCCCACAAAACTGCCGGAACCCTCCGACGCGGCAATGCGCCGCACCTTGCCAAGACCGGGAAGAAAAATCCAGCGGTCATCCGCGCCGCCTGAATTTTCCATGGTAAGAAAACGGGTCCCCGCTACCGTTTCCGGCTTTTGGAACACAATCACCGCACGTTTCCCCTTGGGACCGTCCTTTGAATATTGGTCGATCAGCCGCTCGGAAGCGGAACCGGATTTTGCCTGAATCACCATGCGGGAACGGGTAGAAACCGTATCGGCCTTAATCCGGTCCCGTGAGGAACGGACAATCGCTTCGGCATCCTGCGCATGAAGGGCAAAAGCAGCCCCCGCCACCAGAACAAAGAACATCAGTCTGTTTTTCATGGTTTTATTATAAAGGTTCTTGCAGAACTATAGCAATATGGTCTTTTTTACCCTTATTTTTTGATAAATACAAATTTGCTGCGTTAACCCGTAACAAATTTTGGCCTGAATACGGCAAGCAGGGCGGGCAGTACGGTCAGACTGATCAGAGCGCTGGAAAACATGGTAATGGCAATGAGCAGTCCCAAATCGGCAAGCATATTGAAGCGGGAGAAAAACAGCACAGCGAAGCCCGCCCCGACGGATACCGCGTTAATGATGATTGCCTTGCCGGAACTGATAAAGGTACGCCAGAGAAAATCTCCCTCGCCGTTTGAAGCCCGGTACTCCCGCTTGTAGGCCTCCAGACAGTGAATGGTATAATCGATTCCCACGCCTACGGAAACGCTGGCCACCATTGAAGTGCCCAGATTGAGTTTGATTCCCGCAAAACCCATAACGGCAAAATTAATCAATACCGAAATTGACAGCGGGGCGATACCGATACAGCCGGCAGCCAGTGAACGGTTTGAAAGCATTATGATAATAAAAACGCAAATAATGGAAAAGATAACCGAGACAAGCTGGGACTGCACTACCAGATTGTTCAGGGAATTTTCAACCAGGGTCGTGCCGCCGAGGGTTACCTTGACATCCGGGGGGAAATTCGCCGCGGCATATTGTTCAATTTCGCGGAAAATTACCTGACTGTCGTTCATGCCCAGTGTGCGCAGCTGTACCATCGCCTTGATTGCGGTCGGTTCCAGGGGATCGTTGGCATAGGCGCTGATATTCCCTGACAAAAGAACCAGATAATTGGCAATTAAACGCCTCAGTTCATCGGGGCTTTCCTTGCCGTAGCGTTGGGGGTCCAGGGGAATTTCATAATAGGAAGCGCCCTCGTAATTTACCTGCCGTTTGAGTTCCCCAATCAGATCGTTGGCGCTCATACTGCGGGACAGATTTCCCGCCCGGTCAAACAGGGCAAGCAGTTCATTTTGGGTGAAGATTTTTTCATTGCCGGAAATTCCGTCGGCGTTTTCCCCATCCTGTCCCGCCGGAAGAACATCCGCCACATCAACAAAACCAAAACCGCCGAAGCCAAAATCATCTGCGTTATCAAAACCGAAACTGCCGTCCGCCTGCGCAGCCGCCGGTACGGGCCGCAGTCCTTCGGGGCTTTCCTCCGCGTTAAATACCTGATTGATTCGTTTGACCAGATCGGTAAAGCCCATCACCTTGCCTACATGGGGAACCTTGCGCTGCAGATAATCCGAAAGGCCGTCCATGGCAGCCAGGGTATCGGGCCGCAGAATACTATCGGGACTGTCCGCTTCAATTACAATGCTGATCACTTTGGAACCGCCGAACTGCCGCCGGATAAAAGTATCGGAGCGATAAATGTCCGTGTCGGCCCTGAAATATTCCACCATAACATTGTCAATAATCAGTTTTGAAAGTCCGTAAATCGAAATAGCGCCAATCAGAATCGTACAAAACAGAATCGTTTTTTTACGCCGGACAATGCTCACCAAATTATCGGCGAGAAAAACACTCATGCCTTTATCGCTGTTTTTTTCATCCGTATGTTTTTTTTCTGTGCACGGCCCTCTGATGATAAGCAGGGCGGGGATGAAGGTAATAGCCACGGCAAAAGCGGCCACTACGCCGAAACTTGCAAAGTAACCGAACTCCCTGCACGGCGCAACCGATGTAAAACAAAAGGAAACAAAGGCGGCAAAAGTTGTCAAAGCGGCCAAAAAAACAGGCTTGCGTATTTTCATCACTACCGCGAGAACCAGTTCCCGGTGTTCATCGCGGCTGAGTGCAGCCGTACCGCGTTCGTTCAGGTAATGAGTGACAACGTGAATGCCGTAGGCGCTTCCCACCGCCACGAGGATAACCGGCAGCACGGTGGAAATTACCGAAAGTTTAATGCCGAACAGGGGCATCGCTCCCACAGACCATATCGTGGCGATTAACACCGTGAGCAGGGGCAATACCACCGGCGTAAATCCCCGAAACGAAAAAAACAGCACCAGCAATACTACCAGTATTACCAGCGGAACAAGCAATTTAAGGTCGGCGTTCATCGCCTCATTGACAGTGGCAACAATTACCGGCATACCGGTAACATAAACCTCGGCAAGTCCCTTGAAAGTTTCCTGCGCAATATCCCTGATTTGAATAAAATGTTGATTCATTTCTTTTGACGCAGCTTCATCTGATTGTATGGTTAACGGAATCAAAATCTGCGTTGCGGTAAAGTCATCGGAAAACAATGCCCGTTCATACATATCCCACGAAAGCAGACGGCGTTTCAGTTCGGCAATCTCTTCCGGTGAGCCGGAAAAATTATCGCTGACGAGTTTTTCCACTACAATGGCGTCACCGGCGGAAGTAATGTAATCGGCGCTGATCAGGGAACTAACTTCCTTTACTATGGATATTTCCTGAATAGCCTGCGTATATTCCCGTATGCGGTTCAGAAATTCCCGGTCAAAGACCGTGCCGTATTGCCGCTCCAGCCCGACCAGAATAAAAAATGAACTGCCAAAGGTATTGTCTATCCACCGGGAAGTTTCCAGAGCCGGATCATCCGGCGGCACAAAGCGAAGATTGTTATTCTCCAGTTCCGCACGAGGCAGCTGGAAAGCGAAAAACACGGTAATGAGGACGATTACGGCGGCTATGAGCCAGGGATAGGTATACAGTTTGCGCATTGTTTACCTTAAATAGGTATGTAATTTATCCAAAAGATCATCAAAATCCAATGGTTTCCCGATATGATTGTTCATGCCGGATTCAAGACACTTTTCAATATCTTCCCGGAATACGTTGGCGGTCATGGCTACAATCGGAACGTTCTGTGCCGCCGGAATGTCCAGCGACCTGATACGCCGTGTCGCCTCGTAGCCGTCCATTTCGGGCATCTGTACGTCCATGAAAATCAGGTCATACCTTTCCGGGGCTTCTTTGAACATACGCACGGCTTCTACGCCATTTTCCGCACAATCTATTGTCAACTGAGTTGGTTCAAGCAGGGCCAATACAACTTCACGGTTAATCTCCACATCTTCTACCAGTAAAATCCGATGCCCCGCGAAAAGGCCGTTTATATCTTCCTGCGCTTCCTCCACTTGCTGTTTGTTTACACCGATACATTCATTGATGATTTCTGCAATGGCAGACGGAAACAGGGGTTTGGACAGGAATTTATCCACACCCGCCTGTTTCGCTTCCTGTACAACCGCGCTCCATTCAGCGGCGGAAATCATTATTACGACAGAATCTTTGGACGCACGCACTTTGAGTTCACGCGCCAGTTGTATGCCGTCCATACCCGGCATCTTCCAGTCTACAAAATAAATATGATAACAGCCGTTCTGGTTTACCAGCCGGAGCGCTTCTTCCCCGCTTATGGCGGTATCACAGAATATGCCGAATCTCTGCATTATGTCATGGAAATACGCCAATATATCGGGATCATCGTCTACGGTTAAAATACGGACATTGCTCAAATTTACATCCGGATTCAAAAGACCCTGTTTTTCCTCTGTGCCGCGCTGCGCCTGAATGATAAAGGCAAAAGTAGAACCTTTATCAAGCTCGGACTGTACCCATATTTTGCCGCCCATCATTTCTACGATGCTTTTGGAAATAGCAAGTCCCAGTCCCGTCCCCCCATACTTGCGCGTGGTGCTGCTTTCGGCCTGCTGAAAGGAACTGAACAAACGTTTTTGCTGTTCGTCGCTTATGCCAATCC
Source organism: Treponema sp. (assembly GCA_031256195.1). Lineage (GTDB taxonomy): Bacteria > Spirochaetota > Spirochaetia > Treponematales > Breznakiellaceae > WQXQ01. The sequence goes on from JAIRRB010000110.1 coordinate 17,817, forward strand.
CCGTATCACTGACCGAGATTTGTACGGTGTAAAGGCCGTTTTCTTCTTCAATAAGGCGCGCATCAAGCGTGACAGAGCCTTTTTCCGGCGTGAATTTAACGGCATTTCCCAGAAGGTTGGTAATCACCTGGGCCAGCCGCTGGTCATCAGCAATCAGGGTTTTGGGAATTTCTTTATCGATGCGTACCGTGAACTTCTGCTGTTTTTCGTCTACGCGGAAATTGACCACCGCGACTACCTTTTGCAGCATCTTTTCAAAGTTAAATTCAATGGGCGACAGTTCCAGCATATTCGCTTCGATCTTTGACATATCGAGTACATCGTTAATAACGCCGAGCAGGTGTGTTGATGCATCGTCGATCTTGTTCAGCGCGTAATCTTTGCGTTCCATGTCTTTTGAATTTCTGCCGATTGCCGTCATGCCGATTATGGCGTTCATCGGCGTCCGCATTTCATGGCTCATGTTGGAAAGGAATTCCCCTTTCGCCTTGCTTGCTTCAGTCGCCTTGTACAGCGCATCCTGCAGCATGGTGTTGTAAATGTCGCGCATGATGATACCCGAAATGGTACTCGCTGTCATGGCAACAAAACTTTTTTCTTCACTCGTCCATTGACGGGGCGTAAAGCACTGCTCAACGCTCAAAATTCCCCATAAACGGCCTTCAACATAAAGCGGCGCGCAAATAAACGCATTGACATCAACAGATAACAGGGGGCGGAAAGATTCGTCCGAACTGGCGGCAATATCCTCGCAGAAAACTACCGCTGTTGTAATGTAGTTAGGCAGTCTTTCCGGAAAAAAGGATTTAATCAAACTAAATAAATCAAATTCAACAACGCGCGGAAAAGTGTTGTCAGCAACCCAATGATACGCCAAATAAGTACTGCTGCGCTGATAATCAATACCGAAAATATATACCAAAGACACATTATGATAACGTCCCAGTTTGGCAATGGCTTCTTTTACATAGGTTTTCGAATCGCCTGATGAAATAAAACCCCTTGAAATTTCCGATATCAGTTCCTGCTGTTCCAGCCTGACTTTAAGCAGGTCGCCCTGTTCGCGTATATTTTCCTCCATCTTTTTGATATTGCGCAGGTCGTACTGATAACCCAGAACAACATTCTTCCCGTCATATGTCGTGCGTATCAGCGTAACTTCAAAAGGAATAAGTTCTCCCGAAAACGAACGGTGTACCCACTCAAACACCTGCTTTTCACCATCCAATGCCCGTCTGACTACCTCGGCTATTTTCTCGCTGGATTTTGTCCCGTCGCTCTGGTATTCAGGTGATAACTCATCAAAATGTTCCAGATAGTATTCCCTGGTAGTCTCAAATTTATCTAACGTAGTGTCATTGCAGTCAACAATACGCGCGTTTTCATCAATAACAGTAAAGTTCAGGGGTGAGGCGTCAAGAACAGCGCGGGTAAATTCGTTAGCGTTAATTATTTTGCGCTCCATATCTGTACGTATGATAGTGTTCGCGCACAGAAACGCCGCCGAGCGCAACAAATCGGCGCTGTCTTTATCAAAAAAACGTTCGTTATGGCGGTCTTCAAGAAGGGCAAAGCCCCACAGAATGTTGTTGATAAACAAAGGAGTAACAAACGCCGAAACTACGCCGAACGATTGCAACAGGGCCGCCTCGGGCAGAAGCCGTACCGGGCTGTTGATTATCCCGTTGCTGGCAAAAATTTTTCCCCAATGCGGCACATGCTGGGCAAAAGCGAGGTCTTCCAGTCCTTTTGTCGGTACGGTGGTACCGCCGGCTTCCCTGTCCCAGCGGTAAATTTGCCCGCCGTGCAGGCCGTCGGGTTTGGTAGAGATGCGCCACAGCGAAAATCTGTCCAAATCGAATGCATCGGCGATATCTTTCACGCCCGCCGTCATGGTGTCCTCAAACGAATCATTGCTTTGCGAAAGAAATCTGATAGCGACCTTGTTCAGCGTATCCACCATTTTTTCGTGGTTCTTAAGTGTCTCAATTACTTTTTCCTGGGTACGGTCCATTTCTTCCTTGATAATGGCGTTGGTGAATATACGCATCGCCGAATTCAGTAAATTGGCGCAGCCTTCGTCAAAATAGCAACTGCTGGTATGATTCTGAAAACTGGTAATGCCCCAAAACTTTCCACATGAGAAAACAGGCAGCATTAATATTGATTTAATGCCGTATTTACCCAGGAACGCCGCTTCATCTTTGGAATAATCGCTTTCCTTCAGCCGTACACTGCTGCCTTGCGATGTGATTGAAATCCAGTTTTCTATGGCAGGAATATTGGGTAAGACCAGCAGATCCTCGTTCAAACAAGTCAATCCGCCTTCCGACTTGTCCCAGCGGTAAATTTGCCCGAAACGCATCTTTTCCCTGTCCACTACTGTGTAAAAAACAATGCGATCCAGTCCCATAACTTCTGCCACCGGCCTTATACCGTTGCTCATTACTTCGTCAAATGTTTGTTCTTTATGGGCGGAAAATATCTCTATTGATTTATTCAGTGCGTCAGCAATGGCGGTATTGCGTTCGAACATTTCCGGTGCCTCCCTGTTGTCGGTATTGTTATTTTTTTCCGTTTTGGGGCTTATCTTTGGCATCTACTTCAATAATACACAATATATATTGATATGTCGAGAATATTCCGGGATATTAACCATGATAACCGCCTCCCACAGACAAATAGGCATACAATTTGTCCATGAGTTCCTTAAAATCCAATGGTTTTCCAACATGGCCGTTCATGCCGGCTTCCAGACACTTCTCAACATCTTCCCTGAACACATTGGCCGTCATGGCGATAATTGGTATGGTTTTGGCTTCCGGAACATGCAATGCCCGTATACGCTGCGCCGCCTCATAGCCGTCCATCTCAGGCATCTGTACGTCCATAAAAATCAGGTCATACTTAAGCGGCGCTTCGCTGAACATACGGACGGCTTCCAAACCGTTTTCCGCGCAGTCTATCGTCAACTGTGTCGGCTCAAGCAGGGTTTGTACAATCTCGCGGTTAATTTCTACATCTTCCGCCATAAGTATGCACCGTCCTGCAAAAGCGCCGGTAATATCCGCCCGCTCCTTCTCCGTTTGTCCTTTGCCCGTACCTATACACTCATTGATGATATCCGCGATGGTAGACGGAAACAGGGGCTTGGACAGGAATTTATCAACCCCCGCCTTTTTTGCCTCTTCCGCAACGGCGCTCCATTCGGCGGCGGAAATCATTATCACAACAGAATCTAAATTGGCGGCGGAACGGGATTTCAGTTCATGCGCCAGTTGTATACCGTCCATTTCAGGCATTTTCCAGTCCACAAAATAAATATGATAACAGCCGTTTTTTTCCACAAGGGCGAGCGCTTCTTCCCCGCTGGCGGCAGTATCGCACAATACGCCAAATTCGTGCGTAATGTTACGGAAATATGTTAAAATATCCGGGTCATCATCTACCGTCAAAATACGGACATTGTCCAAATTCACATCCGCAGGCAGAATTCCCTGTCTTCCCTCCGCGCCCCGCTGCATCTGAGCCGTAAAGGTAAACGTTGAACCTTTTCCCTGTTCGGACTGAACTTCTATTGTTCCGCCCATCATTTCCACAATGTTTTTGGAAATCGCAAGACCCAGCCCCGTACCCCCGTATTTGCGCGTCGTGCTGGATTCAGCCTGTTCAAAGGACTGGAACAGTTTTTCCTGCTGTGCGGCGTTTATGCCAATCCCCGTATCGCTTACCGAAAGCTGCAAGGTACACAGGCCGTTTTCGTTTCCCGCAAGGCGCGCTGCAAGGGCGATGGAACCTTTTTCCGGCGTGAATTTATTCGCGTTTCCCAACAGATTGGTAAGAATCTGGGCCAGCCGCTGGTCATCCCCGATCAGGGTTTTGGGGATAGCCCGGTCAATGTGTACCGAAAATCTTTGGTGTTTTTCATCCATGCGGAAATTGATAACATTCACCACCCGCTGGAGCATTTTCTCAAAATCAAATTCCGCCAGTGAAATTTCAAATTTATTGGCTTCAATTTTGGACATATCCAGAATATCGTTGATTACACCGAGCAGGTGATTCGCAGCGTCCTCTATTTTCAAAAAACAGTAATCCTTGCGTTCAATATCGGAAGCGGTTTTTCCTATGGTGATCATGCCGATTATCGCGTTCATCGGCGTACGTATCTCGTGGCTCATATTGGCGAGGAAAGCGCTCTTGTGCCTGCTCACCATGTCCGATTTACCCTTGGCCGTGTCAACACTTATCAGCACAATAATCAGCGACGCGGCAAATACCATACCCAATATGCTCAAGGTCAGGGACATATTTCTTACATCCTGATAATACAAGGCTTTTAACGCCAAAAGTCCCAAATACCAGCCGTTTGAAAGCTGCCGGATAAAGGCAATGGTATCTTCGCCCTGCCAATTTTTTAACGGCGTTTCCGAAATACTCCCTTTCATCATCATATCATTTACCAATTTTGAGAGGGGAATTGACGGGGTAGTCGCGTTCATTCCTATAAATTCATGATTGGGATGGGCAAGTATTGTCAAATCATTGGTAAGCAAAATTCCGTAACCGTCTTTGGTAAGGGCCGTACTGACGATTTTTTCCCCGATATGGTCAATTCGAACATCAATACCTACAACACCCAAATGGCCGCCGTCATCGTCATAAATACTGCAGGAGTAAGTCACAATAATCTTGCCTGTTACCACATCATGGTAAGGCGGCGTTTCGACAATGCCGCCGCCGGCCTCAAGAGAATTCCGGTACCAGGGGCGAGCCGTGGGCGTATACCCTTCCGGCGGGTCCATATTAAGACCGTTAAGAAAAACAGGCCCGCCCGAAACTTTTTCAATATAGCCGTAAAGGCCGTTAGCCATCAGCGTATTGTTTTTTCTTGACCGTAAATACTCGGACATATCAACGGTGTAATATTGCAGTTTGTCGGCATCTTCGCCGTGCAGGATTAAACTGCGCACGCTTTGCGCAAAACCGTTCAGTATCACCTCTATTTCCCCCAAATCGGAGTTGATTTGGGCTTCTACAAAGTCAAGTATATTTTCCGTGTTGCGTACCAGGCCATCATGCACGATTCTGTTCACAAAGCCGTGGCTTAAAACAACCATCAGTGCAAACGCAAAAACAGTGAACAACAACTGCGTAAACAGCGGACGTTTCGGCATTATTTTCCGTATCAAATTACGCATAATTGACATCTGAATCTCCTTTATTAACCTAAATAATCCTTTAGTTTCTCCAGAACTTCATCAAAAGCCAGAGGTTTGCCCACATGGCCGTTCATACCCGCCGCTATACACTTTTCAATATCCTCCCGAAACACATTCGCCGTCATGGCTATGATGGGAACACTGCGGGCTTTCGGCATATCCAAAGCCCGTATCTGCCGCGTCGCCTCATAACCGTCCATTTCGGGCATCTGTACATCCATAAAAATCAACTCGTACCTTTCCGGCGTTTCGCTGAATTTACTTACCGCCTCCAGCCCGTTTTCCGCACAGTCTATTTCCAACCGCGTTGACTCAAACAGTGCCAGCACAATCTCGCGGTTTATCTCCACATCTTCGACCAGAAGAATACGCCGCCCCGCAAAAAGTCCGGTTATATCAGCCCCATCTTTATCCGTACGATCCACGCCCGGATAATCGCCTGGCGCATTATGCGCATGGACGCTTTTTTGCGCCTGTATGGTAAACGCAAAAACAGAACCTTTTTGGGGTGTGGACTGAACCCCTATTGTCCCGCCCATCATCTCAACAATATTTCGGGAAATGGCAAGACCCAAGCCGGTACCCCCAAAACGGCGCGCCGTACTGATTTCCGCCTGCTGAAACGAAGCGAATAAATGTTCGATCTGTTCGGCGCTGATGCCGATTCCGCTGTCGCTTACCGTGATTTCTATGGTACACAGACCGTCTTTTTCCCCCAAAAACCGTGCGTCAAGATTGATGAAACCGTGTTCCGGCGTGAATTTAACCGCGTTTCCCAAAAGGTTGGTAATGACCTGGGCCAGCCGCTGATCATCGGCAATCAGAACCGGGGGAATAGCGCTGTCTATGTGTACCGTGAGCTGCTGCCGCTTTTCGTCCACACGGAAATTGATAACATTGGCCGTCGATTGAATCATCTTTTCAAAATTAAATTCAACCGGTGAAAGATCAAACTTGCCGGCTTCAATTTTTGACATATCCAGGACGTCGTTGATAACGCCCAGCAAATGCGATGACGCACCCTCAATTTTGGTAAAACAATAATTCTTGCGTTCAAGTTCATGGGCGGATTTCCCTATCGTGGTCATACCTATAATGGCGTTGAGCGGAGTGCGGATTTCGTGGCTCATGTTGGCAAGAAATGTCGATTTTGCGCGGTTGGCGCTCAGAGCCTGTTCTTCCATTGCTTTACGCTCGGTTATGTTATGCGATATAACCAGCAGTCCGGTTATCCGCCCGTTTTGCACCAGCGGAACTTTGGATGTTTCAAAAAGCTGTACGATTCCGCCGGCAGAGGGTATATATTCCTCAACTACCGATATTTGGCCATCGCTGATAATTTGGCGATCCCGCTCGCTGTATTGCGCCGCCAAATCGGCGGGTATTCCCAGGCCGTCAACGTCTCCTTTCCCGATAACATCCGCTTCACGGATATTAAAATAGCGTTCAAAAGTTTTGTTGCATCGCGTAAAACGCGAATTCAAATCTTTGCAAAATACAAGGTCGGGAGTTGCGTCAAACATGGCGGCAAGAGTAGCGTTTTGAATCACCAGCTCGTTTGTCCGTTTCTGTACCAGTTTTTCAAGCTGTTTTTCCGCACGGCTTTTTCGCTGAAACAAAACAAACAGAAAAACAATCAGGGCCAACAGCATGAACGCGCCGATAATCCATGAAAGCCGCTCCTGCGCCAGTTTCATCCGGTAATCATACGTTTTACGCATCCACTGTCCCGATATATCCTTTACTTCAACCGTTTCAAGCGCCTTGTCAACAATGGAGCATAATAACGCTTCGTCCCGGTGAAAGCCAAAGGTAGATTCAAATGAATAATTAAAAATAACATTGGCCTTGTAACCGATAAGTTCACGGTAATTGGTCAGAATAAGAAGCTGATGCTGGCTCGCCATCACCATATCAATTTCGCCGCGCTTCAAAGCGTCCAGGGCTAAATCCAGACCTCCGTATTCCACCGTATTCAGGTGATCGGGAAACCAGCTGCGAAATAATTCGGTATGCGCGGTATCTTTGGGTAAGCCCGCTTTTATATACAGTATTTCATTGACATTGATATCGGGGAATTCCGACTTTGATATAAGCGCGGGATAATCGGTTAATATCACGGTATCCGCCCACAGAAAACGTCCTTTCCGTTCTTCCGAGCGGATTAATTCGGAGACCATGGACGCCTTTCCGTCTTCAAGCATTGTTAACAAATCAGGCCATTCGGTATGATGATTATTGACAACTTCAAATGACAGACCGGTAAGAGTTTTAATTTCATTCAATATGTCAAAGGCAATTCCCTGCCACTGTTTTTCCTGCGTATTATAAAAACTGACCGGATAATTATCATATTCAGCCGCAAGCGGTACGGTTCGATGATCGCGTATATACGCTTTTTCTTCTGCGGACAAACGCAAAATCAGTTTATGCTTCCGGTAATTCTGATACCCGGCGTTATATAATCCGGTTAAATGGCGCATACTGTCGTTTTGCAGCGCCTTTTCCACAACCGAGATAACCGGCACAAGCGCAGGGTTTCCGGTGCTCAGGGAAACCGGACTGTAAATTACGGGGAAAAAATATTCGGCTATTACATCGCTGTAAATGTCAAAAGCGGCCTCATGGGGGCCTTCGGTAAAAAAGATGTCGGCTTCTCCGCTTTTGAGCGCTTGATAAGCCTCATCAAAACTGCGCACGCGGATAATTTCATACTCGTAAGACAAGCGCGCGGTAACATCGTCAATTGTGGTAGTTCCGGTCAAAAAGCAGCAGCGCGGCGGACGCGAACGGGCGATTTCCGGAGGGGGCATACTATCCGCAAGCCGGAGGGTTTTTACCGGACGTTCGGCAATGGCATTGGTCATAAAATACGTCTTTCGGCGCTCATCGGTGGCGGTCATCTCTCCGGTAAAATCAATTTCAGCTGCGTCGAGTCCCGCAACCAAATCGCCCCATGCATAAATAACAGGCGTAAACGAAATCCCGAACAACTGTGAAAGCCATTCGCAGAACAGGACAGAATACCCCCCCATTTCGCCGTTTTCACTGACAAAAGTTTCGGCGGATGTTCCCATCCCATAGATGAAAGAACCGGTTTTCTCCCGAAGCGCCTCAATGGCGTTAATTTCATCATTGGTTACGCCGGGAATATCCCGAAATGAAGTAAACGCGGGCGCTCCGCCCGGCCTTTGAACAACGGGTTTATGACAGGCTGAAAGCGAAACCAGCATGAGTACGACGGCAATCGTCACATAGTTTGTTTTAGAAACCTGACTGGAATGAATCACTGCATTTATTATAAAAGAAGCGTTGTTTTTTCACAAGGTCACACTTATTGTAAAAAATGACGATAACACGGATAGTTGTAAAAATACCCAATAAAGCGGTATAGTGGGATGAGGAGCGAAAGTTGGAAACCATGCGATTAAATGATGAAGAACTGCAGCGCCCTGAACTCTGGGAAAAAGCCGGCATAACGCTGCCCCGTTTTGACCGCGGGGCAATGATTCAGGCGACCAAAGCCGCGCCCCAATGGGTTCATTTTGGAGCGGGAAACATTTTTCGGGCTTTTCCCGCGGCTCTGGCCCAAAGCCTGCTGGAACAGGGACTTTTGTGCACCGGCATTGTCGTTGCCGAAGGCTACGATGGGGAAATCATTGACAAATGTTTCAGCCCCTTCGATAATTTAAGCCTTTTGGTTACGCTTAAATCAGACGGAACCATAGACAAACAGGTTATCGCTTCGGTCGCTTCCTCTTTCAGAATGGACAAGAACCTTGATGAACTGAAAAAAATCTTCGCTTCTGCTTCCCTGCAAATGGCCAGTTTTACCATTACCGAAAAAGGTTATGAGCTGACCGGACGGGACGGTATACTGCTGCCGGCCATAGCGGAAGACCTGCGGGCCGGTCCCGCCGCTCCCCACAGTTATCTGGGCCGCATTGCCGCCCTCTGCCATGAACGTTATATCCGGGGGGC
>JAIRRB010000079.1 GCA_031256195.1 Treponema sp.
CCTACAACTTCAAATACGGTAGTGGCGGTTATCAAAGTGACTGGGCCAAATTCACGCTTACATTGGGGGCAGGCCTTACTTTGGCGGATTATGAGAAGGTTACGTTTACAATGCAAGGAATAGCCGGAGATACAGGCAGCAAGAATGTTGCCTTGATAGCGGCATCACCTACATTGACTATTTCCAGCGATCCAAGAAACGGCGCTCTTGATGTTGGTACTACCGACCCAGGTGTTAACGGCAATACTGTGCAAAGTATAGAGATTGCCATTAACCCAACCAAAGCAGCCGGTTTATCAGGCACGATAGAATTCTGTTTTTATGATCACTCAGGATCGAATAGCAGTACAACAGAATGGAAAATTTCCAATGTTGTGTTCTGGTTCAAAAACGACTCCTAACAGATTCTAATAACTCGCATAGCCGCTCCTTCGGGGGCGGCCATGTTCATCGTCAAAGGGGAGGATATGAAAAAATTCCATGCAATGGTGTGCCTGTTGTTTGTGGCAGGCGGCCTTTTCGCCCAGACCGGTATGTTTGCCGGTTTGGGCGTGGAAACCAATGCCAATACCCGCGAAGGCGCTGCCCTGGGCGGCGGTTTGTCTTTTGCGGTTGATTTGAACCGGCAATTCAGCCTTGGGCTGAAAGCGGCCATCAGCGCCAATTTGGACACGATAATGACGCTGGAGCCGGCGGCTCTGGTTCGGTATTACATTCCCTTTAAACTCAGCGGCTTCTTTGCGCAGGCGGAGCTGGGTGCGGCGATTTTTTTTGAGGATGGCGAGAGTTATCCCGCGTTTCTGGGGGGGCTGGCTCTGGGCTGGCGTTTTAATGCGGGTAAAAACTGGTATCTGGAACCTTCGGTTCGGGGCGGGTACCCTTTTGTCTGGGGGATTGGCCTTCAGGCGGGTCTGCGTTTTGATTTATAGATAATAAGGAGAAGACGATGAAACGAAAATATATTATAGCGGCGTTTATAGTGCCGGCGATGCTGGCCGCCTGCAGCAATCCCTTTGTAAATAAAATTCTCCCGAAAGGCAACGGAAATCCCGATGGTCCCGATAAACCGGACGATCTCTATACCATCGAAATCAATATGTCCGGTAATACCGGGACAGACAGTGTTACCGCTTCATCCGCAAGCGGCAAAGCCGGAAAAAAAATAACCTTCAACTATACTGTCGCCGATACCGCTCTTAACAACCGGCTTGTTTTCTCCGGCACACACGCGGCTATCGCTGCGGTGAACGATGCGGGAAGCGGCACAAGGCAGTACACTATAAACGGGGAAGATTCAGGCGGCGGCATTATTACCATTAACGCGATATTTGCCCACTCAGACCTGCAGTTTGATACTATAGCTTTTGCGGATACCAATAACGAAAACAAAACCTACGGCGACCCTCCGTTTACCAAAGCGATTACCAACACCGGTTCCGGGGCAGGAGCGATAAGCTACTCTTCCAGCAATACCGGTATCGCAACAGTGAACAGCGCCGCCGGGGAAGTAACCATACTTCGCGCAGGAACAACCACAATCACCGCGACAAAAGCCTCAGACTCGACTTATGAGGAAACCACGGCCATGTATACCCTTACCGTCGCCAAAGCGGACGGCAGGACGGTCAGCAAACCGGAAGTGGCATCCGAAACACAAAACAGTATAACCATCAGGGCGGTAACGGTAACCCCGCCCGATTATGGGCAATCGCCCGAATATGCCATTTCGACAGCGGCAAGTCCCGTACCTCAGGCAAGCGACTGGCAGTATGGGCTGACTTTCAACGGATTAACTCCCAATACGGTTTATTATGCCTTCGCGCGGACAAAGGAAAACGACAACTGTACTGCAGGCGCGGTGCAGGTAAGCGATCCAATCACGACGCAGGCGCCAAGACCTCCGGCGGAAGTGCCCAGAACTACGATTGTCGATTTTGAAGACAAGGCAATAGGCGATGTATATGGGTATACGGAGGGAGATAGTAAACCTACAACAGTAAAAGTTGTCGCTGACCCGGCCAATTCCGGACAAAAATCATTGCAAATTACCGCCAATAATTATAATCAAGCGGCTGTTATTCCGTTTAATCTGCCTTATGAACTTCAATACTATAAATCATTTTCATTCAGATTAAGGATAATTGGCGGAGCGGGTTTATCAACGTCCCAAACTATTTATGTTTATGCCGCGAAAAACGCTAACGCATTTGTGAAATGGGGTTTTGGAAACCCCTCTACCAGTGGAAATCAGTTTGCGGCAAACCTTGTGGGAAGTACACCGTCAACACCAACTTTGAACACATGGACTGACTATGTGATAACAATCTCTAACCCTCCTGGAGACGCAATCAAGAATTTACAGGGAGCCATTAATGTAGCAATTGGCTTTAACCTTAATACTGCCGCTGATTACCTGATTGACGATCTTACCTTCACGCTGAGAGATGACTATCATCCCGACCCGCCGTTTGTGCTGCCAACTACCCCGCCGGTACCGGCTTCGCAGGGAGCGGTAAGAACGGGGATTTACCGTAATCTTTTCAAGGAGATGGGCAAAAACGACGCGGAAATTGACGCGAAAGTACAAAACGCGTGGAACAAGCTGTTCTACGGAACGGAAACGGAAAAAATCTACTATCCGGTTGGAAGCGACATGGCCTACATTCTGGATTCGGGCAACAATGACGTGCGTTCCGAAGGGATGTCTTACGCCATGATGATTTGCGTGCAGCTTGACAAGAAAACAGAATTCGACCGGATTTGGAAATGGGCAAAGACCTATATGTATAACACAACAAATGCCGGTAATAACTCAAGGGGGTATTTCTCGTGGCAGTTAAATACAAATGGTTCTCATAAAGATCACAGCGCCGCCCCTGACGGCGATATGTACTTTGCAACAGCGCTGTTGTTCGCGTCTGCCCGCTGGGGAGACGGAACCGGCGATTATAATTACGGAAAGATAGCGCGGCAGATTCTCTATGATATGCTTCGCCGTGACACGGCAAAAGGGGATCCTCATTCAGAGCCTCCGATGTTTAACCAGGACAATTATATGCCCACATTCGTTCCTTATGGAGGTTCGGCCAATCACACAGACCCCTCTTACCATTTACCGGCATTTTATGGGGTATGGGCGGAAGAAGTGGAACAGGGGACAAAATATTGGAATGAGATTTGGGGAAGCGAGGCCGAGGCAAAAAAAGACGTAACGTTCTGGAAAAACGCGGTGCAGGCCAGCCGAGACTATTTCCCCAAAACGGTAAATTCCACAACGGGATTAGGGCCGGATTATTCGTTATTTGACGGAACGCCTACCGGCGGAAATCACGCGGATTTCCTGTTTGACGCATGGCGGATTGCGATGAACATCACGGTAGATTACGCGTGGTGGGCAGACTATGCCTGGCCCAAGACTTTTGCCGATAGAATTCAAACTTTCTTTGCAAGCAAAGGGGTCTCTTCTTACGGAAATAACTGGAAATTAAATGGGGAGCAGATTTCAAAGGATCATTCGCCGGGCCTGGTTGCCTGTAACGCGGTTGCGTCTCTGGCGGCGACAAATGTACGCGCATGGGATTTCCTCGACGATTTCTGGAATATCAGCATGACAACAGGCCAATACCGTTACTATGACGGCTGCCTATATTTGATGGGTATGCTGCATTGCAGCGGCAATTTCAGGGCGTATCTTTCTTCGGATTCAGGCGGCGTTACAAGTGCTACTATCAGCCCGACATCCGCAGTGTTCGATAAAAGGCCGGATTTGCAAAAAGACATTACTGTAACTATGACGCTTAACGGAAATACCCTTTCAGGCATAAAAAACGGAGCGGCAGCGCTGGCCAGCGGTACGCATTATACCCTAAGCGGCAATGTGGTAACGCTCAAAAAAGAATATTTGGCGGCGCAGGCTATTGGCACAACAACGCTTGTCTTTGAATTCAGCGCCGGGTCAAGCAGAAACATTGCCATCACGGTACAGGAAAGCGCGATAGGCGGCGCTACGGCCATTAATCCGACAACTACCGTCTTCGATAAAAGGCCAGACCTGCAAAGCGACATTACCGTAGAGATGACGCTGGATGGAAATACTTTCTCAGGCATTACTAGCCTAACCCAGGGAACAGAATATTCTGTAAGCGGTAATACCGTAACGATAAATAAATCATACTTGGCAAGTCTGTCTATTGGTTCAGTAACTTTAGTATTCAACTTTACAGGCGGGATAACCAGAAACCTTGTTATTACCGTAAAGGAAAGCCCGGAACCGGGTGCGCTTCGTATCCAGTATGATTTTGCCACGGACACTATACCTGCCGGTTATCCGACGTATGACCTAAATGGCGGCGATTCTGGCTCACTCCCGACTGCGGTATTATCAGGCGGAGTTTTAGTAGTAACAAGGACCAGTGGCAATTACGCTTCTCCGATATTTTATTTACCTTTTAA
>JAIRRB010000232.1 GCA_031256195.1 Treponema sp.
GGCCATGACCGCCTTAACCAGTTGGGCATTGAGCCGTGTCGCCATTATCCCAATCCAGTCCGCTTCTTCATCACACACTGAATCGCCGCAGACCTCGCGGTAGGCATTTTGCCAGGCACGGGCGGGGCCGCCGCCGCCTACCACAAAAATAAAGCGCCGTTCATCGTCCTGTTCAATCAGGCTGCGGATAAGCTGCGAGAATTGCTTCAAAAACTGTCCGTCAGCGCTGTCGGGGGCTACAATGGAGCCGCCCAGTGAAATAACGGTTACCATACTCCTATTGTGCATAAATTCCGGTAATTGTAATATCCCCCCACAGGCTGGAATAGGACTCAATGCCGCCAATGGCTTCTTCCCGGATATTTTGCAGAGAATAGGAGCGGCTCTGCACCGCCGTGCGGCCATGGGGATCCATGGGCGAAAGATTGGAAAATCCCCGCGAAAACGCTATGCGCTGGTTGTCAATATTACCAAAATAAAAATTCGGCTGCTCCTCATAAACACTGAACGGGGCCGGAATCGCTTTGGCGCCCATAGCCGGGTCAACGGGAACCCAGCCGAAACCGTCCAGCCAGAATTCCGCCCAGTAATGGTTCATGGTCTGTTGATTCCGGCTTACCAGCACCCCGGCCACCGGCTGGCAGGGAACCCCCGCCGAGCGGAGCAGACTGCAATACAACAGCGCGGCAAGGCAGGAATCAATATGTTTGGTTTCCAGCGCGGAAAAAATATCGCCCCCAGACTGGCTTTCCCAGACAAAATTGCCGCCCGTCATCCATTCGTAGACCCTCTGCGCTTTGGTGTAAGAGTTGCGTTCCCTGCCCGCCAGCGCCGCGGCCTGATTGACTATCCGGGGATCATCGGCGGGAAGTTGAGGGCTGCTTTGGGTATAAGCGGTGTTGAGGGGAGAATTTTGTTCCTGTCTGACGGACTGGGACCATATCGTTGTTTCTATGCGGTAAACTTCGACTTTCCATGAGAGGTTAATCTGTTCGTCACTGTTTGCCGTCAGATTGTCCAGTTTGTACAGGCTAATTCCCCGGTAGCTGTCTATAAAGGGTTCCGTGCTGGCGCTCAACAATTCCGCGTTTCTCTGCGCCGCCGATGCCGCCGGATGGGGAATCCACAGGTACAGGGTATTGGGCGGCTGCGCTTCGCCGGTCTTTACATTCACCGAATAATTAACCGTATAACTCCGCTTGTCGCGGAATGTTTTGGTTCCCGTCCTGGCGGCAAGATCAAAACCCAGGGGAGGGGAACTGCCGCCCCGCGCGGTTCGTATTTCCATATTTCCGCCGGATGCGCCATCGGGGATGCGGACCCGTATTTCCCGGTCAGTCCACAGTTCGTAGCCAAACTCGGTTTCAGCAACTTCGGCAAATTCCTGCACCCGCGCCTCAAGCGGGGCCGAAGCGGGCGACAGCGCATTCCACGCAAAAAAAACGCCGCCGTTTCCCCGCGAATTGCCAAAACCGGTTCCGTATATGCTGACCAGAGCGCCGGCTGTTCCTGACTGGGGCGTTACTGCAGTAACGCGCGGCCCCGCCGCCCTCACATCATCCCGTACCGGTCTGGGCAGCGTCGCCCTGTTGGTAAAAAGTACGCCATTGCTTTTTTTGCCCTTGACATACACATAAACCAGACCGGCTTCTCCGAATTCGGGAGTACGAAACATAATTTCATTGTCCTGCCATTCAAGGTAGGACATACCGGTCGGCTGCGCTCCCGCTATGGTGATGTAGGATTCATCCCGTTCCTTGCCAAAAGAAGCCCCTTTAATGGTTACCGTTTCCCCCATTGACCCGGTTTGGGGATAAATAGAATGAATAAGCGGCGTTTGAGGCCGGCAGCCTGCCAGTACCATCAAAAGCGCCGGCGCTAATTTTTTAATTATCTTCATAAGGATGCAAGGTAAGCATTACTTCGATGCAGGCTGCGTCCTCATCCTTGCGGGGACCCAGAGGGAAAAAGTAAACCGGTTCGCCGAATTCCAGCGGTATTGTTTGCATTGAGGTATGGTAACGTATCCCCTGATTGGGAATCTCCATCCAAATTTGCCCCTGCGCCACCAAAAATTTCTGAATGCCCCGGCGGATATAGGGGGTAAACTGAGCCACCACCACGAGGTTTGCCCCCACCAGCTTTATCCCCACCGGATGACCAGGCATGGTAGTTTTCTGATGCGACTCATTCCATATAACGGTTTGATTCTGCTCTACCAGGCGGGCGTTTATGTTCATTATCAGCGCCCTTCTCCTGAAATGGGGAAAAAAGCCCTGCAAGGGAGAATCGCCGGATACCGCCGCTGTTCCTTCCTGCCGCCCTGTCGGCGAATCCGTTTCTTCCGCCGGTATCGGCGCGGTATGTACCAGAGCCGCAACAATACAACAAACCAGGCAACAACGGCGCATCTATGGTTTTCTCCAGTCCGCCATCTGACGGCCCGCCATTTGGCGGTAATCGGCGGCCCTGATAATGGAAGGCTCGCCATAATTGACGAAACTGCGGCTTTCCGGCAGACGGAGGATTATTATTTCGCCGTTGTCGCGGCTACCCAAATACTGCAGCACATTTTCCATGTCAGAAACGGGAATAATATCCGGCGCGTCAAACTCGGTTTCGGCGGCGAGAATCATGCCGGAACTTTCCGCCGATTCCGTTATTTTTAAGACAGCCAAAAAAGCCAGCGTAATGAACAGCACAATCGCCGCCGCCGCCGCGGGAAGCGGAACGGAAATGCGCCGCCGCCATACCGCCCTGTTCTGTATCGGCGGCCATTCCGCCGAAAAACCGGTACGCTGTTCCAGCCGCTGCCAGACCCGTTCCTTCAGTGCTTCCGTCATTCCTCCGCTGGCCGCGGGGGAAATACGCCGATATGCCTCCAAACGCCGGGCGCACTGACGGCAGCCGGCAATATGGGATTCCATTTTTTCTTTCCAGGGGGAAGGCAGTTCCCCGTCGAAATAAACCGAAAGCAGTTGATGATCAGGGCATAATTGCGCCATTTTGCTGACCCTCCTCAGGCAGAATTCCGCGCAGCAGAACGGCAATCCGTTCCCTGGCCCGGAAAACCCGCACCTTAACATTCCCTTCGCTTATACCAAGCACCCGTCCAATTTCCTTATAATTCAATTCAGCGTATTCTTTCAATACCAGCACGATGCGGAGATTTTCCGGCAGCTGATTGAGGGCTTTCAAAACCTCGTCTTTGGTTTCTTTTTTGACAAGTTGTCCCTCCCCGGTTTCCGGCTGCCGGACATCCTCCTTGAATGCCCGCTGATACGCCCTTCGTTCACGCTGTTTCCGTTTTGCGTAATTCAGGGCGGCATTTTTAACGACCCGGATAAGCCAATAGGTAGCCTCCTCCGGGCTGGGAAAAACCATATTTTTTTCGTGGAGGCGAAAAAAAGCCTCCTGGCAGAGGTCTTCGGCTGCCTCGCCTGAATTGGCAATACGGTAGGCCACCTTGTACAAAATAGGGAAGGCCGAATCGTACAGCTTACGGAACTCAACTCCGCTCATTTTCGCCGCTCCCCTACATCAAAAAACAAGTTTTTCCTCAATTTGTTACACTAAGGAACCTCTAAAAACCGGTTGTTTTTATCGGTTCCCTTGTAGTTTCTCGCCCTACGGGCTGCGAAACATACATTTTTCATTGGAAAACCTCTAAAAGCTGAAGTTTTTAGAGGTTACTATTGTTCAGGCACCGGCGATTCTTCGCCAGATTGTTCCGCCCGGACCGTCTTCCAGCAGAATGCCCCGTTCTTTAAGATTTTGCCGCAAACTATCCGCTTGGGCAAAGTCCTTTGCCTTTTTTGCCGCGGCCCGCTCGGCGATTATCCCCTCGATTTCCCGCGTAAAAGCTTCATCTTCAGGCGGTTTTTTCCGGTCAAGAAGGGAACGCAGGCCAAGCCCCAGTGCCTCATCCATATCAAGGACTGTCGCCAGCGCCGTCTGCGGCTCTATTGAACTGTCCCGCACCAGACCCCATAACTGCGCCAAAGCCCTCGGGGTGTTAAGGTCATCCTCAAGGGCTTTATTGAAATTTGATAGATAGGTTTTTTCTTCCACGCCGGTGGGCTGCTGCGAAAGGCTCTTTTCATGGAGAGCGCGAATTTTATCCGTTAATGACTTGCGGGCGTTTTTCGCGCCTTCAAGGCTGTCCCATGAGAACTGTAACTGGCTGCGGTAATGCCCGCCCAGCAGAAAATAACGGTAATCCAGCGGGTCATAGCCTTTATCAACCAGTTTTTGGAGGGTCAAAAAACCGCCCGCCGACTTGGACATTTTTTCCTTATCCAGCACGAGAAATTCATTATGCAGCCAATAGCGCACCCAGGGTTTTTTGCCGGTCGCCGCCTCGCTCTGCGCTATCTCGTTGGTATGGTGAATCGGTATATGGTCGATGCCGCCCGCATGAATATCAAACTGCTCCCCCAGGTATTTAATGCTCATCGCCGAACATTCAATATGCCAGCCCGGATAGCCCCGTCCCCATGGACTGTCCCAGACCAGCGCCTGATTCTCAAATTTGCTTTTGGTAAACCACAGGACAAAATCGTGGGGATTCCGCTTGTGTTCGTCCACGGCAGTCCGCGCCCCGGCCTTCAAATCATCCAGCCGCAGCAGGGCAAGTTCGCCGTAAGCGGAATCTTTGGTAATATCGAAGTAGAGGTTGCCCCCCGCGGAATAGGTATAACCGTTATCTGCAATGCGCTGAATCAGGGCTATCATATCGGCAATATGTTCGGTCGCCCTGCATACCACCGTGGGCCGCAGAATATTCAGGCGGTCAGTATCGCTGAAAAAAGCATTGGTATACAATGCGGCTATTTCCAGCACGCTCTTGCCGCGTTCCCCGGCGCTCCTGACCATTTTATCATCGCCTTCATCGTTGTCGCCGGACAGATGCCCCACATCGGTAATATTCATCACATGGTTTACTTCATAACCCGCCCGCCGCAGGGAACGGACAAGAATGTCATGCACTACATAGGCCCGCAGGTTTCCGATATGGGCATAGTTGTACACCGTTGGCCCGCAGCCGTAAAAACCGGCCTTACCGGCCTGTCGTGGCTGGAAGATTTCTGTTTTTCGGCCCATGGTGTTGAACAAGGTAAAAGGCATGGGTTTATGGTAGGGGAAAATAATGAAAAAAACAAGGGAATGAGTGTTAAGTACGGGAAGAATTTAACCACGGAGTTACACGGAGAGGAAGATTTTCGTATCAAAAACTCAGTGGAACTTTGCGTCCTCCGTGGTAAAGATTCTTCATTCGCTCCGCATTCCTACCTAATAGCGTACATTTTCGATTAACGATACTAACAAAAAGCGGTTGCTGCCATCTTGCGCCTTCAGACTTTAGCCCGCTTTCGGACTCTAGTCCGCTTTCTCCGCCCCGTTTGTATTGACAATTATCTTTTATGAGCGGTAACATTGAGAAACAGGGAGTTCATAATGAAATTTAACAAAAAACAGGGATTTTTTCTGAATGATACAATAACCCAATGGGAAAAAAGCGGCATAATAACCGAAGAAACAGCAGGGGCTTTAAAAAATAGTTTTTCTATCCGTTCATTTGACTTCAAAAAATTAGCGAAATATTCTTTTTGGATTGCCATTATTTGTATAATTATTGCGGTTGGAGCAGTTGTTGCCGATGATTTTCTGATTAATTTGATTAAAAAATTTTTTACTTCGTCAAATCTTGCTCTTTGTCTGATATTTTTAACAGTGGCGGCAGGTATTTATTTCATAGGGATTAAAAGACGGCACAGAAAACCGGAGAAAATTTTCAGTAACGAGGCAATCTTTTTCATCGGCGTACTTTCGACCGCTGTTTCGATTGTATATTTGGGAAGAGCATTGGACAGCGGGAGCGGACACTTTTCACTTCTTCTTTTATTATCAACGGCAATTTACGCCGCTTTGGCGATGTGGTTTCCTTCAAAACTCGTCTGGCTGTTTTCGCTTCTCTCTTTTGGCTGTTGGTTCGGAACGGAAACCGGTTATGTGTCTGGCTGGGGAGCATATTATCTGGGAATGAACTATCCGTTACGATTTGTTCTGTTTGGCGTTATTCTGGTTGGAGTAAGTTTTATTTTTAACCTCAATTCCCGGTTGTCAATGTTTCACAAACTCACCTATAAAATGGGGCTTCTTTATCTGTTTATTGCGCTTTGGATTTTATCAATTTTTGGCAACTATGGCGATATGAGCAGTTGGTATGATGTAAAACAAATTGAGCTTATTCATTGGGGTGTGCTTTCCGGCCTGGCGGCAGTTGGGGCAATCGTTTACGGGCTTAAACAAGACGATTACGCGTCAAGAAGTTTCGGTATAACATTTTTATTTATCAATCTTTATACCAAATTTTTTGAATTTTTCTGGAATGAATTACATAAAGCGGCGTTTTTCATAATTCTTGCCGTTTCTTTTTGGTTAATTGGCTGGAAGGCGGAAAAAATATGGAATCTGGAATTCATTAAAAAGAATAGCCAGGCATAAAGAAGAATTGGACTTCCCCCGGAATAGTGGACAGTAAGTTAAGAGCGTGATAAACCCAAGGAGAGGGAATCATGATAAGACGAAGAACGTACACGAAGGAGTTTAAGGAGTCAGCCATAGAAATC
>JAIRRB010000013.1 GCA_031256195.1 Treponema sp.
CAAACAATAAATATGAATCGATGAACGGTGACATAGCGTTTGTGGTTTCGGACGGCGGGTTTAAGGTTAAATGCAGTAACAATAACCTTAAACTAAAAGAAACCGAATGGTTTATTAAAAACCGGGCGATGCCCGCCGCATGGAAATAGCCACCGCGTTAAAACATGCTGCGGGGAATGAACGGTTAATATCTTGTTAAATTTGCTTTTTAATTTTAACAAAGATTTTATCCTTTTTTCATTCACGTTTAACGCGCATTATGTAAGGTAAAACCGCTATCATAGATGGCGCGCCATCAGAGATGGCGACCTATCCGCGTTATGCGGGTAGATATTATTTTAAGGAGAAGATTATGAAGAAGGCTTTTAAAATGATTATTGCATTATTTGCAATAATTGGACTTGGAATGGCGGCTTGCGACCAGCCCACTAACAACAACGGCAAAATAACGCCGGCCCTTGCTGATTTTACCATTACCGGTATCGGCACGAAGACCGCTGACGGTACCCCTCAAGCAGTAACAATAGAGGCCAAAACGGGGAAGTCCGCAGGGCTCATCACCGTCTGGTATGAAGGGGCAAGCGGCACGGTTTACGGAAAAAGCACCGAAGCGCCGTCGGGAGAGGGTACATACAAAGTTACCTTTGACGTTGCGGCTCATGGCAATTACAACGCGGCAACGGGTCTGGCAGCGGGAACGCTCATTATTTCAGATGGTAGTTCCGTTACTCCCGTTACTCCCGTTGATCCCGTTAACCCCGTAGCGGCTGATTTCAACATTACCATACCTTCGGGGTATGCCGACGGCGATCCCAAAACGGTAACCATATCGCCCAAAAACGGCAAGTCCGGCGGGGCGATCACCGTCTGGTATGAAGGGACAAATTACCCCAAGAATACCAACGCACCTTCAGCGGCAGGCACATACGCCGTTACCTTTGACGTAGCGGTGGCGGAAGGCTTTAACGCGGTAACCGGCTTGAATGCGGGGACGCTGGTTATTAAGACAGCGATCACCGCGCCGCACAAGATTATTGATTTTGAAAACGGATGGGACGGCTCTGGTTATGCACAGCGTCAGGTAACGTGGGACGGATACAATTGGATGGTTAGCGGCGTTGTAACTACTACGGACAATAATGATCATATTGAAGATACAAAGGGCATCCGGTTTCGCGGCAATGATACGGACACCGGCGCAAGCGAACATCGTATTGAGTTGATAAGCTATTTAACCAAGATACAATCAATATCTTTTGACTATGCTTCATACGGTACGCACAGCGGCGGTATCATAACCCTCTACTATCAAACTAAAGATAGCGGCAATTGGGAAAAAGCCGGTGAAGTTACCGCCCTCGCATGGGAAGGCTCAATGGAAAACGCTTCATTTGACATCGATAAAGCGAATGTGCGTTGCAAAATCGTAAAATCCAGCCAATCAGGTTCTACATCGGTCAATATTGACAATATCATCATCATCGGCGAGGACGAGGATTCCTTCGATATAGTTAAAGCCGACCCCGTTACTCCCACAGCGGATGATTTTACCGTTAGCGGATTGGACCCGGTTTACGACGGCGGCCCCAAAGCGGTAAGCATAAAGCCCAGGCAATTCATGTCACAGGGGCAGATAACCGTCTGGTATGAAGGGACAAACGGCACAAGTTACCCCAAGAGTACCGACGCACCGTCTGATGCGGGCGAGTACAAAGTTACCTTTGACGTTGCCGAGGACGAGGAAAACAACTTTACCGCAGCAACCGGCCTGGAAGCGGGGACGCTTGTTATCACAGAAATCACCGATCCGTTTATCCTTGTTGACTTTGAAGATGCTGTATGGGCCGGTGTTCCTTATACAGGAAAAGAGCTAACGTGGGACGGATACAAGTGGAAAGCGGTAGGCTATAGCACTATGGATGCTAATGACCGCCGTGAAGGCGCCAGAAGCCTCCGGCTTCGCGGCAACAATGCTGCGGACACAGGCGAGCAAACAAACCGTTTAGAGTTGTTGGATTATGTAAACGGCATAAAGTCAATATCTTTTGATTACGGTTCGTACAGCACTCACTCCGGCGGCACATTAATCGTTTCTTATATGACTGAAGACTCTGGCGAGTGGGTCGAAGTCGATAGAATTACCAGTATCCCTGCATGGGCAGCCGGGGGCAGCGTTATGCAGAAGGCAAAATTTGACCTCAATGTAACAGAGGCCGTGCGTTTCAAAATCGAGAAACCCCAGGGCGGCTCCACTAATTCGGTTAACATAGACAATATCGTCATCACTTACTACGAAGAGTAACAAAGAGAGGTAAGCACCCAAAGGGGCTGTTCAGTCGCCGTATGGCGCGGGCAGCCCCTTATCTTTTCCCTGCCCTGATGGATATAACCGCAGTCAGGATCCCTTGCCAAAAGTAAGATGGTGCAGTTTGGCGGCTGGTACTTTACTTAAATAAATAACTTATGTATAGTAAGTTAAGCAGGGAGGAAAGTATGAAACATATAAAAACCTTTATTTTTGCCGGTCTGATGCTGTTTGCGGTTACCGGTCTGGCGTTCGCCCAAAGAGAAACGCTGGAGCTGTGGTCAATCCAGACCGACGGAAACGGCCCTGAAATCTTCCGGAACGCCATCGCGAGATTTAGAAAAGACAACTCGAACATCAGAGTGAATCTTACCATGATTGCCAACGATGCCTACAAGCAGAAACTGGCCGTGGCTCTGGCATCGGGGAAGGCGCCGGATTGTTTCTTCTCATGGGGGGGTGGCCCTATGCAGGAATTTGTTAAGAACAACCAGATCGCGGATCTTACCCCCTATATGAATGCCAACAACTACAAGGCGAAATTCCTGGATGACGCGATTACCCAGGCCACATGGCAGGGGAAAATCTGGGGCGTTCCCATGCAGAATGTCGCGATTGGCATGATATTCTATAATAAGGAAATCTTTAACAAGTACAAGCTGGCAGTGCCAACCACGATAAGGGAACTGGAAACGGTCTGCGATACTCTCAAGAAGAACAATATTTTCCCCTTCGCTCTAGGGAATAAAACCCAGTGGACCGGCTCCATGTACTATATGGCCCTGGCTACCCGCCGGGGCGGAACCCAGCCGTTTATCAAGGCGGTTGACGGTTCCGGAACCTTTCTGGACCCCGCTTTTATCTACGCCGGTGAAAAAATTCAGGAATGGGTAGGGAAAGGCTTTTTTATTACCGGTTTTAACGGTCTGGACTGGGATTCGGGTCAGGTGCGTGCGCCTATCTACCGCGGGGAAGCCGCTATGGTTTTAATGGGAAGCTGGTTTAATATGCAGGCTCGTACCGAAAACCCCATATACCATTCCAAGATGGGTTTCTTCAAATTCCCCAGAGACGAGCAGGGAACCGGAGACCCCAATACGGCATTCGGTACAATCGGGGATAACTTCTACCATGTGTCGGCGTCTTCAAAAAACCCGGCAAAAGCGTTCGAGCTTATTACCCGCCTGATTGACGATGCTGCGGTAAAAGACGCGGTGGCTGACGGACGCATACCTCCGGTAAAAGGGGTAAGGCTGACCGACCCGACTCTGAAGGAACTGTTTGACCAGATTCAATCGGCTCCGGAATTGCAACTCTGGTATGATCAGTCGCTGTCCTTTGAAGTGTCCGATGTTCATAAAGTTACCAGCCAGGAGATATTCGGCAGAACTTTAACTCCCCGCGACGCCGCACAGAAACTTCAGGATGCCCAGGCGGCTTACCTTAAAAAACAACAGAGGTAAGCCTATGTCCGGCAGAAAACCAGTTTCTCTTCGTAACGCCCGTCAGAGATCAATTCGTATTGCGGCAACATTGTTTTTACTGCCGGCTCTTGTTTTTCTCGCTTTTTATGTTGTGTATCCCATAATAGATTCTTTTGTTACCAGCACAATGGAATGGAGCGGTCTGGGACGGGACCGGACTTTTACGGGGTTTTCCAACTGGCTTGCCCTGGTAAAGGACGGTTATTTTTGGAGGGCCTTTGTCAACAATCTGAAGATCATGTTTCTGTCCCTGCTGTTCCAGGTTCCTGTTGCCATAGCTCTGGCTGCTTATTTGGACGTTGCCGGTAAAAAGGGAACTGTTTTCAAGATAGTATGGTTCATTCCCTATCTGCTCTCCTCTGTGGCCATAGGCGTGCTTTTTAAATACTCCTTGGATGCCGGCAACGGAATCTTCGCGTCAATTTCAAAAATGTTCGGCGGAGGCGGGGTGGATCTGTTGGGGAATCCAAAGGCCGCGCTGTATACCGTCATTGGAGTAGTCTGCTGGCAGTACATTCCTTTTTATATGGTTTTATATCTGGCCGCTTTCGGGACAATACCCGTGGAACTCTATGAGGCGGCCAGCCTGGACGGGGCGACACAGGGCCAGTATTTTTGGAGCGTGTCCCTGCCCCTGCTGTGGCCTACGATTATTTCCGGAATCACCCTTTCGATTATCGGATCGCTTAAATATTTCGATCTTGTCTATGTTATGACAGGAGGAGGTCCCGGAGTGGCGACAGAACTCATGGCAACATATATGTATAAGATGTCCTTTATCCGTTTTAACATGGGTTACGGAGCCACCGTCGCCTCGGGAATGTTTATTCTGATTACCCTGACGGCTCTGATCGTTGTCGGCGCATTAAACCGGAAAGCGGAGGTGTAAAATGAAAAAGAACCCTGCCTACGATTCTTTATTCCGGGGGCTGACCTTGTTTTTTGCGGTACTGTGGCTGATTATAGCCGGAGCGCCCTTTGTGTTTCAGATTATGACCACCTTCAAGAGTCAGGGGGAATTTATTACCGATGGCCTTTTCAAGCTGCCTAACTCGATAAATTTTAAAAATTATATTACCGTCATAAGAGGCGGGTTCCATGTTTATTTTTTTAACAGCATGATCGTCCTTGCCGTTTCTCTGGTATTGCTGCTGCTCATGAGCGCTTTTGCCGCCTACCCCCTTTCACGGATGCAATTCAGGCTGAATAAGCCCATATACAGCGCCATTGTCGCCGCCATGTCCATTCCAATTCACATTACTCTTATTCCGGTGTTCATAATGACTATTCGTTTTAAGATGTACGACGAGGTGTACGGCCTTATCGGCCCCAATGTGGCTTTTAACCTGCCCATATCCATTTTCATCCTGACCTCGTTTATGCGGGGTATTTCCAAAGAGATGGAGGAAGCCGCCCAGATTGACGGCTGCGGCAGATTCTCGACATTTTTCCGGATAATGTTCCCTCTGTCAAAATCGGGACTTGCGACTCTGGCTATTTATAACGGGGTAGTAATATGGAACGAGTTTGTATTTGCCATGGTGCTCACCCAGTCCCAGGACACCCGCACCCTGCCGCTTGCGATTTGGGAATACCAGGGTCAATATTCAATAAACACGCCGGTGATCATGTCCCTGCTGGTTTTATCCTGCCTGCCGGTCATTATATTGTACATCATCGGTCAGGACAAACTGGTCAAAGGTATGATGGCAGGAGCGGTCAAAGGGTAGTTAGTGTCCGGTGCAGATAACTTAAGAACTACCCCCGATTCGTAAAAGGAAGTAACGAAACCATAAAACCTGTGGTATAATAAGTTATGCCCTTCGTAAGAGATGAGTTATATTTAACCAAAGCAAGGAGATTACTATGAAAAATCTGTGGAAAAGTCTAGCTGTGGTATTTATCACAGCGTTGATGTTGTTCGGTTGTGGAACCGGCGACAACCCGGGCAATACGCCGGTTACGGGTATCACCCTGGACAACGCTGGCATTGCGCTGTCACTGGCCGGTGGCAACTTGACCAAACAGTTGACCGCAAGGGTATTACCCGCAAACGCAAGCAATAAAGCCGTTACATGGGCATCCGACGATGAGGAAGTCGCAACCGTGTCGGGCAACGGTTTGGTTACCGCAGTGGGCTTTGGGGACACCACGATCACCGCTACCACCAGAGACGGAAGTTTTAGCGCCGAGTGTGTTGTCAGGGTAATTTCGGGGGCTGTTGTGCCGGTAGAAAGTGTCGGCTTTACCACAACAGCCACAGAGAGTTACCTGGCGGTTGGGGGGGCCCCCTTATCACTGACTGCCAGCGTAATTCCCGCCAATGCGACCTTAAGAACGGTAAAATGGACCAGCGGTAACCCCGCTGTTGCCACCGTTCAAGCAGGCGTCGGTAGCGGCCTTACGGCTACGGTTATCGCTGTTAGCGCCGGAAACGCCATTATCACCGTAACCACTACAGAAGGCGGCAAAACCGCCAATTATAACATTACCGTTACCGCAACGGCTGTACCGGTAACCGGTGTAAGCCTCAATGAAACAAGCGTTTCGCTGATCGCAGACACCACTCTGCAATTGAACCCCATCATAACGCCTCCCGAGGCGACCAATAAAGCGGTAACATGGAGAAGCAGCAATACCTCGATTGCCACAGTGAACCTTAACGGCCTGGTTACCGCTGTTGCCAACGGAGATGCCGATATTACCGTAACCACCACTGATGGCAGCTTTACCGATACCTGTACCGTTACGGTAACAGGCGGAGGAGCGCCGCGTAATTTTGTTTTAGTAGAAGGCGAAACCCTGGTTCATTACGGCCCGAATCTGGCAGGAGTCAACCATTTTGGAGGCGATCTGGGTACCACCAATAATGACGGCAGCTATACCTTTGATGGAACTGCCGCTCAGTATTCAGGCGGCGGGGCGCAGTACGACTTCCCCACACCGGGATCAGGCGATACATGGAAACTTTCCGACTATCAGGTAGCTGAAGTGTTTTTGGAAGTTACCGGTGGATCGGTAGGCGTAATAGTAAAAAAGTCCGGTGGCAATATTGATCTTAATCAGTACCCGGGTAGCGGCGGCCAATATCTCACATTGAATTCGGCAACCGGTTCCTCCACATTTAAGGGCGTTATTCAGGAAGCGAATGCCGGCATTGGCTTCCAACGCAATAACAGCGGGCCGGCTACCGTTAAAATAACCAAAGTGGTCTTCTCGAAGGTTGACGTACACACGATAAGCTTCTCAGGCGGCGGCTATACGGGTATGGCTGCAATCGAACCCATAAAAGTCCCTGACGGAAGAACCGTTGACTTTGGCGGCAGCTATAGTATGCCGCTTAAGCCGCAAAGACCCGGTTATACATTTATTCGCTGGTACAATACTACGGATAGTGAAAACTTTAACCCGTCGACCCCTGTTACGAAGGACTTAATCCTTTCCGCACAGTGGGAAGAAGGCGAAAAAGAGCCGGTAGACATGAAGCTGAATTTGGATCCGGCTTCATGGGGTACGCTTCCGGCTAATGCGGCTAACTCATCAGGCGGTTGGACCTGGCCATCGGAATATGCGGAAACTGATTATACGGCTGACATATTGACGCTTACATTCGACGGCAGCAATAGGCAAAGGGCGATTATACCGCTTTCAACCGAACAAATCGAAGAGTTGATGTCGTCGCAAGAGGTCGGCGTTACCTTTAGAATTGTCGGGACGGTAAAAGGCGAGGATGGCGCTGAATCCAGCGCTGAATTCCGCTGTCATTTAGGTAACCCGTCCGGCACAGGCGCCTGGAATGCAACCGATACCGGTCTTCAAACCTCATTAAAAGATCATCTGGTGGAGTATCGGTCGTTTGCTTCTGCCAATAAAAACGCTACTACGCTCGCCTGGTTCATGATACAAGCAATGTATTATGATACTGCAGCGGGTAATGATACCGTACAGTCTGGCTTCCCGAAAGTAATTATCACCATTACATCTATTACCATCGAACTCGGTGATACCACCCAATAGCGCGGTTTAACGGTGGCTGTCCGGAACTTCCGGGCAGCCCCTTTTTTATGGGACTGTTTACTTTGTGAGTTCGACAAAACGTGAAATAATGGTTAGAACGTGAAACACATGCGTAAATTTACCCAGTGGGTGTTCTGGTCTTTATAACTTGTTTCCGTATCATAGGCGCCTGAAGTGTACCGGTAGACCAGGGCCATGTTCAGGTTGTTGTTGATTTTTACCTTTACCTGCGGCTCAAGAAACCAAAAATTGTAAAAAGCGTCCGGAATAGACTTGCCGTTGTTATAGCCGATTTCCATGCCGCCCATCAGACCCGCAACGAGGAAATCGCTGATCACTTTGTAGTAGAAATACGGCCTGAACTCCAGTCGCTGATCGTTTAATACAAATCCGTCCCGGTATCCCACATTAACACCCGTTGTAAAATATTCGGGATCATAGGAAACATAAAACCAGTTTTGAATAAACCCCGGTATTCCTCTTCCGCTTCCCTTACCCGCCGCGTTAATGCCTTCGCAATACCCGTTTGCCCATATTGACATACCCGGCAGCAGCCTCCAAAGCAGCCGCTCCTCAATGCGGTACACCAGTTTTTCTCCGATTACGATTGCCGCCGGGCTGTCAATACCACGGTCAAAACGGTAGGCAAAACGAAAGGCAAAATACTGATGCTCATAGGCAATACCCAGTATTGACTCCAGAAAGAGATCGCCGAATATTTCTTTAGCGTCATCGGGCATTGTGTCATCCTGCCGGTTCAACACAAAGCCCAGATTCAGGCCGCGGAAAGAACCGATAATGGGCTTCCATTCAACGCGTATGCCTGTTATGGGCTCTCCTATTCCGGTAGTTTCCAGTTCCCTGCCCAACTCCGGACCGCCGGTTCCCCAGGGAGATTCACCTAACAGTCCTGCTGAAATTTTCAACTGGCTGTTAAACAAATTGCCGTAGATATAGGCAAAATCCACCCCGATTATCGCTTTTGCGCTGGAATCGTTAATACCACCAGGCCTGTACGAAAAATTCTGCTGGCTGAACCGTGTCCGTAACCCGATGCCTTTCGTATGCATGGCAATGCCCAGGCGCATCCGCGATCCGGACGGGCCTGAATCGCCGTCATTGTTGTATAGTGCGCTTCTGGAATAGGTTTCACCTTCCAGTTCCCTCTGCTCGAAAAAAAAGCCTGTTTTGATTTCTCCTGAAAGCTCTATTATGTCGTCCAGCGCAAAAGCGGAACCGGCCGCAAGAAGCCCCGCAATTATCATGGTAATTATTTTTTTCATGCGGTTCCCCCTGTGCTAGAATGTGAACACCGTGCGGATGTTTATTGCGTGCTTTACGGACTTTTCTCCACGCCGGTCCATTTCGTTTTCATTGAACCACGCGTATTTATCGGTAAAAGTGTATACAGTCGTGATAAAAGCGTTGACTCCTATATTCAACCTTAACTGCGGCTCAATGGAGATATACTGATAGGGGGAATCTTTATAAGTTTTGCCCGGGCCGAATTCCATGCCGACGCCCAGAGCCAGCCCGGCCTGGAGCAGATTGTTAAAAAATTTGTAATTAAAGGATGGCAGGAATTCCAGGCTTTGGTATTCCTGTCTCTCGATAGGCCTGAAAATTTCATTGTTATACGATTTGTAAATGCCAAGGCCGATGTCCAATTTGGCAATAAAATCATCCGAGTCCCACAGCCAGTACAGCCAGTTGACAAAATATTCACCGCTGCCCAATTTTACCATCTCAGGCTGGCCGTTGATCATTTTTTGGATTTCCTGCTGCTCACACCCAATCCCGTAATAGCTGCCGTTCAGCCATACCTGCATCCCGTCCACCAGCGTTCCCAGGATGCGTTCCTCCAGGCGGTAGGTCAGGCGGCCTCCTTCATTCGTTTTGTTCCTGTACGCGTCCGCTTTGCTGTCAAAGCGGTAGCCGACGCGGACGGCGAAATAATCATGCGTGTAGGCGGCGCCTATTACCGATTCCCCCAGCACGTCGCCGAAGGTCTGTTCCTGAAAGGCAACTGCCACCTGATCGGGCTGGTTCAACACAAAACCTATATTAAGGCCCGGAACAAAAGCGGGCTTATATTCAAAGCGTATGCCTATAAGCCCCTCGCTCGCGATATAGGGTTCTTCGCTCAGTTTGTTATAGGCTATATATTCGCGGCTTTCAGGATCGCTGCGTAACCTGGGGCCGCCGGTACCCCAGGGAGATTCGCCGAGGAGCCCCGCGCTTATGGTGAGCTGCTCATCAAACAAATTACCGTAGCCGTAGGCAAAGCTCCATGTGGGCAGAAAGGGCCCCAGGCCATCAGGCTCTATCTGAAAGCGGACGCGCAGCCCCACGTTCCCGTAAACGGAACTGAAGTCCATGCGCAGCCGCCCCTCGCCGCTGCCTGAGTCGCCATCGTTGTTGGTCATACCCCCTTTGGCAACGGGGTCTGCGCTTCCTATTGTTTCCTGCTCCATGTAAAAGCCGGTTTTAAGTTCGCCGGAAAGGGTTATTTCCTGGGCAAACAAGCCCCCTGTTGCCGCAAGGGCGGCAAACACGGCAAAAACGGCGGCGATTCTTTTCATTACATCTCCTTACTTTACGGTATAGGGCCTCGGCCTTTCCTCAAAGTGTCTGGGTTTTAACGCAAGATAATCAGATGCCCATTCCCCTCTAATCATGATCGATATGATGTTTCCGCCGGGCAGGGTAACCTCGACGGATTGACCGTTTGCGGAAAGGAATACCGGCTCGTCAATCCAGTACCGGGGCGAACCGGACGGTACGTTATCCCATGTTTGGCCGTCGGCATTGGCGTTCCCATAGGATCGTATGGCGCTGGCGCCGGATGCCGTAAAGCCATCCGGCAGGACAACCGCTATCCTGCCCACGTTGGCGCTGCCCCGCGTGGGATCGTCGTTTCCCACGGTACCGCCCTGTCCGAAACTATTGCTAATTTGGCCGCTACTGGTGGAGGTAGAAGGGGTATACATGACTACGCTGATAAACTTGCCGTTTACATCCTCAAACGCGCTAATTTTTGGATCCGTGGCGCCCGCGTTGAAATTGATTGAGGTAGTGTTGAAGTTAATAGTTCCCCTCGTACGGCTTATAGGCAGGAACCAGGTCTCGTTGACATAACGGGCATAATGGGCGAAGGCCCTTCCCCGCGGGGTAATAGTGTAGGGCGGAAATCCCGCAGCCTGGTAACTGGTAACCAGACCGGAGTAACTCGAAGAATACCACCAGCAAAAGACGCTCTCGCCGACGACGCGCAGGCACCAATCCACATCGTTCAACGCGGCAAACGCGGAATTCCAGAAGTTCTGCACATTACTGGCAGGCGGGGTTGTTGAGTTGCTATGGTAGTTGAAGTCATGCTCGGTCTGCCAAACCTCCCGCTTTACATTCCCCGGCGCTGACCCCGGCGCGTACATCTGCGGGGATATTGCCAGTGATGCGGCCTCGTAAGGGCCGGTATAGCTTAACTGGGGCCTGTCGTTCCAGGCGGTAGTGGCGGAACCGACGACCCTGGTGTACCTGGCGGCGTTGGCGTAATAATGGCGGCCCATCAGTTCGATTTTATTATTCGCCCCGGTACTGTCCAGTTGGGAATTCATGTAACTCGCAATATCGCCCATAGTATCGCCGCTCATGGCGAGAACGTGGTGGGTCGGCTTGCCGCCGCCGTAGCCGGGAATAATGTCCTCCTCAAAAAGAGAGGAAGCGGTGCCTGCGCCACTCCGGTTTGTCACCCGCTGAGTGGGAAAGTTCCCCACAGTCATGAACCAGTCTCTGGTAACAGTGGCGCTCATCCCCATACCTTCATAGTTGGCGCCACCGCCAAAATCCGGCTCGTTGAGGATGCCGAGGGCGAAAATCGGGGCGTCATTGGTATTGAGCCACTTCAGGAAGTTCCGCAGATGTTCCGCATAGTCTACATAGTTTTGGCCGGTTTGAGTAAGGTTGCCGCCGATAAGTGAATTACCTATTTTCATGCTGGCAGGGGCGGTCCAGGGGTTGGCGAACACATAGCCGCCGTATTCATTAACCTTCCGGATAACGGGAAAGAAATTATCACGGGCGTTATGGAAGAAGACATTCTGATTCCGGCTCTGGACCGCATTGGTTAGATAGTTTTCGTATTCGTCCTGCACCATGATGCGCAGGATGTTGCAGCCAAGTTCGCCCATGAGCAGGTCAATGTATCTAACATCCGCGTCCGGGCTGGCATCGGCATTGCTGCCCGCCCTGAACATAAATGACCCCGTGCCGCCGACGCCGCGCACATAGTTAAGGCGGGTATCGCCTATTAAGAATTGGGTAGGCGCCGGCTCAATGCTTTCGGCAACAATTCTTATCATCACAGGGTTGCTGGTTAAAGTGTCACCTAATGTAACGGTCACATAATAGTAGTAAGTACCCACTTCCTCAATATCCGGCGTATAGCCTGCTCCTGTCTCTCCGGGAATAGCCGTGCCGCCTTCGCCGGAAAAAGCGGTATTGCTATACCACTGGTACTGATACGCCGCTTCCTCTATTTCCATTGCAACGGTCAGGGTTTTTAGTGCGGAAGCAGCCGAATTCCAGTCTGCTAAAGTAAATTCCCGGCTGGCTGGATGTGTCTTTATGGCAAATACCTCTAGTGGGCTATATTTCACCGTAATTTTGATAACGTAGTACGCGGACACCCTTTTTGCCGTGTCGGTAACCTGTACCCACAAGTAGCTTCCGTTCTCCAAACTGTCAGGCATATCGGCGCTGTAATTTGCGGGGGGGGTATCGGTAGAAGTAACGCCAAATTTCACATCAATTGAATTTGATACGGGTTGATAGGTAATTTGAGGCGCCGTTACGGATAAAGGCGGCTCATCGTTTTGGGTAGAAAGGGTGACGGAACCCTTCTCCGCCTTTGCCGGGGCTTTATTTGGCTTGCCAAGGTTATTAACGCGTACTTTTCCTATGGTCAGTCTGGTTAATTCCGGTAACTGATCTTGCGAATCCCAGGTCTCCGCATCGCCGCAGTTGGTTATCATCATTCCCAATACCAGTGCAACGCTGAGTAATCCGATAAATAAAAATTTGCTTTTATTCATAATCTCCCTCCGGAATCTATTGAGAATACTGTCCCCGACAGCCGAACATTATACAACGAGCGACGCTCGATTATGCCCTGATCACGGCGCCTGGCGGCGCCATATAACGCGAAAAACCGCCCGGAATCGCGTTCCCTGGCGGTGAAAACATGAGAAAACAGGTAATGGCGTACATTGTTATCCACATGGGCGGCAAAAAAAAGCATGGTAAAATTATACGGCTTTCCGGACAAAATGTCAAACTGTGAATATCAGCCTGTGCCGCAGATATTCAGAACCTTTACCGCCCCGTGTTTTGCCCGCACCGGCTCAAGATTGCGAGAAACACAGACATTTTGGGGAGTGGAGGATTCGAACCTTCGAAGGCTGAGCCAACAGATTTACAGAACCCAAAAATAAAATACCCCCACACCTTATTATGCTTCGTGACGCTTTACCGTGCTAAATTTGCCGTAAAATCCAGGCTTTGTCAACATGTCGCATTGCTTCACGTTAAATCTAACCGTAGAAGAGCCATGCCTCAAGATAAAAATCGAACCATACGGATAGTCAATAATACCGGTATCACAATGATATACCGGGGTACGTATGGAGTTAGATTT
>JAIRRB010000100.1 GCA_031256195.1 Treponema sp.
GCGGGGTACGGAAACATTTGGAATTCCCCGCCGGAGGAGACCAGCGAAAAACGGTAACGAGGGTAGGGACAGTAAAAGCCCAGCACTTAAATCAGATAATGATTGCATAGTAATTACGATGAATATGGTCATTTAAGTGCTGGGAGGCTCCACAGGCGGGCTCTACAAGCGTTTCCGTACCCCGCTGCGCCGCCCCCTGCCGAGATTTACGGGGGCGGCTTTTACCTCCGTGTCCTCCGTGGTTAAATTTCTTCAGTTAACGCATGTGGACAAGCTCTTAGCCGTTAATACTTAAATTCACTGCCGCCGATAAATTCCCGCAGTATGCTGGTTCCCGGCACATACTGGGGCGGTATGGGGGCAAAATTTTCCAGAAACGAAAGCAGGCGGGACGCTTCGGCGTATTCACGCTGGCCGGGCTTTACCGCCCGCAGAATGGGATCGGCGTAATATTTCAGCACCGAAAGCTCATAATCAAGGGCGGAGTTAAAGGCCGCGTCGGCGGTGTTCTGAAAGGGAAAGATATGTTTCCGTTCCCCCGCCTGTACGCTGGGCCACATTTTGATGGTACCGGCGGCGTCTTTCGCGCGGAACTGATAGTCGCGAACCATACGCCGCAGCAGGCGGTTATCACTGGTGGGGATGCGGTTGTGGTCGTCCAGATTAAGCTGGGTCAGGGCGGAAACGTACAATTTGAACCGGGTGTTACGCGCAATACCCGGAGTCAGGGCCTCGTTCAGGGCATGTATGCCTTCAACAATCAGCACCGTGCGTTCATCAAGATGAATCGTTTTTCCCCCGCCTTCCCTGCGGCTGCCGGTTTTAAAATCATAATCGGGCAGCCTGATTTCTTCGCCGCGGTACAGGGCCTGTAAATGCTCATTCAAAAGGGGGATGTCCAAAGCCTCAAGACATTCATAATTGGGCTCTCCCTTTTCATCACGCGGAGTCCGCTCTTTTCCCAAAAAGTAATCGTCCAGGCCGATGGAAACCGGTTTAATTCCCAGCACCATAAGTTCAATGGAGAGCCGTTTCGCGCTGGTGGTTTTGCCGGAACTGGAAGGGCCGGCCAGCATCACCGTTTTTACGCTGTCCCGCCGCCTGAATACTTCTTCCGCTATTTCAGCCATTTTCCGGCTCTGATGGGTCTCGGCGATTCTGATGTAGTTGTTAATCGTCCGGTTGGTCACCAACGCATTCAGGTCGCCCACTACCCGTACTCCCACAGTACGTCCCCATTTTTTATACTCATTGTACACACCAAAAATTTTCGGCTCATCTTCAAAAGGGCCTATCTCTGTTCCCTTGCCGATGGCGGGAAAACGAAGCAAAAAACCCTCCTGATAGGGCATAAGTTCAAAAGCGGAAAGCAGACCGGTACGCGGCAGCAGCGGCTCAACATAAATATCAAGAAACCCTTTACATTCATTTACCTTAATCCGCGAGGTGCTGCGCTGCTCCAGAAGCAGTACTGTGTCCGTCTGCCGGTTTTGGGTAAACACTTCAAGGGCTTCTTCATAGGCCAGATATTTGAAGGTGATGGGAAGGTCTTCCCGCACGATGGCCTCCATTTCCTTTTGTAAGGCCGCAATTTCCTGTTTATTAAGCGGGTTCTCTGAATTAAAGGTATAGTAGTAACTGTTGCCCAGTGAATGCCCTACATAGAGGCTGTTACCGGGAAAAAGTGTGCGGGCGGCAACGGCAAGCAGAAAGGCAAGCGAGCGGCGGTAGATCATTGCCCCTTCCGGCGATTGCAGCGGTACCGGTTCCAGCGTTGAGTTAACCGCCAGTCTGGTTTTTAAGGGACGAATTTCATTATTCACCCTCAACGCAATCGCCTTTTCACCAATACCCAAACGTTCAAGCAGGGTATCCGCCATGACGCCGTATGGGCAGCTTATAATTTCATCCGCACAACGCACCTGAATATCGCTCATGTCCCTTTTCATCCGTCCTTATTGAATTATTTTGTCTATAATAATGTTGACTTCCTCAATTAAAATTCCCGTATACCGTTCAATATTGTCAATAATATAATTTTGCAGTTCATGAATATTTCCCCCCAACTGGATGCCGTAAGGCACGTCGATGGTTATCACCAGACGATACCCCATTTCCTTGTCACGCACCAGAATTTTTTTTATCCGTATGCTCTGGTTGTATTCATCTATACAGTGAATAACCATTTGGCTCAGGGCCGCTTCTGAAATAATCACTTTGCCCCGCCGTGAATATTCCGGCCTGACCACCGATTTTTCAAGCACTCTGGGCGTGGGGCCGATGCCTGCCGCAGAACCGCGCCGCATAAAAATCCGTATCGCGTCATGAAAAATATGGGGATAGCTCCGCTTTACCTCGATGGACGGTACCGGTATAACGTGCTTGCCTTCGATGCGGCGGGTTCTTATCGCCTTGTCTATTTCATCCTGACTGGCAATGTCCTCGATTTTTATAATTTTTGACGGCGGCGGCATTTGCAGCCGCGCGGCGATTTTATTGACCATCTTTTCCGATGTTCCCAGCACCAGAATTTTTTTTATCTTTTCGCTCTGGAGCTTGCGGGCAATTTCATCGCGGTGGGCCTTATCATCAAACAGGGCCGCTTTTACCGCCGCCAGGAATGTTTTTTCTTTTTTTGCCGAATGGCCCGCCAGTATCCGGTTTTCCCTGATTAACAGCCCGTCATCAATAATGTATTCAATGCCGTATTTTTGAGCCACCAGTTTGGCCCGAAAACTCTTGCCCGTACCGCTTTCCCCGACGAGTGCAAAAACTTTTATCCGCTTAAGGGCGAAAAGAAAATCGAACAGCATTATTTCCATTATAGGGGGGAGTAAAAAAAAGGTATATAGGGTCGCTGTAGGGCGGTAAAAAAAATCCGGAGGTTCCCTAGTCAAACGGAAAAAAAGTGCTATAATACGGTGTAAAGGAAAGTTCTATGCCCACAGCCGTCGATGAAAATATGATTCCGGATATCCGGTATGTCATTTTTCGCAAATGTACCCCGGCATGGGAAATGCCGGAGCAAAAACTGGATAGTTGTAACCTTACCTACTTTGTCCAGGGAGAGGCCCGCTATACGATAAACGGTCAGGCCGTTGATCTGACGCCGGGCAGTCTGCTGGTCCTTCCCTCCGGCAGTGTTCGCAAGGGGATTACCTTTCCTGACCGGCTGATGCACTGTTTTTCGGTGGATTTCGTCCTGCAAAACGCCAAAAATCAGGATATTGTCCCGCCTTTTCCGTTCAGTTCCCTGCCGGGCCGTCACGAGGACATTGTACATTTATTCCATGAACTGTCCTTCGCCTGGCTGAATAAACAGCCCGGCTATATCATCAAATCCAGAGGGCTGTTTCTGCAAATTCTCCACCGCTTTCTGGAACTGATTATTTTTAAGGTTGATTCCAGCGCCGGGGATTCCCGCATTACCAGGGCTATCCGTTACATGGCGGCCCATTATTCCGAGCGTATCTCGGTAAAGATGATGGCGGAAATGGCGGGGCTGAACCCCACCTACTTCGGTCTTTTGTTCCGGCAGGAGATGGGAATCAGTTTTAACCGTTACCTGATACAAATCCGCGTGAGGAACGCCGTGGATATGCTGACCAGCGGCGAATACAAGGTCAGCGACATTGCCGAAGCCTGCGGCTTTACCGATGTGTCTCATTTCTACAAGCAGTTCAAACTGATTAAAGGCTTCCCCCCTTCACACAGTCTGCCCAAAAAGTTCTAAAACACTAGACAACAGCGCTTGCTTTTGCACCATTGACGGGGTATACTGAAACAATGAGAGTATACCAGAAAACAAAAGTCTGCTGTTTCTGTATCGCTCTGATTCTTGCCGCCCTGTTTATGTACAGCAGCGTTACACAAAAAGCGCAAGCGCAGCCGGTTGAGACTGCTGTTCCTGAAACGGCGCAGACAGAAACGCCGGTTTCCGCGGCGGAAAAACCAAAAGTTTTTATGACAAGCAGCATAAATCCGGCGGGTCTGATGGCCGTTTATAACGCGCTGGGCCTTAAAGCAAACGGTAAAGTCGCCGTCAAGATAAGCACCGGAGAACCCGGCAATACCCACTACCTTGCGCCCGCCCTTATCAAGGGTCTTGTTGAAACGGTCAACGGCACTATTGTCGAGTGTAATACCGCTTATGGCGGAAAGAGGGCGAATACCGCCGCCCATTATCAGGTAGCGAAAGACCACGGCTTTACCGCCATTGCGCCGGTGGTGATTCTTGACGAAAAGGCGGATATTGGCATTCCCGTATCCGGCGGAAAACACCTCAAACAGGATATTGTCGGAGAGCGTTTTAAGGAATTTAATTTTCATATTGTGCTTTCCCATTTCAAGGGACACCAGATGGGCGGCTATGGCGGCGCGCTGAAAAATATGTCCATAGGTTATGCGTCATCGGCAGGCAAGGCGTGGATACATACCGCGGGAAAAAGTAAAACCAGTATGCGGGGCGGGGATCAAAATGCTTTTCTGGAATCAATGGCCGAGGCGGCAAAAGCGGTTGCCGACGCAAACCGGGGAAAAATCCTCTATATCAGTGTGATGAACCACCTGTCCGTTGACTGCGACTGTAACGGCAATCCTGCCGCCCCGACTATGGCTGACATCGGCATACTGGGCTCTCTTGATCCGGTGGCGCTGGACCAGGCCTGCGTTGACCTGGTATATGCGGCAAAAGACGGCAAAGACCTTGTTGAGCGCATTGAATCCCGGAACGGGCTGTTAACCATAAATCACGCCGAAAAAATCGGCCTGGGCAGCAAAGCGTACCAGTTGGTAAGGATTGATGGCTGAAATCCTTAAACGGGAACTGATTTATTTCTGGTACTATTTTTCGATTCAATTTCAGCAGATTTTCAAATATTGGATGCTGGGGATGCTGTTGGGTTCCCTCGTTTCTGTCTTCGCAAAAGATAAAATCCACCGCATCTTCGCCGCGTTACGCGATAAAAAACCCGGTATTGCGGGCATAGTCCCCGCATCGCTGCTGGGAATTGCCTCTCCGCTGTGCATGTACGGAACCATACCCATCGCCGCCTCTTTTGCCGAAAAAGGAATGCGGGAGGACTGGATCGCCGCTTTTATGATGAGTTCCATTCTGCTTAACCCCCAACTGTTGTTTTACAGCGTCGCCCTCGGCTGGCCGGCTCTGCTTATCCGTTTTGTCAGTTGTTTTGTGTGCGGAATACTCGCGGGAATTTGCATAAGGTTTTTTTATAAAAAGCAAACTTTTTTTGCGTTTACCGCTTTTGCGTCTGCGGCAAACCGCGATACCGACCCGAATATCATGCTGCGCCTGATAAAAAATTTCGGCAGAAACATCCGGGCGACGGGACTGTATTTTCTTGCGGGCATTGTACTGTCGGCGCTCTTTCAGCACTATGTGCCGCAAGAGGCCTTTGCGCGATTATTCGGGAACAACAGAGGGGCCGGCCTTTTGATGGCGGCGACAATCGGAGTTCCCCTGTATGTATGCGGCGGCGGAACCATCCCGCTGATTCAGGCATGGATGCACAAAGGCATGAGTATGGGAACCGCCGCTTCATTTATGATTGCCGGTCCGGCCATGAAAATTACCAATCTGGGAGCATTAAAAATTGTTGTGGGCGTTAAACATTTTTTGTTCTATGTGCTTTTTTCCCTGCTGTCCGCTCTGGGCAGCGGCATTATCATTGATACATTTATTATTCACCGGTGACGGAATTCCCGCTCTACATCCCGCTGTAAATCCCGTTCCCGAATGTCGGCCCGTTTGTCATAGGCCTTTTTCCCCTTGCACAGCCCCAACTCTACCTTTACCCTCCCCTTTTTGAAATAAAACGACAGGGGGATAAGGGTATAGCCTTTTTCCTCAACCTTGCGGCGTATCCGTTTAATCTCGTCACGGTGCAGGAGAAGCCGCTTTTTGCGGCCAGGGTCATGGTTAAACACCGAGGAAAAAGGATTTTCCGCCACATTCAGGGAACGGAGCCATACTTCACCTTCTATGACTTCCGCCCATGCGTCAGGAAAAGATATTTTTCCGTCACGGAAAGATTTTACTTCCGTACCAAGCAGTTCCATGCCGCACTCATAGGCATCGTCCACCGAATAATCGTGCCGCGCCTTGCGGTTAACGGCGATAATTTTTACTTTTTCTTCAGCCATTTAACGGCTCACATGCCCTGACGGGCAATGATGGGGCGGAAAGAGACAAAAGACGAACAGGCTTCAGGCGGCAGAGAAGCCCTGACTTCCGGGTTGATGGGTCCCGTATTGTTAAACGAAGAGCCGCCGCGCAGTGAACGCTCCGGCGAACCGGCAGCGGCGATGGCCTCAGGCGGTGCGGCAAAAAACGGCAGCGGAGAATAGGGATCGGCGCACCATTCCCATACGCCGCTATTGGGGACAAAGACACCGGCGGAACCGCCCCGCTTTTGCACGGACTTTACGGCATATTCCCATTCCGCCTCGGTGGGAAGCCGTACTTCCCAGCCTGCAAACGAGGCGGGCAGTTTACTACTCAGCCACTCGCAGTAGGCCTGCGCCGCATACCATGACACCGAACTGACCCCTTTATCCATTCTGCTTCTGCCCGCCGGTACGGTACTTTCAAAATCGATCAGGTACTCGTTGGTGGCCAAGGCCTGTTGTTCCAGTATTTCCCGCTGATCCGCACGCCACGCGGGAACCGCGTCAAGAAAATCCGCATAAGCGGGCGCCGGAATCTCCGTTGCGCAGACCATAAAGGCGGATACCGGTACACGATGGGGAAACGGTTCTCCCTGCACCACAACGCCGCCGCCTACTCCGGTAAATAAAAGACCGCCCACCCGAATCTGGTTTGCCGGTAAAGCCGGGTCAGGATTTTCCGCCAGCAATTCCCCCGCGGTAACTTCGGCAAAAGCGGCAAGCTGATTCTGATACCATGCGGAAGAAATCAACAGGGACGCGGAATCGGCGGGAAGGGTATCGGCAAGCCAGGCGGCGCCGGCGGGATTATTCGACAGAAAGGCAAGCGCCCGCGTTACTGAACGGGTTATGGTCAGGGGAGAGGGAGGAGCGCCGCCGTTGCGGGCAAGGGTTTCAGCCCTGACCACATCGCGCAGGGCGGCGCGGGTTGCCGTAAAACGGGCGGCGGCGGTAAGTATCCTTTCTGTTTCTGTGCCGGAAACGGCGGAACCGACACGGTAAACCCCTTCCGAAAGGCTCAAGGGTATCTGCCATGCCGCCGTCGGTTCGCCGCCAAAACTCCATGCCGCGTAATCATAGACAGCGGCCGCCAAAACTCCCGCCGGATCGGGGCTTATCAGCTTTACATTCACATCATAACGCCGAGGAAACAACACCGACGCAAACATCCGCCCCCGTATTGCACAGTCAAGACGCTTTGCCTCAAAACCCGGCAAAACCGCTTCTATAGTATGTTCCCCCTGGAGAACAAAAACCGTGCAGGGAGAAGTTCCCGCATATACATCATCTACCCTGAATGCGGCGCCGACAGGGTCGCTGACCATAACAACCATAGCCCCGGGCCGGGCAATGCCGGGGTAGAACAGCAGAAGAAACAGCCCCAACAAAAGAACCAACGCGCACATAAGGGCAATATACACTCCGGGACGTATCCCTAGAATGGGCTTCAACTCAACCTTATCCTCAGGCGCGGGCGTTGGGGCAGCAGATTTTTTTCCCAGCATGGTCATATTGTAGGCTGTTGATATATGAGTGTCAACCTGCCCGCGTGCCGCCCTAAAGTACAGAAGAATTTAACCACGGAGGCCACGGAGGGGAAGAAAAGATTTTTGTGCCATTCACCCTGTAAAACCTCCATGCAACTCCGTGGCGAATTCTTACTTTCCTGAAAGCGGTGACAGTCACTTTTTACGAATGAAACTCGTCTCTACGGGCGGGTTATTAACTATTGGTGTCTTCGCCATTAGCGACACTGTTGCATTACTCTCGGAAAGAAAAACTGGTATCTGCCATCAAAGCGTGACCTTGACAATCGGCTAATTATCCTAATTAAACTTGAATAAAAGTAACTAAATAGATGGAGGTCCTCCATAAAACGCTCGTTTTTAATTACAAGTATTGTTTCCCTGTTGGTTTCCGGCATAATTCTAACCATGAGCTGCGAAAATGACCCCAAAAAACCGGAAAAAACTAACCCCTTAATAGGGACGTGGGATGGCATAAATGTCATTACCGGCGAATTTGATAACATTCGTGTTGTTTTTACAAAAACAGACATGAAGATTTTCTTGGACAAAACAAAAACAGAGCCAGATTATATTAATCAGTATTCCTATAATGAGAATGAAGAATATCAGGTTCATATCTTCAATAAAGATAATC
Source organism: Treponema sp. (assembly GCA_031256195.1). Taxonomy (GTDB): domain Bacteria; phylum Spirochaetota; class Spirochaetia; order Treponematales; family Breznakiellaceae; genus WQXQ01. The sequence goes on from JAIRRB010000100.1 coordinate 8,350, forward strand.
CGGGTGTAAATTATGATTATAAAATTGATTACGATGTATATTCTCCCGGAACTTATTTGATAGGCATTAATGGTGATCGTCTCAAGAAAGTAAAGTGATTACAATGAAGCAAGTGGTACACGCAATGATAGCTGATACCTAAATTCCTAATGCCGTTAGTCGTAATACATACGCTATATATGCTCAACTTGACCAATAGATTTATTCCAGCAGGGGGAGGCGCTGCGGGGTACGGAAACTTTTGGAATTCCCCGCCGGAGGAGACCAGCGAAAAACGGTAACGAGGGTAGGGACAGTAAAAGCCCAGCACTTAAATCAGATAATGATTGCACAGTATTACGATGTGCATGATAATTTAAGTGCTGGGAGGCTCCGTAGGCGGATTCTACAAGTGTTTCCGTACCCCGCAATGCCTCCCCTGCCACGAGTTATTTTGATTGTAGGTCAAGTTTAGTAGATATGGGGTAGGCAGTGCGAAGGTATCGGGCTAGAATAATTACCACGGAGTTGTTGTACGAAAACCTTTTCACTCCGTGTCCTCCGTGGTGAATTCTTCTCTTTATTTCCCCGCAACTCCTCCCACTGCCGGTATGTGCGGTGGTGGGGTTTAGTTGGTTTTCCTCTGTGGTAAGAATTCACCTCCCCCTTGCAATTTTTTCCGGTTCATAGTAGTATCCAAAGAAGATGTGCCGTTGGTGCCAAATTATATATAATTGAGTCGGCTCGCCACCCCGCCTTACGACAGAATTAGAGGAGTAAATGAATGAAACAATTTTGCGTGTTTATGGCTGTATTTTTATTTATAGGTGTAATTTTTCCGATAAATGCCCAGGACCTTATTGTTTTAAAAGATGGGAATATTATTGAGGCAAAGGTCATGGAAATATCTTCTTCAGAAATTAGATATAAACGTTTTACCCATTTGGACGGACCAATGGTTGTCATTCAGGCTTCCAGTGTATTTTCCATTAAATACGAAAACGGTATGGTTGAAGTTATCAACACTACTGCCAGAACAGGACAGGGAGGAACTTCTGGTCCGCAATCCAATTTACCGCCATTATTGCAATCTGCAATAAATCAATTACCTGCTATTCCTATAGCTGGAAGAAATTTAAAATTTCAATTAAACAGTGATACATGGACTGCTCAAGTTAGTGGAAAAGATTTCCTGTCCGGTACTCTTACTTTTATAGATACAGATGAAGGCTATATTTTAACATTAAAACAAACCCATACTTACTTCAGAGGCCGTCAGATTAGCACACCGGGAGCAAATATTAACCTTGAATATAAAGAAGGTCCGCCATCATCCTTGAGATTAACTTCTCGTTCAGTTAATAGTACCGGTAACTCTGAAAGTTCAGACTATATTATATTTTCAGATGCCGGGATAGATTCCAACGTAGACGGAGCCACCCCGAAATTGAAAGAAAGTACAACCGCAAATTTTGATATTGGCAGGGAAAATATTGAAGAGAGGGAACAAGAAGTATTAACTATGAACGTTAAACTTGCGAATGGCAGCGGATGGAGAGTAGGGCAGTTTAGTATGTCGAATCCGTCAATAGTACAGAAACTAAAGGAAGGCTCAGGTGTGCGGTTTAATGTATTAGGTGATGGAAAAAAATGGGTATTACAAATAGCGACAGAAGATATAAAAGATTATTGCTATTATGAAGCTATAATTTCGACAAAAAAAAATAAAGTTGTTTCCATAGATATACCGTATTCCAAACTTAAACAGCCGTCCGGTTGGGGAAAAAAAATGGCTTTTAATCAAAACAGTATTAATTATTTAAATCTTCAATATCATACTTCTATCGGAGCTTCCGGGTCTTCTGCGATAAAAATTTTTGATTTTGAAATTTATTGAGGTATGATATGGTTAATAAAGATTTAGTAGAAAAAACACTGCAAAAAGGAGAGGGCGTTTTTCGCCTGAATCCGAATTTTATTCCCCGGCCCTTTGGCGTTGAGGGCAGGCGACTCAGGCTGCATCCGGATGATTATTTCGCCTACGGCCTTGCGCGCGGGTCCATAAAAGAACGATGGATGTCTTCCACAAACATTGCCCAGAACGGGCCGTTGGCCGGACCGCAAGAGGGCTTGAGTTTTGTCGCTGTTGATTACGGCAGCGATGAGAAATTCAGCCTGAAAGAGGCGGTTGAGATTCTGGGCGCGGCAGTCATCGGGAAAGAGCTTATGGAAAAATACAAAGGCTTTCCGGTCTTTTCCAAATTCTACGATCTGAAGACTCCTCTTTTCCACCACCTGCATCTGGACGTGGAATCCGCCGCACGAGTAGGCAAACTTGGTAAACCGGAGTGTTACTATTTTCCGCGGCAGTTTGCCAGCCACACCGGAGAAATAAACGCAACCTATTTCGGCTACGATCCCGATACCAAACCGGAAGAAGTAAAGCAGCGTCTGCGGGATTACAACAAAGGCGATAACCGCATTACTGAACTTTCCCGCGCGTGGCGCATTGAATTGGGTTCGGGCTGGTATTCCCCCGCCGGCGTTATCCACGCTCCGGGTTCGGTGATGACCTACGAACTTAACTGGAACGGTGATGTCAATTCGGTACACGAGAATGTTGTTTCCGGTGTTACCTATCCACGTGAATTTATGAACGGCGAATGTCCGCCGGACAAAAAAGACGATATTGACTATATTTTCAGCCTGCTGGATTGGGAGAAGAACACCGATCCCCATTACAAAAAACGCTTTGGCCGGCCTCCGGTTACCATCGTTAAAAACGCCGACTATGAGGAGAAATGGATTTCCTATGCCAACGACGGCTACTTTAGCGCAAAGGAACTATCCGTTAATCCGGGCAAAACTGTTACCATTACGGAACCCGCCGCTCACGGCGTCATTTTCATACAGGGGCATGGCAAATTCGGTCCCTACCTTTGTGAAGCGCCGGGAATGCTGCGTTTCGGTCAGCAGAGCGCCGATGAGTATTTTGTGAGCGAAGACGCCGCGAAAAAAGGCGTTGTCATCACCAACACCAGTCCCGTGGAGCCGCTGGTGCTGCTCAAGAGTTTTGGACCTAACCACCCCGAAACGCCGCAATACGCGCCGTAAGCAGGTTGGAAACAGGAGGCTGTCCAAATATTCTTTTTGGACAGCGTGACCTCCGTGGTTAAATTCTTTATGTTTCCCTTGCCCTTCCCCCTGCCGGGTTTTGACAAATTAGCTGTGGATTGCTTGCCCTAATACCGCCACTTGAAGCCGAAGGATGCCATGGGAATCGGGAAGTCAAAATTACCGCTGCCCGTGGTATCCTCTTTGCCGGTATATTCATTGAAACGGACATTACCGGCAGGCGAGTACACCAGCGATAAAAGATTTTCCGCAGCAAGGTAAATTTCCGTGCCTACCCTGCCCTTCCGGTCAAAGAGGAAAAATGAGAATTTCACATCCAGGGGCAATGACCAGCTTGAACGCTCGTTTTCGTCATACCATGAATCGCGGCGGTATTTCTGCATAATCACAGCATTGTTGTCTTTGTCAATGGTCAACACGGGATACGGTTCAACTGTTTTGCTAACCTTGTTGCGAGGCTGGCCTGAAGCGAAACCAAAACGGGCGGCAATGTTAAACCATTGCAGAGGCTTGAAATTCAACACAATATTGGCATTATGGAAGCGGTGAAACGATGGCCAATACCAAAATCCGCGCATATTTCCCGTTCTGCCCATATTTAACCCCTGATCACCGCTTGGATCATCAACGGGAGGGTCATAATATTTTGCCCAGTTAAACGAATAGGAAACCCAGCCGTCAATGTACCGGGATTCCAGTTTTTGCAGTTGCAGGTCAATTCCCCATACATTGCCGATTCCATCAAACTTAAAACCGGGTTTTATATCACTGCCGGAAGCAATATCGGCGGTGATAGATGCCCGGTCAAAGACATACTTGTAATATCCTTCGATATTGAAACTGTATGACTGGGCCATATCGACCTTAACGCCAATCACCGAAGTCCATGAACGGTTGAATTGTAGGTCCATCTTGCTGTTAAGAAAATCCTTGTTCATGAAACTAATGAGTTTGTCTATGGAAGAGAACAATCCGGTGCCCAGAGTTAAACCGAGGGAATCGACCATACCGCGGTTTTTGAGCAATCCAAAGTCAATGTTAAATCGTGGATTCAGGGCGGGTTTGGTCTGTGTGGTAAAATCCTTTCCCATAAAATACAAATGATCCAGACGTAAACCCAACTCCATTCCTATAAATTGGTTGGGGCTGGTGTATTCCACCAGTCCGTAGCCCGAAGTAGTCAGGCCGTGATTACGCACGTCAAGGTTATATCCCATTGGCCTGATAATGGCCATATTGGGAATGTTACCAAGATATTGAATAAGGCCAATGAGCGCCGGATCCAAACCCAGTTGCTGAAGAGTCTGGGCGTCATGCATTAACCGATCAACGGGTACTTCCACAAAATTGAGTCCTATATCCCCTTTTTGCCCCCACAGCGAGTAGAGTTCCTGAACCCCCAGGGCGGCGATAAAACCATTTCCCAGTTCCCAGTCAACATCGGCCCGTGTCTGCGCGGTAAAGACCGTACTTTCCAGTTTGATGGACGCGTTCACATCGGGAGCAGTGTATTCATCACCTTTTTTAAATACTTCTGACGGAAGCGGATAGGGGGAATCATCAAAAAAAGAATCCAAATATTTCCAAAAGGTATCGTTATACTTTACCGTAACATTATTGTCTACCATGTCTTCGGTTATGGTTTCGATAAAACCGGCGCCGGCGGTAAAGCGTAGCGCCAGTTTCGGAGTGGGGCTTGCGGTAAGACCGGAAATAAGGAATCCCTGATAATTGTTGTAATCGGCGGCCATCTCCATTCTGCCTTTAATATTGGGCTCGTTATAGTTATTTTTATAACTTGCGCCGACACCGTCGCTGCCAAAGAAACTATTAAGCCGCCATTCCAGATTGGGGCCAAAACGGTAATTTGCCGACAATGCGGCACTTCTGATATAGGGGGCGGTAGACACGGAATTGATCATATCCAGAGTTTCATTTTCAATTATCCGGCTTAATCCCTGCATGGTCCAGACTAAAGTATCCCAGTAGCTTACCTTACCCATAAACAGTACCCCCCCCCCTCCCCCCAGAGGATATGAAAGGTTGATGCTGGCGGCGCTGGTACTGATACCTGCTTCCAGTTCGGTTTCAGTGGGCGACGGTGATTTTGATGTTACTTCAAGCAGGCCGGAAATGGTATGCCCGTAACGGCTTGAAAAAACCCCGTGACTCAAACGCGCGCTTGAAACCATTTTGGGATCAAAAATAGAAACGGCGCCAACCCAATGATAGGGGCGTTCAAGGTAAAAACCATCCAGAGCGGCCATAAGATCGCCGGGATCGCCCCCGCGAATGGAAGGCATTGCGCCAAACATTCCCGTATAGCCGACACCCGGCAGCAGTTTGATCGATTTCATAACATCTTCGATGATTCCAATCTCCGCGGTACGTTCCAGTTCCCGTTCGGAAATTGCCACACTGCGCCCGCTTTTGGTTTCGCTGGTTTCAGGCCGCTGGGCTTCCAGCACCAGTTCGCGTCCCTGCATTACGCCGCTCAGGCGGAGAGCAACGGTCAAATGTTCAACGCCGGACTCTGCCGGCGGAATGCTCACGCGGCTGGTATCGTAGCCCGGATAGCTGATTTGAACGACCTGCTGCCGGTTATCGCTGAGACTGACCGTCGCCCTGCCGTCCTCGTCACAGACAAACTGTTCTCCATTCCGCAGAGATACTACCGCCCCTTCCAGAGGCAGGCCAAGTTCCTGATCTTCAACTGTTATGGTTATGTCCCGCGCATATAGGGCGGCAGGCAAAAGTATGAAAAAAAACAGGAATTTTAAGATACCGCGAAAAAAGCCCACGAGGGTAGTATACCAGAGGAACAGGGAAGCAGGGAAGTATCATACACGGAGTTTTTCCCCTACTTTCCGCTTCCCGCTTCCAGCTTTATCAATTTCCACACGGCGGGAGTTTCCTGGCCAAGCCGCCAAAAACCTATGGCGGTGATGTCCATAGCATGGTACATTTCCATACGGGCGGAAAGGGAATATTCGTCATCATAGTATACTTTTACCGAAACGGGTATTTTATAGTCGAAAGTGGGGATGCCGTTTTCCCGACGGATTTCTTTAACGCTATTTTCATTGATAACCCGTTCGATACCGGTATAAACATGGGCCTGTGAGGGGTTGATATTGCCCCATGCCCGCCCATAAAAGGGAATGCCCATAATCAGTTTTTCCCGGCCAACAACGCTGAGGGAATACGTTGCCACTTTTTTGCACCAGGAGAGCGAAGCGATAGGGCCGGGGGCGCTGGTTGACCAATGTTCATCATAGGCCATTACCAGTATACGGTCTACCAGCGGCAATATCTTTTCGTAATCATATACGTCATTGTTGAGTTTTCTCATCCGGGCGGGCAATGCTATGGTGAACATTTTATTTCCGCGGGCAGCCCTGAGTTCCGCCAGGAAGGAATGAAAGGCCGCTCCGTCCCGTTGGGGAACATTTTCAAAATCTATTTGCAGGCCGTCAAAATTTTTTGTTGCGGCGATAAGATCGGCGATAAGGGCTTTTCGCTCGGCGCTGCCGGGAACCAGCACAAAGTGCGTTAATGACCGGCTGTCACATTTAACCACCAAATGAACCCGCGGCGACCCTGCCGTACCGGAAACAGCCGGCAGTTTTGCGCGTTTGGGCACTTCGGTAAGACTGCCGTAAGAATCGATTTCCGCGCCAAAGTAGCCGATGTCGGATAGGGGCAGGCCGGGTATCAGCGCCGCCTCTCTGCCCGCCACCACATAGGCCCATGTCTCCCTGAATACCGATACCGGCAGGGTGTTTCCCACCGGAGGCAAATCAATAACGGGATCGGTATCTTCTTCTTCCGTATTCATTTCAGCGTCAGCCAACGGAATATCAGACGAGGGAGGAACATTCTTGCAACCAAAACAACTCAACACCGGTAAAACCACCAGTACCAGTATATATAGCGAATATTTCACTCTATTAATAACTATACATAAAAAAGTAGACAGGTCAATAGGGACTAGACAACTGCAGTTGATTTTGAACAGTAAATCAGCCGAAGGGGGCGTTGCGGGCTGGCGAAAACGCTTGTAGAACCCGCCGTGAACCTTCGATTCAACGCAGCCACCCACAAGAACATCCATATTAAGGATTTTTTACCACGGAGAGCACGGAGTTTTATGGAGTCTTTGATACGAAAATCTGAACCTCCGTGTACCTTCGTGATTGTACAAGGGCTAATGAAAGAATAAATGTAAAAATTCTTTTTGCCCCACGTTTATTCGTCTTTCCGCGCCGTCCTGGCGCGGGGGCTGGTGACAAAAGGGGGGAATGAATTAAAAGGAATAAGAAATTAAAAATCAAGATTATGTGCCTTCGGCGTGATAGACAATTATTATTTTACCATTCTTTTGGTTGACCTTTTGGCGGAGTAATACTAAAGGTTTCCCCTGACGGTTCTATCACATAAAAACCTTGTTTTAATACATATTCTTTTACATTGTCTGTCATTACCACACCAGCAACAGCGCCTAAAAATGAACGCTTGTCGCTGTGTAAATTGGCATATTTACGCATTTTTTCAAGGCGTTCTACATGATCTTGTACATCTTCGGTAGAAGGTTTGGTTTTTATTTCAACCAGCATAGCCTTATCACCATTTTCAAGCATAACGTCAACTTCAAAGAATATATCATTGTCATAATCACGGACATTGGAATTGGAATTGGCTTTAGGAAAGATAAGCCCCAATTCTTTGAATTTTTCACGCAGATTGGGAGCAATCATATATTCAACGACCTCGCCAAAACGTTTGGTAAAATCCCCAAACCGTTTATTCACTTCCTTGATCTGTTCCCGATTTTCCATTAAAGCCGCCCAAACTTGCTCAAAATCGAGACCTTTCGGGTATGCTGGCTGTGCTTGCGTTTCTGCCATTTACTAACTCCTGTCTCAAGCATATCACATTTCAAGGTCTTTTGAAACAACGCAACTCGCTGCTTTCTCCCAAAAAGCGCTGTCAGCCATTGCAGTTCGGCTTATTCTCGCAATCATCGGAATTTTCCAGTTCTTCAAGGTTGCGCTCAATTACCTGCATTACCGCACCAGAAACGGCTTTTTCAATATCAGTCAAGACAGTTTTCTTGAATTTTCTTATCCGCGCTTCCGCAATTTGGATAGAAAACAGTTCGGGTGGGTCAATTTCAAGGGCAGAAGCTATCCGTTCCAACATTTCAGGAGTAGGGAATTTCCGCGCAAGTTCAATCATGGCGATATATTGGGTAGACAAGCCAGACCGCTCCGCAAGCCGAGCCTGAGAAAGCCCGAGCCTATTGCGATTTTCCTTCATATTGCAAGCCAGTAACTCCCTCAAATTCTTCAAGATTCTTGCCTCATAGACAATATAAATCTTAACCTATAGCTAACAAATTGCCATATTGTTGCTCAAAAACACTTGACTAAAAGACAATTAAAGTGAATAATATAATAAAGCGGACAGTTCCGTATGGGAATAAGCCGCAAATACCGTCATTTTGGGCTGTATTAATTCTGTCAAGCGGACACAAAACGTATAAGGAGTTTGAAAATGAGGAAAAGAACAATTGTAAAAGTGTTCGGTATTTCGTTAATGATTGGACTATTTGTTGCAGCGTGTGAACAACCAGACATCATAAAAAAGTACACCGTAACATATAACGCAAATGGAGCAAACGGAACGGTTCCAGAATCCCAAAAGGTAGAAGCTGGCTCCGTAGTATACGTGGCTGGGCAAGGGGGTTTGACCTGTTCGGGAAAAGATTTTATTGGATGGAAGACCACTTCTACAGGTACTGGAAACGTTTATACAGCGGGTTCTTCTTTGAAAGTGGATGCCGATGTTATTTTATACGCTCAATGGGCAAGTATAATCCACACTGTTAGTTTTAATAGCACCGGAGGAAGTACAATAGAAAGCAAAGAGGTAAACTCTGGTGCTCCGATTACAAGACCTGAAAATCCGACCCGAAGCGGCTACACTTTTGACAACTGGTACAGCAATTCTGGTCTGACCACTTTGTATAACTTTTCCACTCCTGTTACCGCAGATATTACCTTACATGCCAAGTGGAATTCAACTGGTACAATCAGCTTTACCATTACCTTTGACAGCAATGAAGGAAGCACCGTATCCAATCAGACTGTAAATTCCGGTGATGCGGCAATAAGACCAACACCGCCAACCAAAAGCGGCTACACTTTTGACAACTGGTACAGCAATTCTGGCCTGACCACTTTGTATAACTTTTCCACTCCTGTTACCGCAGATATTACCTTATATGCCAAGTGGAATACTGGTATTATCAGCTTTACCATTACCTTTGACAGCAATGAAGGAAGCGCCGTACCCAGTCAGACAATAAATTCCGGTAATGCGGCAATGAGACCCACACAACCGACCCGAAACGGTTATACTTTTGACAACTGGTACAGTAATTCTGACCTGACCACTTTGTATAACTTTTCCACTCCTGTTACCAAAGACATTATCTTGTACGCCAAGTGGAATCCTGTTCTATATACAGTAACTTTCAATAGCGGGGGAAGCAACGTTCCAAATCAAACCATACCTTACGGCAGTACTGCAAAACTCCCTTCGCCGGCGCCGACCCGAAGCGGTTACACTTTTGACAACTGGTACAGCAATTCTGGCCTGACCACTTTGTATAACTTTTCCACTCCTGTTATCGGAGATATTACTTTGTATGCAAAGTGGAATATTATCCAGTACACGGTAGCTTTCAACAGTAACGAGGGAAGTAACGTTCCAAATCAAACCATACCTTACGGCAGTACTGCAAAACTCCCTTCGCCAGCTCCGACCCGAAGCGGTTATGCGTTTACCAACTGGTATAGCAATTCGGGCTTGACCACCGTGTATAATTTTTCTACTTCGGTTACCAATAGTATTACGTTGTACGCGGGGTGGCGGTTGTTGGTAAAAAAAACTATCACATGGATTGATACTGTATATTCCGATACTAAAACTTGGTCTGGAGTTTTACCGGCAGAAATAGAGATTTATGCTCTTGGAGCAGGTGGCGGTGGGCAGGGTGGTAATTCTGCTATAGCCCGTTGGGGGACTGGAGGAGCTGGCGGAGGAGGAGGGGCAGCTTATGCGAAGTTTACTGTAACAAGATCAACCACTTTTACTATATCCATTGGTGGAAGTGGGAAAGAAGGAGAGGTTAAGCGTGTCAATGTTGGTGGTTGGGAACCAGGTGAACCAGGAGATGACGGCGGGCCAACAGAAGTATCCTGGGGAACCGATTTCATTAGGGCGTATGGAGGTAAAGGCGGAGGAGGACCGAATAAAACTAATAGAGATAAAAGCTTACCTGGCGGCGAAGGAGGAACAGGTAGTTCTTCCCCGATTCAAAACCTAATAGGGGCCCCCGTATTCGCAAAAGGGGGGTCAGGCAGTAAAGGAGATGATAATTCAAGGGCGACTAGCACGGGTGGTAATGGTGGATCAATAATTGGAGGTTCTTATAATTTCTTTAATGTTTCGTTCCCCGATGGTACAGGTGCATTTAATCCTATACCAGGCATAGGTCTTATTCCAAGAAATGCGAAAGGAGGCGGGGGCGGAGCAGGCGGATTTGATCAGCATCAAGTATCATATGGTTCAAGTTGGCCTTCTTTAGGGCCTTTCTTTGCGAGCACAAGAGGTGGATATGGTCATGTTGTAATTATGGTTACATACGACGAATAGTAATTTTGAGATTGCTGGTATTATGGCAACGTAACACTGACAGCCATATCCCACCCTGCGGTATGTCTATGTACCGCAGGGGTTCGTTTTGGGGCAAAAGAAATTTGAGCCATCCAGCTTTTTTGCCGCCCCGCTGCCCATCCCATGCGGATTTTTTTATTTATTATAATGATATAGAAAAGTAAATGCTGTTGCTCCGGCGCACTAATGCGGCGTGCGGCTTTTGCCCCTCTATATTGTATGAACTACCATTATTTTGATGGTCTGCCGGGCAAGGCCTGGCGGGCGGTTTTTTATCTGCGGGAATATTGTTTCCCTTTCGGCTGCGCCCTCTGCGGAGCGGGTCTTGTTGACGGCAGGGAAACATGGTACGGCTTATGCGGAACCTGCCATGCCGGAATTGAGCGTGAAATCAATGAAAATCGGGCGGGGGAGTTCTGTGATTGCTGCGGCAAACCGCTTTTATCGGAACAGGGCCGCTGTATGGCGTGCCGTCAGGAGGAAAGCCGTTCCTGCGACCGGGTGAAAGTTTTGTTTCCCTACACGGGAAAATATCGGCAGTTGCTGAGCGCCTATAAATTCGGCAAAAACCTTGCCGTGGGGAATTTCTGTGCGGAAAAAATTCGGGAAACGCTGAAATGCGAAACATTTCTGCCGGAAGTCCGCCAAGAAACGCGCCTTGTGCCGGTTCCTCCGCGTCCGGGAAAAATACGGAACAGCGGCTGGGATCAGGTTGAATATCTGGCGCGGCTGCTGGAAAGAGACGGCAAAAACGGCCTGCTTGTTGACCGCTGCCTGAAACGGATGCCATCACAGAGCCAGAAAGAACTTGACCGGGAAAACCGTCATAGCAATCTGAAAGGCCGCATAATACCGGTACGGCAGGCTCCGAAAACAGCGGTGATACTTGATGATGTAATGACCACTGGTTCTACTCTGGAGGTATGCGCCGCCGCGCTCAGGGAAGCCGGCGCTCAAACCGTATACGGCCTGTGCCTCTTTTATGATTAACGGAGTATAATGGACTTGTTCGACAACCCGGCGTGTTCTTTGAACACGATGGTTGTCTCACAAGTCTTGCAAAATACCGGACTAAAGTCCGATATTTTGCTTATTCTATAAGGAAGTTGTTCAGCAACTGAAGTTTCCGAACAACTCTAATGAAGATGCAGGGAGACACAATTGCCGGGAAATTTGCGCAGCAGATTAAAGAGGATTCAACAGGTAAAAAAAGAGGATGCTGCTGTCCACAATGACGGCGGCATCGACTTTTCGTATTTTACCGGACAGGGCTGGGTTTCTGCGGGGTATCTGACTCTGCGGCGTGAAATGACTGCCGGCGGGGATATGACGCTGCCGGAAATAATGCCGGAAGCAGCCGGTATCGTAATGCCGGGCATCAACAGTACTACGGCTTATGAGGATATGCTTTTTTTCGACCTTGAAACCACCGGCCTTTCAGGCGGAGCCGGAACGCTGGCCTTCCTTGCGGCATTTGGCAGGTTCATTGCCGCCGGAAGCGCCGGGCCAGAGGCAGTCCGGTATAAACTGCGCATAACGCAGTACCTGCTGCTTGATTACCCCGGCGAAAATAATTTTGTCGAAGCGATGTTAGGTGAATTTAAGCGTGATAATACCATCGTCAGTTATAACGGCAAAAGTTTTGACTCTCAAATCCTTAAAACCCGCTGTTTGATGAACGGCATGATTCCGCCTGAATACCGCCATGCGGACTTATTGCACTCCGCCCGCAGGCTCTGGAAGCGCATACTCCCCGACTGTTCGCAGGGAACCATTGAGACGGCTATTCTGGGCATTGACCGGGCAGGCGATATTCCCGGCGCAATGGCCCCTGAAATCTGGTTTTCATTTCTCAAAAACGGCGCCGCCAACGGCGCTGTTGACGCGCTTGCGGGAATTGCCGACCATAACCGCCGGGATATTACCGGCCTTGCCTCAATTTTTTGCGCCATGACCCGCATTGCCGCCGACCCCTTTACGGCAATGAAGACCATCAACTTTGACCTTGAATCGCTTGCCATCCGCTGGCACACATTGAACAGCACAACCGGACAAAAAATTCTACAGTATGCCGCCGAAACCGGCTGCCCCCGCGCCGGATTGCACTATGCCCTTGCTCTGCTCAAACAGAAAAAATATGATGAAGGCAGAAAATGGCTTGAACGCACCGCGTCCGCCGGACAACCGCCGCCTCTGCAAGCCGCCGCGCTGCGCGCTTTGGCAATAGACAGCGAACACCGGCTGAAAAACACGGCGGAAGCCCTTTCCTTTACCGAACAGGCTCTGGAACTGCTTGTGGGGGTTCAAATCCTCCCTGGGGAAAAAGCTAATTCCTTATCCTGTAAGGAGTTACGTTCTTTTTGACATCGTGTAGAACGCCGTTTTTGAGAAAGTAGGACAAAAATGGGACAAAGCCTTACAGTACAAGATGACTTTTATATCTTCCCCGTGGGGAATGTCTTTTATGTCAAATTCCGTGATCCCGCCACAAGGAAACTATTAACCAATGGGCAAGGAAGGAATGGCAGCGGCGATCTGCAATAGCGGGATTTTCCGATACGGCGTTAGGCGAATACGCTAAAAACTTCTTTACTGGCAATGACGATGATCCGTTTGAAATAAGGACACGGGCGGCCGGTGGACACATAGCGATAAAAACAAGGCGGGATTACAAGGCGGATCTTGATAAATACATTCTGCCGGATAAAATATGCCTGAAAAGCGTTGCGGAGATAAACCGTACCGATTCAATA
>JAIRRB010000154.1 GCA_031256195.1 Treponema sp.
TGTAGGTATGCCGGTGAAACGCCGGAAATAATATGCCGCCAGGGCAGCGGGGCATCAACATTCTTTGCGGCAAGAAATTCCCCGGTAAGCGCCGCGTTTTTTTCCAGTATGTCCTGCCAGGCGTCTTTTGCGATAAATTCCTGCCATGCGTCAAGTCGGCTCCCCGCGCGGAAGGCATGCTCAACCAAATCCCCCGCGCGCTCGTCTCCCCGGCTTAAAATACCTTCCAGCATTGACACCAGAGGATCGGAAATGCTGACCTTGTGGCCCAGAGGCTTTAGCCGTGAGCGGATAAAATCAAGTTTTGCGGCGGCGCTTTCGCGGTCAATCTGCCGCGCCCACTGGTAGGGTGTATGGGGCTTGGGCACAAATATCCCCACATTAATATTGAAGTGCATGGATGTTTTGCGGGCGACAGTTGTAATAAAATTAACAATTTCAGTTTCTTCGGAGTATACTGCCCCTTCCGGCAGCGGAGGAACCGGCAGGCCAATCATAAAATAAAATTTTGCGCCGCGCCAGCCGTTTCGTTTCGCTTCTTTGAGAATCTCCACAACTGAATTTTCCGTTACCTGTTTGTTGATTGCCAACTGCCAGAATTCGCGGGGGGTTTCAACGGCAAAGGTCAGGCCGCTTTTGCGTGTTTGGGAAATTTTTTCCAGCAGGGAAAGGGAAAACGTTGATACCCGCAGTGAGGGCAGTTGAAACGAAACGTGCCTGCCGGAAAAGCGCCGGTTCAGGGTATCGACAAGGTCCCCAATGCCCGCATAGTCTCCGCTGGAAAGCGAGGAAAGGCTTATCTCGCGGTAACCGCCCCGGCTGATAAAAGCATCGGCTTCGCGGACAAGCGTTTCCGGCGTTTTTTGCCTCATCGGGCGATACCAGTAACCCGCATGACAAAAACGGCAGCCATTGGGACACCCCCGCATGATTTCAAGTATGCCGTGGTGCTGAACTGTTTTCATGCTGGGAACGGGGTATACGGCAGGTTCAGGTTCTGAATGCGCTGTATCCTGCCGGGCGAAACAAAAATCAACGGCGCGAACAGCCCGTTCCTTTCCCTTCACCCAGATATGGGGATGTTTTTTTATATGCTCAAACAGGGCGGCCTTGCCTTCGCCTTCCTCTTTTATTTTGAGCAGTTCCTGTGCCAGATCAAAAAAACCCGCTTCGGCTTCGCCTATCCAGAAAGCGTCAATAAAGGCGCTGTAGGGCAGGGGATTGGATACGGCGGGTCCTCCGGCCAGTATCAGGGGGTCAGATTCGCCGCGCTGGTTTGTGCGCAGGGGGATACCGGAAACGTCAAGCATGGCAAGGATGCCGGAAATCCCCAACTCATAACCCAGGGTAAAGAGCAGGAGGTCGAGTTTCTTTAAACTGATGCCGGTGTCGAGGCCGTACAGCGGCAGGCCTCTGTCCCGCAGCAGTCCTTCAAAGTCCGGCGCGGGGGCAAAGGCCCGGTCACAGGAAATGCCGGAAATCCGGTTAAGGCCGTTGTAAATTATCCGCAGGGCCTGATTGGACATTCCTATTTCGTAAAGGTCGGGAAAGGCGATAAGGGTTTGCAGCGGAGCGTCTTTGCGGGCGAGGCGGCCATACTCGCCGCCGGAATAGCGGGCGGGTTTTTGTACCTCCAGAAGAAGCGCCCCTAAATCATTAACAGGATCGACATATCCGGTATTAATGGTTATACCTTCTGACATATATGCTCATGGCCAGCCCTATTCCCAGCATTGCCGAAATTAAAGAAGAACCTCCGTATGACATGAACAGCAGGGGGATGCCGGTAATCGGCATAATGCCCATAGTCATGCCGACATTAACAAGAAAGTGAAAACTGTATACGCCTACCAGTCCGGCGCAGATATATGCGGCAAAGGGGTCGGCGGTCATTTTTATGATTCGCAAAAGACGCAGGCAGATAATCAGAAACAGAACAAAAACCGCAATCCCTCCGATAAAACCCGCTTCTTCGGAAAATATCGAAAAAATAAAATCAGTACTCTGCTCGGGGAGGAAGCGGTAATGACTCTGCGTACCCTGTAAATACCCCTTGCCGGAAAAACCGCCGGCGCCGATGGCGGTAACGGACTGGATAATGTTCCAGCCCGCGCCCCGCGGGTCTACATTGGGGTCAAGAAATACGATGAGCCGCATAATCTGGTAATTTTTCAATACCTTGCGCGCCGCGTAGGAAGCGCCCAGCGATAAAACAATAATGGCGGTAGCATACAGCAGCCAGTAAAAATACCGTTTCCGGTATTTCAGATAACCAAACAGGGCAATGGTCATGATGAGGCCCAGAGCAAGAATGGTAATAATGATAAGGCGGGGGTTGGTGAGCATGACAATGGCGGGCAGGGACCTCCGTAAAATGTAGGTTTGCCAGAATGGCAGAACCGTCAGAAAGCCGGTCAGTAAAATACAGGAAATTAAAAAAAAGATATAGCGTGTTGATACGCCGGCGACAAATGTCATGGAGAGGAGAATAGGGATAAATACCAGAGAGGTACCCAGGTCCGGCTGAACAAGCACAATGCCCATGGGGACGAGTACAATAAGGCAGGATGTTAAAAAACGGCCAAAAACATTTCCGCTGATTCTGGTATCCGTCAGGTAACGGGCCAGAAAAATAATAGCGGCAATTTTTGCAAATTCTGATGTCTGAATGCCGAAGATACCTATTCTCAGCCAGCGGGTGCCATGAACCATCCGTCCGAAGACACAGGTATACAACAGGGGGATCAGGATAATGAGGTATAGATACAGCGCAATATCGTAAAAGCGGCGGTAATTGACCAAAGCCAATACCAGGGCAATGATCAGGCCGATAGAAGCCCATATAATCTGGCGTACATATTCAGTGGAAGCCAGACTGCTGCTGGAACTTATTCCCGATGAATAAATGAACAATATGCCAAATACCATCAGCACTATCACCGGCAGGAGAATAAAAAAATCAATTTCAAGTATATCTTTCAGCCTCATTCCCTGCGCCCCTGTACCGGCATCAAATAACGCAGATCCAGACTCTGTACCGCTTCATCGCAGGTTTGTTCCGCAAAAATCCCCTGAAAAATAATTGCCGAGGCATAGGGGGCCCACCATTCCCATTTATTTGCCGCTTCTACAATAATTGACACTACAATTTGTTCTTCGGGGTTATCGGTTACATAGGGCGCATAGGCGGCAAACCATGAATGCCAGCGGTCCTGCAGGCCTATCTCGCCGGTTCCCGTTTTACCGGCAATTTCAACGGTTCTGATATTCAGGGGGAATTGGGCGGTTCCCTCGCTTATTACCCCCCGCATATCCCGCCGTACCGATTCAAAAATTTTGGGATCGGTGTTGCTTTCATGAAGCAGTTCCGGCAGCGTCTGGTGTTCTATCGCCCCCGAAACCGGGTCCCTCACTTCCTTGAGAACATAGGGTTTGTATACCTTGCCGTTATTCACCACCATGGACACCATATTGGCCATCTGGATTGGCGTTACCAGGGTATAACCCTGCCCGATGGACATATTCATGGTATCGCCGCCCAGCCACTTTTCATGGAAACGCCGGGTTTTCCACTGAGGGGTGGGAATAAAGCCCTCTATTTCGCCGGGAAGGTCAATGCCGGTCGCGGTTCCAAAACCGTAATCTTTGGCGTATGAAACAATCCGTTCCACCCCCAGAGCATCGCGCCCTACCTGCCAATAATAAATGTCGCATGACTGGGCCATTGCCCGGTGCAGGTTCATTCGCCCGTGTCCGGGGCGGCGTACATGGCAGCGCCATTGCCGGTTGCCGTATTCAATTTCGCCGGGACAGTCTACTAACCGGTCTGTCGGGAAAGCGTTTTCCGCCAGTATCCCCGTAGTCATTACCACCTTAAAAGTTGAGGCGGGGGGGTAACTTGACTGTATGACCCTGTTGAGAAACGGCTTGTTGGGGTCATTGACCAGAGTCTGATACACATTGCGTTCCCCTCTGGTAAAAATATTGGGGTCATACCAGGGATATGAAACCAGAGCAAGTATTTCCCCCGTTGAAGGACGCATCACCACCACGGCGCCAATCCGCTCTCCCAGCGCCTGTTCCGCCAGTGTTTGAATCCGCCGGTCAATGGTCAGCACCAGATTTTTTCCCATTTCGGGAGGAACACGCTCCCCCTGACCGGAAACCCTTCTGCCCCGGACATCGACCGTTCTGGTTTCGCTGCCTTCTTTTCCCTTGAGCAGACTGTCATACTGGCGCTCTATCCCCGTTTTGCCGATTACATCTCCCTGATGGTAACCCTGATTATACAGTTGGGTCAGTTCATCTCTGGTTATGTCGCCGACATATCCTACAATATGGGAAAGGCTTCCCACACCAACATAGTTGCGTACCGGCTTGCTGTTCCATGAAACGCCCGGCAGGGAATCTTTCCGCTCGGCAAGGACGGCTATCAGCCGGTAGGGGACATTTATCGCTATCTCAACCGGCTGGTACAGATGGTAGTACCGCGGCGGTATTTTTGAGTCTATCTCGTTTGCGGGAATTTCAAGAATCGCGGCGACACTGGCTATCAGTTCCGGTATTTGACCGTGGGGAACCTCGCCGGGAACAATACTGACCGCAAAAGAATCGGCATTCAGCGCCAGAGCCTGAGTGTAGCTGCGGTCATAAATTTCCCCCCGCTGGGACGGCAGTATTTCCGTACGGCGGGAAATGTCATGGGCATGGGAACGGTACTGCTCGCCGGAAAGTATCTGCATATTAAACAGGCGCAGGCCGTAAACGCAAAACAACGCAATAAACAAAATCCGCAGCAGGCCGATGCGGGACTCCGGCCTGCTCTGCCGGGAATCGTCACCATAGGAAGGCATCAGATTGCGCCTCCTCTGGTCAGCAGGGAATTGAAACGCTTGAGAAAGGCAAAGAGGAAGGGCGCTATAAAAGTGTTCATGGCCAGTTCCGTCCACAGAAGGGGGGACGCAAGCGGGTAAGACGGAATTACGCCGGCCATCAACAGGCTGAGCAAAAAGAGGAGCAGCGCCTTGATGAGAGTCGCGGCGGCGCAGAGGAACATGGGAAGCAGAAAAACATCCAGAAAGAATGTTTCTTTCATCAGGCCTGTTAACGCGCCGATGATGGTGCGGACAAAGGCATTAAGGCCGAGGGGGGCGGCGGAAAGGAAGTCGAGCGCTATTCCGTACAGGAAACCGGAAAGCTGCCCGGTCATTGTACCGTTGACGTAAGCGGAGTAGACGATAATCCCCAGAGCAATATCGGGAACGGCGCGGTACAGGGCAAGGCGGGAAAGCAGGGTCGATTGGAGGACAGCCGCCACCGTGCCGAAAATAACCGTCCAGATTACGTTTTTAATCATTGCTGTCCCTTTCCTCAATTACAAACACATATTCAAGGCGGGAAAAATCAATCAGCGGCTCCAGTTCCGCTTCCATTGAAATTTCATATTCATGGGAGGATACGCTGCTTATCCTGCCTATATTGATATCCGGCGGATACACTCCGCCCATACCGCTGGAAACAACCATATCGCCCTGGCTTATCATATCTCTGGCCCTTTTGGGGATAAAGCGCATCCTGAGGGGTAAATCGGGATTGCCCTGCCCCTCGACAATACCCTCATAACGGGAAGCGGCAAAACGGGAAGCGGCAAGCAGGCTGGAATCATACAGGGGCATGACCAAGCTTTCAAAAGTCCTTACCTGAATAACCTTGCCCACCAGCGCCTGACTGCCTCCCTGCCAGGCAATAACCGCCATATCCCGCGCAACTCCCGCATGGCTGCCCTTGTTAATCACCAGAGCGGAATAGAGATTATCCGGGTC
>JAIRRB010000176.1 GCA_031256195.1 Treponema sp.
TTAAAACCTTCCCTGTACAAAAACACGCAAAAATTTTATTATGTTTTTGCGTGCTTATTTTGTTTTGTAGCATAGACTTACACTCTCTTTTTTCAGAAAGTCCTAGTCAAGAGCCTACCAGATTTTATGGCGCATAAATCCTAAATTGTCCCTATGGGAAATATTATAAAGACCTATGGGGTTTTGTCAAGTATTTACCCCCTATGGTTCAATAAAAAAGGGTATTATAGGGGCGTTTTAGAGCAATGATGAACGGGCAGGATGTGCGGACGCTTCTGGGCAAAAGGGTTCAATTTTACCGGAAACAGCGGCAGTTATCACAGGCGGCGCTTGCAGAAAAAGCGAACATTTCAATTACTTTTCTCAGCAAAATCGAGCGAGGCATTAAGTATCCTACTTCGGAAACCATATCCGGCATTGCCAATGGGCTGGGGGTTGAACTGTACGACCTGTTCCGGCAGGAGGTAATGTCGGCGGATCATCAGAATATGCTGGATCGGCTGCAGAACGATGTGATGCAAACGGTTGAGGCGGTATTCAAAGCGTATAAGGAATAGCGGCAAGAGGCGCGGAATTCAGCGAATAGTGTGCAAATGCCCCGCCTCTGTGAGAAATAGTACCAATATGCTATACTCAAAAAGTGGAAGAAACGGACGCCGGGTATACTGCTGTTGCGCTCTGCGCGGTGGGCGCGGAAAAAGCGGTCTCAAACGAAGTTAAAAAGCTGGGGCTGGCCGTTACCGATTCCGGTTTTGGCAGGGTTCGTTTTCGGGTGGATACGGCGGGGCTGTACCGCTCCCTCATGGCTTTAAGGGCCGCCGACCGCGTGCTGTTGGAAACAGCCAGTTTTTCCGCCGCCGATTTTGACGCATTGTTTGAAGGGACAGAGGCCGTCGCGTGGGAACAGATGATTCCGGCGCAGATGGGCCTAAAAGTCGCCAAGGTTCGCTCTAACCGTTCGCGGCTTAAAGCGGAGACCAGCATACAGTCGGTGGTACACAAGGCGGCGGCGCAGCGGCTGTGCAGGGCGCACGGGCTGGCGCGGCTGCCTGATACCAGCGGTACAACGGCGGAAATTCGCGTCTATGTTGAGAAGGACATGGTTTCCCTGCTGCTGGATTTAAGCGGGGAGCCGCTGTTTAAGCGGGGTTACCGGAAAGAGGGCGGCATTGCCCCCCTGCGGGAAACAACCGCGGCGGCAATGCTCCTGCTTTCAGGCTGGAAACGGAAGTACCCGCTGTACGACCCTTTCTGCGGTTCGGGCACTATTCTAACCGAAGCGTTTATGTATGCCTGGGATATGGCGCCGGGGCTGGGCAGGAATTTTGCCCTGAACGATTTGCTCATTGCAGATAACAAAATTGAGGAAACGGTCCGTAATGAACTGCGGGGTAAAGTTAATTTTGAGCGGACGATTCGCATTGCCGGCAGCGATGAAGACGCCTCCGTAGCGGCGCTTGCCATAGTGAATCTGAAACGGGCGCGGGATTTGTCCGGGCTCACGGCGCAGAACCGGCAGGAAGAGCCGTATCCCCTTGTCAGGACGCTGCCCCTGCGCGGGGCGCAGCCGCCCTTTGCCGCCGCAGCCGAGAACGCGCCGGCGGACGGCCCCTGCGGCTTTATTGTTACCAATCCCCCTTACGGAAAACGGCTGGGGGATCAGGCGGCCTCAGAGCGCCTGTATGGGGAAATGGGAACGCTGGGACGGCATTTCTCCCAATGGAAACTGGCGCTCATAACCGACCATCCGGGTTTTGAATCGTTTTTTGGCAGAAAAGCGCATTCCTGCCGGGAAATACAGGGCGGCCCCATTCCCGCATATTTTTTTCAGTACGAGGGGTTGTAGATTGAGCTTGCCCCAAAACTCGGTTAGTTTTGTGACAAGCTCTTTGAAAAAACGTCTTACAGCCGTTTTTTCCATATAAATCTAAGGTAACTGTCCCAAAAACTGAAGTTTTGGGACAGCCTCAATTAAGGAGAGAAGAATGTCTATTGTGGTGGAACATGAAAAACGGCGAAAAAAAATTCTTGAAAAGGCCCTGTATGTTTTTGTTGATGAGGGTTTTGAGAATACCACTTTTCAGAAAATAGCCGATTATTGCGGCATTACCCGCACAACGCTGTATACCTATTTCAAAAATAAAAAAGAAATTTTTACCTACAGCATAAAACTGCTTTTGGTCAAAGTTGATGAAGGCATACAGCGTATCCGCTGTGACGCATCGCTGGGCAGCATTGAAAAAATAACCAGGGTTTTGCTGGATATTTTCAGGCAGCTTGAAGAAAACCGCCGCCTGCTCTCGGTAACGCTTGATTACCTCATCCATCTTTCAAAAAGCAATGCCGACCCGGAACAGATTGTCCGCCGCCGTACGCTCAAATTGCGGCACATTCTGGCATCCATGGTAATTGAAGGCATAAAACTGGATGAACTCAAAACGGTCAATATTAAAGCAACCGATGACTATTTGTACAGCCTTATTGAGGCGGCCATATTCCGGCTGGTTATCCTCCAGCGGAAAACAGTGGGCGATTTGCGCAAAACGGCCGC
>JAIRRB010000188.1 GCA_031256195.1 Treponema sp.
CCAACAGACGTACTGCCCAATACCTTAAATGTTTCATTTCCCGGCGCGGAAGGCGAGGCGATACTCCTTTCCATGGATATGATGGGAATAGAAGCGTCAACCGGATCGGCCTGCGCATCGGGGAGTCTTGAACCGTCCCATGTACTTATGGCGACAGGAGTGGGGCCGGAACTGGCCCACGGTTCAATCCGTTTTAGCCTGGGATGGGGAATCACCGCGGATGATATTGATTATATTGTTAAAACCCTGCCGCCCATAATCGCCCGGCTGCGGGCAATGTCGTCTATTATATAAGGAGCTATTATGCCTGATTGGTTGTATTCAGACACGGTTAAGGAACATTTTACCACCCCCCGGAATGTCCTTTTGGAAGACGAGTCGGTTTTTGCCGCGAATGCCAGAGGGCAAACGGGAAACATCAAATGCGGAGATCAGATGCTGATGCTCCTGAAAATTGATAATGATGTTATTACCGATGTGCGCTGGAAAACCTACGGATGCGCCAGCGCCATTGCCTCTACCAGTATGCTTTCGGAAATGATTAAAGGCATGAGGATAGAGGATGCCTACAAAATAAGGCCGGAAGACCTTGTCGCACAACTCGGCGGCCTGCCCGCGTTTAAAATCCATTGTTCGGTGCTGGGCGACAAGGCCCTCCGCGCCGCCATTGACGACTACCTCGCCCAAACCGGCAGAACGGGAACGCTCAAGGAAGCGGCTGTTGAAATCTGTCATTGCCTGGGCATCACCGACAAGGACATTGAAAACGCCTTTCAGAGCGGCGCCCGTACCTGGGAATCTTTACAACAGGCCACCAAAATCGGCACTGTCTGCGGCAAATGCAAAGACCAGGCCCTGGAACTGCTGCACGGTCTGGAACATATTTACGGGTAACTGAAGTTAGGCGAAATACAATGTATAAAATTAGAACAATGGTTATAAAAGATTATAATGAAATAATAAATTTAAGGAAAACAAAACAGAAAATATATTTTGGGAAAATAATGGATATAAAATAAGGAAAGACTTAATATATATAGAGATATAATAATAAGTAAATAATAAAATATACAGACAGTTATAGGGTAGTCTTTTGATTGTAAGCAAAGGGTATGTACCCTTTGCTTACAATCACTCGTTGTGTTTTCTCGTCACTAGAGCTTTTTGGCGCTTATTTAGTTTGAGCAAAAGCCGTGATTTTGTTGAAGATGCCGAGGTACCATGTCTTTGTTGTTGTAATTAATTTACCTTCAGCTTCAGCTTTCTTGACTGCGCTAACATAGCTTTCATATCCTGAATCAAAAAGTCCAAGAATGACCGAATAGGACGCTATCTCCTCCGCAGAAGCGGTGACCGCTCTTTTGCCGCCGCCGCCGCCAAAAAGGCCGTGAGGATCAGCTGTTCCGCCGACTGAGCTTGCAGTAACACATCCTGTCATTGTGACGACTACCGCTACGAGAGCGATAATCCCTAAAAGTTTGAAAAAGTTCTTCATAGAACTCTCCTTTTTGTGATTCCTGCCCCTATGGCAGATAATCACGAAGCTTTACCTACCCTTTTTGGGCAGAATTTACTCCAACGGAGTAATATAAAAGATAGATGGCTTTTACAACGTAAAAACCGTTTCCACCCGTTATGCACAGCAAATGAGAGAGGGCTTTTGGCCTCATTGGGGAATATTATGGTAAATTTAGAAAAAAATTACAAGAGGGTTTTGGGGGGAAATTGGGGGGTAAACAAGGCATCCGCCTATCGGCGGCATCAAGGATGCCCTATCGGGCTTCAAGCATAGTAACCATCCCCGCTCCCTGTCTCCAAAAACGCATCCTTTATCTTTCCAATGTTTATTATTCCGCTGAATAGGGCGTAAATGGTTATTTGTGTGCGATTATGCAGGCCGGTTTTTTTCTTTACCTGATTTATACAGTTGCGGACTGAACCAATGCTGATGTTGAGGTTTCTGGCGATTTCCCGGTCTGTGCAGCCGCGGCTAATGCCGTAAAAGATACCTTGCTCCGTGGAGGAAAAAAAATGCCGGGAAATGCCGGGTTCCGCCGGGAATATTTCTGCTGGCGTGGAAAGGCGATTCAGCGTGTGGTTTTTGACCGATTTACTGATGTACAGGCCCCCGTAAAAAACACTGCGTACCGATGAGGCAAGATGGGTAAAGCCGTCCTGTCTGAGCAGATAGCCGGAAATTCCCGCATTAAAGGCTCTGGTCACGGTATCTTGTTCATTATGGGAACAGAGTACGATAAGCGCGGTTGATGGGGAGTTGCGCTTGATAATGGGCGCAAGCTCAGGGCTGTCAATATCCGTCATACTGAAATCCATGATGATGATGTCGGGGCGCTGGGTCTTTGCCGATCTGAGCGCATCATAACCGTCTTTGCCGGTGCTCGTTATGTGAAAATCATTCTGTTCTGTCAGCAGGGCGCTTATGGTTCTGATGTCATCTTCATGGTTGCTGATAACGGCAACAGTAATCATAATAATATATTATTAAAATAGTAATATATTGTG
>JAIRRB010000147.1 GCA_031256195.1 Treponema sp.
TAAACATCCGCTACTGCCATGATTCGCCCGCAGAGCGGTATTATATCCCCTGCAAGGCCCTGGGGATAACCTTTACCGTTATAGCGTTCATGATGGGAGCCGGCAATAAGGCTGGCATAACGGAGATAGTGCTGGGCAGGCATCCGCTGGTACATCCGTTTCAGGATTGTCGCCCCTATTTCCGAATGACGTTTCATTACGGAAAATTCCGTATCGTCAAGCTGTCCGGCTTTAAGCAGTATACGGTCACTTATGGCGATTTTTCCTATATCATGGAGTGGAGCCGCCCGTACCATCATCTGTAATTCCGCAGGATTAAGCTCATCGGAGAAAAAGCCCTGGTTTATCAATTCTTTGCCCAAAATGTCAACATATTTTGAAGTGCGTATTACATGGCCGCCGGTATCTTTATCACGGCATTCTATCATTTCGGCAAATGAAGCGGCAATGCTGTCAGACAGGGTCACAACCGTTTGTTCGGTTTGTACCTGATAGGAAATAAAGCGCAGGTGTAATTCTATCCTGTGGAGCAGGATGCTTTTTTCCACGGGCTTTGCTATTAAATCCCTGGCCCCCGATTCCAGGGCGTGTATCTCGACTTCCGCATTGTGACCGGCAGCGAGAAAAATTACCGGTATCCGGTCCAGATAGGGGTTTCGCTTGAGTTGGGACATGATATCAAAACTGTCCGTGTTCGTCATTTCAATATCCAGCAGAATAAGGTCCGGCCTTTCTTTTATACAGACTTGCAGGGCCAGATTCCCGGACATTGCCGATGAAACTTCATAATCATCGGCAAGATACGCGGAGACTTGCTTAAGAACCGCAAGATCGTCGTCAATCACCAATATTCGCTTCATTGTAAAAGCTCCATCCCTTGTCTATTAATGAAAATTTGGCCGATACCTGTATAGAGGCAAATTTATCCCGTACCTTGTCAAATGCGTCCACAATCCGCGGATCAAATTCCGTACCCCGTCCGGCAAGAATTACCTCGCATACCTCATCATGTGAAAGTTTGTTCCGGTAAACCCGGTCGGTAACACAGGCATCGTATACATTGGCTACTGCCATAATCCGGCAGCACAGGGGTATATTATCTCCTTTAAGGCCCTGCGGATAACCTGTCCCGTCATAGTGTTCATGATGGCCTTCGGCAATGGTTATGGCCATTTTCAGATAATCCTGATTTGGTGTACGTTCATAAATAGTCTTGAGTACCCTGGCGCCGATTGTGGTATGTTTGCAAATTTCCTGATATTCCATTTCTGTCAAAGAAGATTTTTTGAGCAAAATAATATCGCTTACTCCGATTTTTCCGATGTCATGGAACGGAACGGCCCGCTTCATGACGCTTATATCTTCAACAGTGATTTCATTTCCAAAAGAACCTTCCTCGATTAATTCTTTCATCAATAGCTCCACATACTCACCGGTACGCAGTACATGGTCGGCTAGATTGTAATCTTTACATTCCAGGAGTTCTGCAAAGGAAATGCCGATATTGTCTTCCAGTTCCTTTACCGCGTGTTCCAGCTGGAGTTGATAAGCGGCAAACTGGAGGTGCATTTCTATCCGGTGGTGCAAAATATCAACATTGGCGGGTTTGGTGATAAAGTCCATTGCCCCCGATTCCAGGCATTTAAGCTCTGTTCCGGTGTCATGATTGCCGGTCAGAAAAATAACCGGAATATGCTGTAACTGGGGGTCTTCTTTCAGACGGGCGATGGTCGCAAAGCCATCCATGCCGGGCATCTCCACATCCAGCAGAATCAGATCGGGCTTTTCCTGTGCGCAGATTTGCAGCGCCAGTTCTCCGGATTTTGCCAGAGATATTTCGTAATCTTTCGCAAGCTGGGCGCTGATTTGTTTGAGACTAACTAAATTATCATCCACAATCAATATTGATTTCATCATTTCACCTTAACTTGCCATTGTTTCCAGCCGGCTGCAGATTGCGTCATATTCAAGATTATCCATCTGCTCGCGCAGCCAGAGTACCAGTTCTCCGCCGGATTCATAATCATACGATTCAATATCGGCTAAAATTTCTTCCATAAGCGTTGATTTGTAACGTTTTGTTGCGTCCAGTAATTTGGCAAGCAAGGCAGGGTCCGGCGAACTAATTTTATGTTGTGCCCTTTTCCCGGCGGCGGCTTTTTCCAGCAGTTCCTTCAGGTCCGCCAGCAGTGACTCTGCCATTACAATAAACGCTGTATTTCCCGCCTGAACGTTTGAGAAATCTCCGGCTTTGGCAAAACCTTCCAGTTCTTCCGCTTTCTTTCCAATGTCATTGGCAAAAATCCCATAACTGGAACCTTTAAGCCCGTGTACCGTGACGGAATAATCCGGCAAATTGTCGGGAGAAAGCCCTCTCAGTTTTTCCAGCAGAGCCGGGGTATGCAGACACCAGGAACGAAGTATTTCCAAGTATGCGGTTTCGCCGTTGTACCGGTCCCGGCCCTGAACAATATCAATACCTGCTACTGTTATATTGTCCAGTATACCGGAAATATCCGGCTCATCCTTTTTGGTTCTGGTCAGTTCCATTTCCGCCTTTCTGAGGGTTTCCGCGCTCTGTTTATCCCGTACCCAGGTATTCAGGGCCGTATCAAGCTGCATAATGTCAATCGGTTTGGAAATAAAGGCATTACAACCATGAACAAGGAACATTTTTTCATTTCCGGTCAAGGCGTTGGCAGTGAGTGCGATAATGGGTACAGTCCGGCCATAATTACCGGGAAGCTCAGTGCGGATTATCCGTACCGCTTCCAGGCCATCCATCCCCGGCATCATGTGATCCATAAAAATTACATCGTAGCGGAAAGATTCGTCTTTCTTTCCGGCAGCCTGAATTTTTTCAATCGCCTCCTGGCCGCTTAAGGCAGTATCAATGGAAAGGCCGTAAGGCAACATCAGCCCTTTGGCGACATCCAGATTGGTCTCTACATCGTCCACCACCAGCACCTTGCCATAGGGCATATAACTCCGCGCCAGCCGTAGACTCTGGCTGCGGTAAACATCCTTAAAACGAAATGATTCCAGGTTATGCGCTATTTTTTCCCCGATAGGAGTTTCATCGACAATCCGCTGGAGAATCTGCACGGTAAAGGTAGAACCTTTGCCGTATTCGCTTTCCACACCGATTTTCCCCTCCATTAATGACACCAAATTTTTGGTAATGGACAGGCCAAGTCCCGTTCCTTCAATATGACGGTTCGCCTTCGCGTCAAGCTGGCGGTATTCTGAAAACAATTTGGGAATATCCTGCTGTTTCATACCCTGTCCGGTATCCTGTATCGCAAAGACAACCCAGGCATCGTCTCCCCGTTTTTCCCAGGAAATGGATAATGTCACGCTTCCCTTCTCGGTGTACTTAAAGGCATTGGAAAGAAGATTATTGAGAATCTGCTTAATCCGCAGCTCATCGCCAAATAATCTTATCGGTATGGTTTCATCCATATTGAGTTTGAATGTCAAACTTTTTGATCCAATACGCACAATATTCAACTGCACTGTATCATTCACCAGACTCGGCATATCGTAATCCACCGGAACCATCTCAAAGTTTCCCGTTTCGATTTTTGAAATATCCAGAATATCGTTGATAATGGCCAGGAGGCTGTCGCCGGAATTATGAATTTTTTCCAGATTTGTACGAGCTTCCGCAGGCAGCTCTTTCTGAAGCTCAATATCCGAAAGTCCGATAATTGCGTTTAACGGTGTGCGGATTTCATGACTCATGGTGGCAAGAAACGCGCTCTTGGAACGGGAAGCGGCCTCGGCCTCGAATTTTGCTTTCATTACCGGAGTTATATTAACAATATTAATCAAACATCCCCTGGATTCGCTGGAAAATTTGGAAACTACTATTTCAAAAAAATACTGCTGCCCGTCAAGAATGACTTCGCGGGCAGTATGGCAGGAGTCCCCTTTTTCCAAAAGTTCATAGAATAAATCTTTAAGGTTTTGTTCTTTCAGCAGATCAAACACCGGCCTGCCTTTGGCATGAGAAGCCCTTTCTATGTGTATCATTTTCATAAATGAATTACTGATATAGGTCACCCTGTTCAGGGAATCCAGCAGAAGCATCGGGTCGGGTGTTGAAGAAAGCGCCCCAACAAAATAATCACGGGCTTTTTTGGCATCGTTATTTTTGTCTTCGGCAAAATTCGTTACCAAATAAACGGAAACAGAACCAGCCAGAAAAATAAACCAGCCAAACAGCATTTCTGATACGGTCATCGCGGTAATGCCATCCTGATCCGGTTTTTTCAACGGGATACGGAACACGATCTGCGCACCGATAATCAAAGTAGAAATGAAAATAAATCTTACCAATTCCCGCCTGTTGAAGAACAATGCCCCAAGACAGCTTATTCCCAGGCAGAGAGAAAAATAATTTGAATAATCATTTGTTATAAAGCATCTGAAAGTATTTGCCAGAAAAAGAATGAAGGGTACGGAAAAAGCTTCTGTTGCGGTCTGATCCCGGTTGTGCATAATGATAATTAAAAAAAAGACAAAAGCCAGAAACACTGATGTGATTATCAGATTCATCAAGCCCTGTGCGGCGGCCTCCAGCAAAAAGAAAACTGAAAAAACAATCAGGGTAATTATGACTACCAAAAAAGCGCGGAAATAACTGGCGTTACCGGATTCTCTCATGGCCGCCACCCCTTGTATCCATGCTTGCTGGCATCTACAAATTTTATTGCGGCGGGCAGTATTTCCACATCGAGTTCAGATTCAAAAAAGATTATGCCATCCATACTGATCAATAAAATATTTTCGGAGTGAATCTTGATTTTTCTTCCCCGTTTCAGGGTAAAATTCCGCGGAAACATTTTGTAATGGCCTGATACATAGAAAGGAAACAAGCAGCAGGTTTGAAAAACACTGTGGCTTCGGAGAGTAAGCATATCCAAAATACCATCGTTGGGCATCGCATTGTTTACCGGGTGTAAATTACCGCCATAATACGGACTGTTAAAAATGGAAATACCCTGATAGGCGCCGGTGAGTTTTTCCCCGTCAATATTTGCCTCATACCGCTGATTCAGCAGCTTTTTATTGCTACAGGCGCCAAGACCGCCCGCATAATAAAACAGCGTGTACCACCGCCTGGACAGCCATCGATTCAGAAAATGACCTTTTTCCTTTCGTTCCCGTATCTTTGCGGCGCGTTGTACCGTTTCCGCTTCAATACCGACAACGCAGTGATTCAGGGCATAGTTGTTTCCGCAGCGCATAATATCCATAGGTATCGCCGGGGCGTTATACTGCTGGGACATAAGGCGAAACAAATTTTTTTCATTTTTATCAAACCCCCGTATAAAATTATTGGTATATCCGTAGGGTATGGCGGCAAGTTCAACATTTTTGAGCCCTATAATACCGTTCAAGCAGTCAAACAGAATCCCGTCGCCGCCCACCGCATATACCCTGAGAATCGTTGTATCGGGAAGGTCTTTGGCAAATAAAGGGATAAAACCTACTGCGTCCCGGGGAAATTGTGAAACATGAATATCATATTCGCTGTTATTCATTTCCTTGAAGAACTTGTGTATTCCAACAACTATCTGATTCTGATACGTTTTTTTCCAGAACGACCGGGGATTAATAATAAACAAATGTTTTACAATTTGATCCATCACCGTTTCTCAGCAATAATTCTCATATTACATATTAATTATATAAAGACTTTACCATATTGTCCATAATTATTACATTTATGGTATGGAGAAACTTCATGCCATTGACCGGGAATACCGCCATTTGGAAAGGACAATAGCGGCGCTCCAGTGGGATCAGGAGACCTATTTGCCCCCTGAAGGAGTGGAAGAACGCGCTGAACAGCTTGCTTTGCTTGAAGGTATTGCCCACCGGCGGCTTACAGAGCCGGAAACGGGGAAACTGCTTGCCGAAGCGGGGTCAAGCGCCGAAAATCCCCGCGGCGATGCAAGCCTCCCTGCGCTTGAACGTGACTTTTTGCGGGTAATGCGCCGCCGTTATGACCGCGCGGTAAAACTTCCGCCGGATTTTGTCACTGCTTCAGCGCGGGCGGAGGGGCTTTCCCAAGCGGCATGGGCTGCAGCCCGGCAAAACAATGATTTTGCCGCTTTTTTGCCCCACTTGAGAACCATGATCGGCATTGCCCGCGCAAAAGCCGAATATTGGGGCTTTGGCAGCGGTTCTTCAACCCGGTATGACGGTTTGCTGGATATTTACGAGCCGGGTATGGGTGAGGCGGAAATCGGCGTGCTGTTTGCCGTGCTGCGGAACAGGCTTGCGGCTTTACTCAAAAAAATTCAGGGCTGTACCCCGCCGGATACTTCTTTTCTGAAACAATCATTTCCCATTGAACAGCAGGCCGCTTTTAATCAAAAACTCATGGACTATATCGGCTTTAATCGTCGGCGCGGAAGGCTGGATACCAGCGCCCATCCTTTTACCATCACCCTCGGTTCGGATGATATCCGCATCACTACCCGTTATTTTCCCCATAACCTGCTTTCCGGCCTTTTTTCGGTTATCCATGAATCCGGCCACGCCCTGTATGAAATGGGTTTCCCGCCGGAACTGCGGGGCGCATGCCTTGCCGACGGCGCTTCAATGGCTATCCATGAATCGCAGTCCCGTTTTTGGGAAAATGTCATTGGACGCAGCCGCCCCTTTTGGGATGGCCTCTTTCCCCTGTTACAGAATTTTTTTCCGGAGCAGTTTGCCGGTGTAAGCGCCGGACATTGGTATCGTGCGGTAAACGAGGTCAAGCCTTCACTTATCCGTGTTGACGCCGACGAGGTAAGTTACTCTCTTCATGTCATCCTTCGCTTTGAACTGGAACAACAGCTTATCGCGGGCGCTCTTGAGCCGGAAGAACTTCCCGCCGCCTGGCGTGAAAAAACCAAAGAGTATCTGGGCATTGAGATTGACGCTTCAAGTCCCCGATCCGATGCGGACGGCGTTTTGCAGGACATTCACTGGTCGATGGGTTCTTTTGGCTATTTTCCCAGCTATGTGCTGGGCAACCTTTACGGCCTGCAATTTACCCGTAAACTCAGGCAGGATATTCCCGCATTTGACAACCTGATTGCTGCGGGAAATTTCGGGCAAATTCATACATGGTTGAAGGACACCATTTACCGCTGGGGTTGCCGCCTGGAACCGGCGGAATTGCTGCAAAAAGTTACCGGAGAGCCGCTGCGGGTTGAGCCGTTTCTGGAATACATCGAAGGGAAATATGGCGAATTGTATCATTGACATTTTATCGCCGGTGTTCCATACTGAATTATGAACCTTGCCAACAAATTAAGTCTTTTTCGTATTATTCTCGCCCCGCTGTTTTTTGTTGCATACATTCTGTCCACACAATTTATTGATAATGCCATTCTGAGCGTAGCGCTGATTTGGTCAATTTTTTTTGTTTCGGAAATTACCGATATGTTTGATGGTATGGCAGCCCGCCGCCTGAAACAGACCACTGATTTTGGCAAACTCATTGACCCCTTTGCCGACACCTTGATGCAGATAACCTGCTTCCTCTGCTTTGTTATTGACGGCATCATTCCGGCAGTATTGTTTCTGGTGATACTGTACCGTGAATTCGGCATACTGTTTATCCGTAACCTTATGCTGAAAAAAGGCATCGCAATGGGCGCCCGTACCAGCGGCAAAGTAAAAACCGTTACCTATATTGTGGCGGCGTCAACGGTTCTGCTCTATATTGGTCTGTACCGTTTGGGCATATTCGTCTTTTTACAGCCGGCATTAAAAATCACCGCCATCGTCATTTTTTACCTATCCGTGTTATTTTCGGTTATATCGTTTCTTGATTATGTTTTTGTGTACCGGACTGCCGGCAAGTCCGAAACGGAAAAATGACGTATAATGCCTTGGCGCGTTTACAGTCCCTGTTATGTGCAGTGGCGCTTTTACAACTGATTTAAGAAATATTGTGCATATTGTTTATCTTGTTCACTTCCAATTTGTAAAACCTTTCTAAAATATTCATCCGCTTTTTGTTTATCATTGATATTTAAATATATCCGTCCAATATTTGTCAAAACAATACAATCATTAGGATTTATTTTTTCAGCTTGTAAAAAACATTTCAATGCTTCTCGAAGTTGACTTTTAACAGTATAATATAATGCTAGGTAATTATATGCAAAGATATTATCTGAATATAATTCGATTTGCTTTTCGGCACATTGTTTTGTTTGATTCAATGATTCTTCTGTTTGTTCATTTAACCAAAAACTGTAATAATTGTTTATGCAATTTAAGAAAAAAGATTCTTCATCTTCTATTTTTTCATTGTTAGACCATAACCAGTTATTACTTATTATTTTAGAAATTTCAAGAGTTCCATATAATTCATTTCCAGCTTCTTTATAATACTTAATTTCATTTAAAATATGAATTTTCCCAAAATGCATATCCAAACGGTTGGGGGCAATACTTAATCCTTTATCAAGATATTCTACTGCTATAATAATATCATTATTGTTATATACCACAGAGTCATTTAGATAACCAACAATTTCCCCCGTTTTTGGATCATTCATTTGCAATGTAGGGCCATCTCCTTTTCTTTCCATATCAATTGAGACACCAGAAAATCTATCCTTATGAATATAATAATTAAAATAAGCTATATATATTTCGGGATTTTCTGGTTCTTTTGTTTCCCACATTTGTAAATGATCATATAATTCATCATACTTTTTGTCATTCAATAAAATTTCATAAATTTTTTTGTGATCAATATTGTTTTCTCCTTGATCATTACTATTTTTTTTCTGACAAGAAATAAATAATAATGCAAGAATAAAAACAATAGAGAGTATATTTAGTTTGTTCATATAATCCTTCTTCATAATCTAAAATTAAATCAATATTTTCCTTTTGTCAAGTATTATATGTAAACTATCTATTTTTTGCGCCATTGCACAAAACGTTCCGGCTGCAACTTTTGTGTAGCCTCGCCACCGAATGGCGGTGAAGTGTTTACAGTCCTGTTATATGCAGTGCACCCGTATTTTTTATTACAAATATTATTTTATACCAATTTGAAAAATATATATTCGATCATGCAAACATCTTGTCCTTAACCATGATGGTTTACCGGGATACCATTCTTCTACATTAAAATTATATATATTATTTTTATTTTTAACTAATTTCTCATTTTTTAGTACAATCCCGTCCGGAAATGATATTATAATAATTAATAAATTATTATTAGAAAAATAATTATCTGTTATTCCGGAAACAAAATCAACTTTAAAATATGGTTTTATAATTTTTTCAAACATACTATAATTAGATACAACAAAGTAATTATAAGAGTATCCGCCTATAATTGGCGACGGTTTTTCGCTGTTATCAACTATTTCAAGTTCAAAAAATTCATCAATATTTAGTAAATTTTCTCCACAGTCTGCATTTATTTTAAATAATAATAAGTTTAGAATTTTTATTTAAATACACAGTAACTCCGTGGTAAATCTCTTCCCGAACCAAATCTTTTAGCTTTTTTTGACCATGGAAACTTCATAATGGGGTGCGGTCATGTCAAGACCCGCTTCATGAAAACCATTTTGTATATTTTCGTAGAGCTGTGTATAAATTTTGGGAATCATTTCAACATTTTTTGTATAACAGTTAATCTGGTAACGCGCGTAAAAATCATCCAAACTGGTCTGTAATACAAAGGGTTTGGGATTTTTCAGTACATGACTGGTTGCAAGAGCCGCATTTATTAAAATCTCGTGAACGGTCTGCCAGGGTGTCGCATAACCAAAGGTAACTTCGGTATTAAGAATCAGGCCCTCGGCATCTTCATCGGATGAGGTATTGTAGTTGATTATGGCGGAACCAAGTATTATCAAATTGGGAAAAGTAACATATTCGTTTTTGTGGGTTTTCAGCCGTACTACCATCAGGGTTTTTTCCACCACAAAACCGGTACTCTCTTTAATTTGAACGCGGTCGCCGATTTTAAAGGGACGCATATAGGTAATCATCAACCCTGCCACAAGGTTTCCAACGGCGGTTGAAGACCCCAGGGTAAAAACAATGCCTACAAAAACCGAAACCCCCTGGAATATCTTTGATTCCGATCCGGGAAGATAGGGATATACTATCGCTACGGTAAAGGCCCAGAGCAGCACCTGGAGAATTCTACAGGTTGGTTCCGCCCAGTCGGCATAGAAACCGGGTATTACCAGTTTGCCTTTGGCAATTTGAACAGAAAGATACTTTAGCGCCTTGATCACATAACGGGTAACAGCAATGATGACAATGATGGTAAATAAATTGGGAATATATTTAATAATTCCGATTCCAATATCTTTAAGAGGATTCAGTATATAGCCAAAAATTGTTACAGCAAGACGCTGGGTAGGAGGAAACAGGCTAAAGACTATCGGTACGGTCAGAAAAAGCTGAAAACCAATTACCAAATACCTGAGTATCTTTAACCCAAACACAATGGCATTAACAATTTGCCGTGTGCTGAGGAGTTTGAATTTTCTGATGGTCAGGGGCTTAATCTTGCTCCCGTCTGAATTAACCACCTTTTGAGAGAGAAACTTGAAAAGCAGCCAGATAAGCCATGTCAGCAGCACCTGACCGGCAACTATTCCCAGGGCGATGCCCAATCGTACTGTAAAATGCATTTCATACGTATCAGCGGCGGATGTATCTTCGGCATGGGCCAGCGGCATATCTTCAATAACATCTTGTATAGTTTCAACAATTGATTCGGCAGTCAGGGAATTCTCTGTTATTTCCGGCTCTACGACGGCATCATCGCCGGAAATATCTTCCTGTGCCGCCGCAAAGGGGGAAAAAATCAAAAATAAAATGATGATAAAAAAAACAGCCCGTTTCATAATTATCGCGCCAATAGTCCGGCAATCGCCGGTATTGAAACAAAAGTTCCAATAGAACTGCCGAGACTTGAAAGAAAAAATACCAATAAAACCCTGCTTATCCGGTTATGGTAAATACCTTTCAGGCTGGTAACATCCTCCGCAATATTTTCGGCATCTGAAACGCGGGGCCTGCGGACAACTGCCTGTATAAGGCCGGCAAGGATTCCCACGCCGATAAATGGGTTAAGGGAAGTAATGGGAGCGCCCATAAAGGAAATTAAAATTGCCAGCGGATGTCCCAGGGCAATAACACAGCCTAATGCGGCAAGTGAACCGTTCCACAGAATCCAGTAACGCAGCATATTAAGGAAAACGCTGAAATCGGCGCGGAAAAAACCCACCGTAATCAGGGCCAGAATAAGCGCGGGAATAATCCATTTGACAGCTTTGGAAAGATGACTTTGCGGATGGATAGATTCAAGCTGATCAAGGGGGGGGGGAGGGGCCCCTGCGGCGAATTTTTCAAGCTGCTCCTGTATTCCCCGTAAATGCCCCGCGCCGACAACGGCAAGGGCGCTGCCGGTATTGCCGCTATCGGCCATGCCATTAACCGCCGCCCATATCTTTGCGGCGAGATAACGGTCACGTTCATCAATAATGGTTTCCTTGACAGCAGGCAGATAATTTGCCAACTCCGCCATCATACTGTCAAGTTCATTATTATTTTTCAGTTTCTCAATTTCATCAGCGCCAAGTTTTTCCGTAGTAAAGGCGCTGGCCAGCAATGTCGCAAGCAGTTTACATTTGCTCCACAGACCGCAACAAGACCACGCGCGCCGAAAGGTTATCTGCACTTCGCGGTCGCACAGGCTGTAGGCAATGCCCATCTCCTGTGCGGTATTTATTGCGGCAATCATTTCCTCGCCGGGCTTTACGCCAAGTTCCTTCCCCAGACGGCGCTGAAAACCGGCAAGCACAATATTTGCAATCAGCAAAAAGCCTTTGCCTTCCCTTAAAACTTTGGACACATTAAGCTGTTCCCAGTTATCCTGCCGGGTAATGGCGGAATAGCGGCCCTGATCCAGTTCCACGCACACCATGCCGGGTTTTTCCTCACGGATTGCCGCGCTGACTTCATCAATGCTTTCCCGGGAAACATGGGCTGTCCCTATCAGGTGAATGTCTTTTCCGTTCAACATCAGACGTACATTATTACTGTTCATGTTATTTCCTTTCTTCAACTATCCATTCGTTTATTTTCCACTCAACAGTGCCGATACGGTTCATGTCCTGTACCTGCAAAAAATAATTGCTGGCAAGGGTTTTATTGCCCCGAATATCATAATAATGAGCAATATAAAACAACATTTTTGATTTTGCATCAAGGTTTTGTTCACGGGCGACTCTTTCTACCGCGTCACCGTCGCCGGAAAGGTCATGGTACAGCCTGAAAATGTACCAATCACCCGAATCACGCGGAACGGTACGAATCACCTGGGCAAGAAACTGTTTGGGATCGCTTGGCCGTCCGGCCCTCATCCAGTTTACCGCGGCAAGCAGCGCATAACGGTATTCTTTGGGCGCATATTTGTATGCGGCAAGAAAAGCGTCCCGCGCTTCAATATATTGATGATTCCTCATTTTGATAATGCCCAGGCCCTCGGCGGCAAAATAATAATCAGGCTTTAACCTGGTCAGAACCAGATAGTCCTGCTCGGCGCCCTTATAATCGCCGGTTTCATCTTTAATACCGGCACGGTAAATGTACGCCAGAAAACTGCCCGGAGAAAGTATAATCGCATGATTCAACTCTTCCAACGCTTCCGGTTTCCGGTCCAACTCTATCAGGGTCGCAGCCCGGTCTACGGAAATCCAATAATTGTCAGGGTCCAGCCGTTTCGCCTCATCCAAATCTTTCAGCGCATCCTGCAGATAACCTGCCCCTTTGTATAAACGCGCCCGCTCGTTATACGGCATCGCCCACTGGGGGTTTAGTTGAATAGCCTTGTTGAACAACTGTTCGGATTTTCGGGGTTCATGGGCATAGTTATACACAATAGCCCTGCCCACCAGGGCTTCACGATAATTGCCGTCAATGGATAATGCCTTGTCAAAGTGGCCTGCCGCAATCCGCAGGGATTGAGCCCGCAGGGCTATATAACCCAGGTCGGAAAGGGCCTTGAGATTTTGGGGGTCTACTTTGATTACCCGTTCCAGAAAAGACCGCTGTTCCCTGTCTTTTCCCTCAAAAGCGGCTGACGCGGCAAGCACCAGCAGGGCGTCAATATTGTTGGGACTGCGGGAGGAAATACCGGATGCAATAGTACGAGCCTCGGCGGAACGTCCGGCGGAATTTAACACCGAAGCCCGCAGCAACTGTATCTCTGTGGTCTGCAATACCGGTTTGTCAATTTTATCAAAAAGTTCCAATGCGGCGGAATATTCCCTGCGGGCCATAAGCTGCGAAACTTCGGTAAGTATGGCCTGCGTGTCATTTTTGGCTGTCGTTTGACTAACGGCCGAAACTGCAGCGCCAAGCGCCAGTGCACATACCAGCAATAATGGGCAGCCGGGACCTCTATATACCCTTTGCATACAATATGATACCATAATTGCGATAATAAAGGCAATTTGCATTTATACCGATAATTAACGAGAAGGTTTATACCCAATGAGAAAGCGTGTTTTCCCCCGTATTGTGTGCTTTTTGCTGTTTAACTGTGTGATTTTTATTCTCCTCGTCATGATGCAATTTACCCGCGGGGGAAATTTTTCCCGAAAGATAGGTGACATACTGATAAACGGACGTTACTCTTCGGAAACAAATATATCATCAGAACGGCAGCTTTTGGACGGAGGGACAAATGTATCTTTCGGAGGGCTGGAATTCCGGCTTGCCCCGAAAAACAAAAATACCGCCGATACTGGCTTTTGCCTGATCGATTCACAGGGCGGACGGCAGCAGATTTTTCCCGAATATATTACCTTTGCGGAAAATGGGGCGGCTTTTATTCTGCCCGGCGGCACGGAAATTTCCTTTACCAGCCACCATTCCGGTGAAACAACGGGCGAAAAGCAGGACAGTACGCCCGAATTCAAAATAAGCGGGAAATTTTCCGGCGATGTTTCCGCCGTTGAAATTCCTTTCAGAACGCAGCATTCATCAATTATTCGTGACAACGGAAATAATACGCTGACCATATTGTATAACGGCAGCCGTTACCAGTTTAACCGTCCCCTGAACAGCGCTGAATCAGGCCAGCTTGTTCTTTCAGCCGCGGCGCCAGTAGTCTCTTACCGGACTGTAACCGGCAAAAAAGAATTTAACCCCGCCGAGTTTATTATTTCACCGGCGGAGAGCGCCCAGACATTTTCCGATACAATTTCCCGGTGGGTTAATCGTAATTTTGCATTGTGGGACCGGATGGGCCTTGAAACCGATGAAGACACGGTAATTGCCTGGTGCGGTGAGGCAATACGGCAGGGTACATATCGTTCTGCGATTTCCGTCATACCGGTCAGTTTTAGTTCCAGTCCCCAGCGCTCATGGGAATCCGCCGTATATCAATTTGACCGGAAAATCGGCGTTTGGGAAACGGCTATAAGAACCATGAGTGTTTTTGAACGTGAAAAAATCAGCCGTATTTCCCGGCTGCTGGCGGAAAGACAGATCAGTCTTTTTACCGAAAGTCACCTGATTGAATTTCTGGCAATGCGGGGCCATAACCAATTAGTTGATAATATTCTTTCTTTTGTGCAGGGGCTAGACCCTTCCGCTGTTACCCTTGAAACAGGCCCCGGAATTCTGGAAAGTTACCTGGATGTGGATAAATGGCGGCCCCAGACAGTTAATCCTTTTGAACCTCTTGTAGAGCAGGTTTGCCGGCTTACTGGCGATAACCTGCATAGGGTCAGGGAGCAGATTTTTGTTTTTTCCGATAATCACGCAGACGTTGAATCCAATCTGCGCCTGGGAAACGCCATCTATCAATGGGGAGAAAAATCCGGCAATGGCAACTGGGCGGGACTGGGGCGGTCGCTGGTACTTTCAGTTATTTCCCTGAGTGATAACAACGGGTTAATTCCGGCGTCGCTGATGATTGATAGAACCGGAGAAATTGTTTTGCCCGGAGACCAGATCAGTACGGCGAAAGTGTACCGGCTTTTGAACAACAACGAATATCTTCCCCATGCAGTAACAACCGGAACAAGCGGAATTTGGGCATGGACAACCGCTTCATCGGTTAACGTTGTTCAGGATGACCGGCAGATGAATATTTCAATACGATTCCCCGTTGGCGAAACTCACTATGTAATGCTTAACAATGTAAAGCCTTTTCCCCTGCTTCAAATTTATGATATGAACTGGCGCAGGGCTTTTGATTTTGAAAGTTACTATAATTCTTCCGGCTGGTATTATTTTGAACGGGAACAGATTCTTGTTGTAAAGATTAATCACCGCTCAAATGTTGAAAATATAAGAATTTATTTTACGGCTCCGCGGGCTCCCGAACCAGCAGCGCAGCCTGCGCCGGCGCAGGAACAATCGTTCCAGAATGAATATAGGGAATAATGCCAATATGCGATTATTGTTAATACTATTATCGATAATAACATTAACAATTTTTGGATGCCGTGATAAAACAGCGCAAAAACCGCCGCTGCAGGTTGATTCTGTACCGCTTGAAGAAAAACTTTTGTCAGATACAGATGAAGAGACAGCGCAAAGCGCTGATGAGGAAAGTCCGGCGGCGGCGGGTGTTTCTGATATACGGGCCAATTCCGGCAAAGTAGTGACCGGTGTTCAGGTATCGCGTTCCCTGAATGAACTGAGCGCCCTTCTGCCGACATTGGGGGTAAGCGTTGCCGAAATTAACCCGGTTAATTATCAAAAAGCCGATGCTGCGGTTCTGCGGCAGATGGGCATGGAACAGTACCTTATATCCTTTATTGCGGCGGAAAGGCTGTACCGCGACGGCAGTTACCGGGACGCTCTTGCCGAATACAGCAGCTCAATTACTCTGAAATCCGATTATGCCGATGCGCTGGAAGGCCGGGGCAATGTCTGGCTGAAAACCGGCGAAACAGGCCGCGCCATTGATGATTATACCCGCGCCATTAATCTCAAGGCCAGCAGGGCCGAATTGTATAATTACCGCGGCTTTGCTTATGCCGGACGCGGTGAAACAGAAAAAGCGATAGCGGACTTTAGCCAGGCGCTGCGGCTGAAACCCGGCTACGCCGATGCCCTTGCCAATCGTTCCCGCGCATATTATCAACTGGGCGATTACGGCAATGCCATAGATGACTGCACTTTGCTCATTTCTCTTGAACCGGAAAATTTTGCGGCATGGAACCGGCGGGGCAGTTCATGGTATGCGAAACAGGATGATAATCGCGCCATTGCGGACTTTTCAAAAGCAATTACCATTAAGCCTGATTTTGCCCTCGCCCTGCATAACCGGGGAAACGCGTGGCACAGCAAGGGCGATTTTACAAAGGCCCTTGCCGATTTGAATAGCGCCATCACCATTGACCCTGGTTTTACCGCCGCTTATGCCAGCCGTGATACTGTCCTGCGATTGCTTGGCAGCGACTAACGCCTGATTTTTCAGGCATGAATTATTGTAATTCCGGTATATTTTATGTATCATGCACATCATGCACCGGAATAAGTCTCTGCAAACTTCGTCATTTTTTTTCACGCTGGCCGTATTGGCTGTTACGCTGATTATGCCGGTTCTTTTTGTTTCCTGTTCACGGCAAAAAGCAGGCATACAATCATCGGGGTCGGCAACCGAACTGCGCTATGGTTATATTTCCGAACCGGCTACTCTGGACCCCTTGAGTCCTTCCAACACGGCGGACGGCAGAAGCATACTGTTCAATGTTTTTGAAGGGCTGGTAAAACCCGACACCGAAGGCGGGCTTCAGCCCTGCATTGCCGAATCAAGCATGATGGAAGAGTTGGGGCGTGTGTACCGTTTCACACTGCGGAAGGATGTGCGCTTTCATGATGGTTCCCCCCTTACTTCAGCCGATGTTAAATTCACGCTGGATACCGCGGCGGCTGCGGGCTTTGCCGGTTTTAATTTAATCAAAAAAGTTGAGACCGACGGAGACCACGGTATTCGCATAACCCTTATACATCCCGATCCGGAATTTTTCCCTTACCTGACCGTTGGCATTGTAAAAGCCGGCAGTACCAACCGCGACAAAAATGCCATCGGTACGGGGCCGTATTTTATTGAAAGCTACACTGTTCAACAGTCATTGGTGTTACGAAAATTCGCACATTATTGGCGGGACAATGTACCCCGCCTGGACAAAATAACGATAGTGTTTTTTGCCGATGCTGATGCCCTTATCCTGGGTCTGCACGGCGGCGGTATTGACGGGGCGAGTCTTCCGGGCAGCCTGACCCAGCAGCTGAGTTCTGACCATTTTGACATAATACCCGGATATTCCGCCATGGTTCAAATGCTTGCCCTGAACAACGCGGCGCCGCCGTTAAACGACATCCGCATACGGCAGGCCATTAATTACAGTATTGATATACAGGAAATTATCGACACGGCTTTTTACGGTAATGGTGAAGCTTCGGGCAGTCCGCTGATACCGGGACTTGCGGCGTATTATGAACAGTCACTGGCCAATCCCTACCCGGTTAATTATGAAAAGGCCCGCTCGCTGCTTTCCGAAGCGGGTTACAGTGATGGCGGACAAAAACTTTCCCTGGAAATTACCGTTCCCTCAAATTTTACCATGCATGTTGACACCGCCCAGGTAATAACGGGCCAGCTTGCAAAAGCCGGAATTAACGTCAGCATACAGTTGGTTGACTGGGCCGCCTGGCTTTCCGATGTATATTTTGGCCGCAAATATCAGGCGACAATTATTTCTCTGGACAGCCTGATTGTTTCGCCCAAAGGTTTCCTTTCCCGTTACTATTCGGACAATGACAGTAACTTTATCAATTTTGCCGATGCCGGTTTTGACCGGGTATACAATACCATCCTTGCCGAACCAGGCGAAGACAAACGCATTGCCCTGTACAAAGAAACCCAGCGAATAATTTCAGATAACGCCGCTAGTGTGTATATTCAGGATATTCTGGGCTTTAAGGTATTTCGCGCCGGCGTTTATGGCGGTGCGCTGAACTATCCGTTGTATGTTGTTGATTTTGCTGCGATATATGGCAGGTAAAATCGGCGAAGTCTAGATTTTCAGTTTTGCGGAAAAGGGCGGATTTTTTTTATTCACTGTTACTTATTCTCATTTTCCAATTCCCCGCCAATCCCCAATTCCCTCGCTTTCAACACCGCGTCCCGCGCGTTTGACACTTCCAGTTTTTCGTACAGCTTGTCGATATGATCATCAACAGTGGTAACTTTAATTCCAAGCTTTTCGCTGATTTCCTTATAGCTGAAGTTTTGCTCCAAAAACAGCAAAATTTCCAACTGCCGTGATGACAATTTTAACGGCTTGTTTTTATTTTTCTTAACCATAAGGCCCCGGAGCCGCGACATAGCCTCCGCTCCGTAAAATAATTTGTTGACAAAACTTTTATCGAGTGTGTCCGTATC
>JAIRRB010000162.1 GCA_031256195.1 Treponema sp.
GCGGTTAAAGGAATTGCCGGAATATCGCGACTTGTAGGCAGTTTATTGCAGTTAAAAGGCGGTAAAGTTAATATCGCCGAATCACTGAACATGGCAACGGCAATGCCGGTATATGTGACCAACTGGGGCGGCGGAACTTCTGGTATCGGCGCTGGCGGACAATTTCAAAAACAAATAAACCCTCAATCAAACGGGAAGCCGACAGCACCGACACCAGCGCAATTGG
Source organism: Treponema sp. (assembly GCA_031256195.1). Taxonomy (GTDB): domain Bacteria; phylum Spirochaetota; class Spirochaetia; order Treponematales; family Breznakiellaceae; genus WQXQ01. The sequence continues at coordinate 227 of JAIRRB010000162.1, forward strand.
CCGGTGTCGGCGCTGCCGCCGGAATATCTGCAGCCATTGTCAAAATTCCCCAAATGATGAACGAGTTGGACGAGATAAAAAAGAACGATAATTTGACAGCAAAGGAACGCGGCAAAGCCAAAGGCGGAGCAATAGGAGACGCTTCAGGCAGCATTGTTGGAGCAACAGGCGGAGCAGTTGCAGGAACATTACTGGGCGCGATAGCCGGAGGCGCAATAGCAGGTACTGCAATAGGAACCGCAGTTCCAGGATTAGGTAATGCGGTTGGTCTTTTAGTTGGAGCGGGTATAGGTGCAGCCGGTTTCTATTTTGGCGGTAAAGCAGGCCGCGCCGCTGGTGGAAAAATAGGAGAGTCCCTTGCCTCCGATGACTCGGTAACAAATCAAGTAACGCGGAGACGCGGGAAAGGCGCCGGATACATACCGGTTTCCAATTTACCGCCGCAGATCACACAGGCTGACTCAATCGTTACGCCGCAAAAAGTCGAACTTGGCGGACAGGCGGTTATGGATGTTAATGTCAATCTTTCCGGCATAAGTCCAACTGCCTCTGTAACCATGCGAGACAACACCACTCCTTTCCGGTTCGATACTGGTTCCCGGGTTGAGCAACGAAGGAACGGAAGATGAGCGAGGAATATTTCAGCATTGATCTTCCCGTCCCCTATAAAGAAAAATGGCGGGAGGCCTACCGGGCAGACAAAGACGATAATCCCCGATTGTCCAGTTATCAGGCGCCGGACGGGAATCCCATCCCTTTTATTTACAAGAGCCTTGATTTTTCAGGCGGTCAGGCAGTAGATACCGCTGAATACCCTTTTTTTGGTTTGTGGTCAAACGAATCCTTGAACCACAAAACGCAAGCCCTTACCGTTCACGGATATTTGCGCGGCGAATATTACCTGCAACAACGGACTGATTTACTTGAAGCGCTAACGGTTTCCACTTCCGATGATGACCCCGGCTTTTTTGATCACCCGCTCTGGGGCAGGTTCAAAGTCGTGGTTGAAAGCTATAATGTCACAGAATCGGCAAATGAAAACGGCCAATGTGAACTAACGCTTACTCTTAAACGGGCCGGTGTTTCACTGGAGGCCCGTGCACAGGTATTAAACTCGCAGGAACTTGCAAAGCCGGAAAATACCGCACGTACTGCCTGTGGAATATTTGCCAAGATTAATGCCGAATATAAAGCATTGTTACGGGGATTCGGTGCGATAAAAGCACTATTGCTCACTGTTACCAGTATACTCCAACTCCCCCAGAATATTCTTAACGGTATAACCAATGAAATTACCGGTATTTCCAATCTTATAGAGCAGGGAATACAGTCACCCGAACAGTTGGCCCGGGCGCTGGTTAACGCCACTTTTGCAATCGCAGCGGCAGTTGTCTCGGTTAGGGAATCGGCACAGTCCGTTGAAAAATATTTTTCAGGCCGGAACAACAAGAGAGCCGCCCTGTTAAATTTCCTGTCCGCCCGTAATGTAACGCTTGATGTTGAAGCGGCAACAATATGGCAGGAAGAAACAAAAAAAGCAACTGAAAATCTGTACCGTACCGTAAGCCTGTGTGCATCGGCCCAAATAATAATGTCGATGGAAGAAGATACAAACCGCAGCCAAATGGAAGGATACTGGGCGCTGTATAGCAAACTTGAAAACAGTCTCAATCTCGAAGACCCTGATATGTACCAGGCGATTGTTGAAATGCGTGCTGCGCTTTCAGTAAAGCTCCGACAAAGCGGTATGAGCCGTGAACTGAAAAAAACACTGGAAGAGTCTGTACCGCTTCTTTTTCTTTCTCATTATCTGGGCTGCGATGAATACAAATTAAGGATAATGAACTCTATAGACGATTCATTTGTGCTTTCAGGAGAAGTGTCTTATGTCTAAAATAATTGTAAAAAACGCAACTACCGGGCAGGAACTGCTGTGGCGTTCCATAAAAATCAGAAAATCACTGGATGAAATATGCCATACGCTTGAACTGGAAATTCCGCCCTCTGAACGGCTTAAAGTTGGAAGGCATAACCGGCTTGAAGTGAGGTGCATAAACAACATGGTTAAAGATTCCAGCGGGGAAAGGCGCGTAACAACCGTTCTGGTTGATGAGGTAACATCAAGCGCCGATGTTGCCAAATACAGTCTGACGGTTATTGGGCGGTCTCCGGCACGCGATATAATAGATTCAACATGGACATGGAGTTATTGGTCATCAACTAAACTTGAGGTAATCGCCAATGATATAGCAACTCCGTTCTTTAATGCCGTTGGTATAGAGGGCATTAAAAATAATAGAAACATTCATGTAGCACGAATACCCGAGGATTCTCCTGAAACTGATTTTGTTAACAGGTTCTCCTGGAATAACGAAAGTCCCTGGACGAAATTGATAGACGAGGCGGATCAGCAGGGTTTCATATTTACCAGCAACGAAGCAGGTAATTTGTATCTCTGGAAAGTAGATTCCGGCAACAGAGTTGAACCATTCCATATCACCGAAGGAGTAAACGTCAAAAATATCCGGTGGACGGAAAACGGTTCGGAACAATTCCATGAATATGTGGTAAAAGGCGGAGGTTATGAAGTTAGAGAACAAGATAATACCTGCCCAGGTAATAGAAGACTCTCAATTAATATAGACGATCCTTTTGTAGTAAGAACAGAACTTCAACACAGAGCTGAAACGGAAAAGCGGCGCAGGAGGGAAAATAAAACAATAGTTACCGTTCCCGGCTGGGGTCTTACCAATGAGCAGATTATCAGTATGGGGGAAACTATCAGAAAAGAAATATACTGGGTTCCGAATATATTAATCCCGGTTAAAGTACCTTCGCTGGGTCTTGACGCTAAGCTGTTAATATCCGAAGTGGAATATACGGCGACTGCCGACGCAATGAGTTGTGATATAACGCTGGTAAATAGGGGAATGTATTTGTGAATGATACGCTGGTAAAACAATTAAGCGCTAAAGTCCGCAATCTTTTTTCAATAGCTAATTTTCAGAAACGTTATGACGACGGCAGGCTGCAGGTCGAAACCCTTTCCGGAATAGTATTAGAACAAAAAGAATCCTTCCCCTACGGCTTTACCGCCAAAGCAAAAACCGGCAGGGTGTTGGTATTCTGCCAGGGGGGCGATTTCAACGGTTTTGAAATCCTGCCGCTAACGGCTGACGAAGAAGTATGTCCGCCGAAACTGGAAGAAGGTGATGCCGCACTGTATACCCAGGGAGGCGGATGGATAATAACGCGGGAAAACGGAACGGTAGAATTGTTTGGAACTGATGCCGGGGGCATAGTCAAAGCCGCAGAATTAGAGAAACAACTCAATAAATTATCGGTACGTGTTGACGGTATTTTTGAAGCGCTTAAAAATTCACAAACTGTTGTAATGGATGGCGGGGCGACTTATAAAGCGCAAATTGCCGCGGCATTGGCCGCGCTGGTTGATAAAGAAGATTTTTCAGATTTGGAAAACGAGAAGGTATTGCATGGAACGGGCAAATAAACCAGCGGTTATTGAAAACTGGAATGACATCCGCGAGCTTGTGTTGATGAGCATCGGTACGGATAAAGGATCGTGGTGGGCCGACCCGAATTTCGGGAGCGAATTGTGGCTTTTGCGGCAAAGCGGGAAAGCTGACGGGCGAGCCGCCGGGACGCTCCGGCGGATGATTCTTGAATGTACCCAATGGCTGATAAACGACGGTCTGATAAAAAAAATTGACTGCGAGGCGGAACGTACCGGCAAGAATGAAATCAGTTATTACGTAACAATGTTCGGCATAAACGGGTCTGTTGTGCAGATTAAGGAGGTATGGAATGCCGTTTAAGCGGGATTCTCTGAATACCATTCTTGAGCGTACTTACGCGAATTATGTCAGCCTGTACAAGCCGCTTGACAGGATGCCGCGCCATAGCCTCTTAAAAGTCTTTTCGGCAATTGATGCGGGAATTTATCACCAGTTGCTGGGCGATCTGGATTTTCTCGCGCTGCAACTGTTTCCAGATACTGCTACCGGAACTTCTTTGCGTGAACATTGGTCAACGCGAGTACCGCCGCTACACGCAACCGCCGCCTTTGGCAAAGTGCTGATTACCGGAACGCCGAATCGGGCGGTTCCCGCCGGGCTTGTTTTTGCGTCTGCCATGTCGGAACGTTATTTCACTGAAAAACAATACCGGCTCAATTCTGACGGATTTGCAATTGTTGATGTCCGTTCGGAAAATTTTGGGACAAATATAAACCTTCCGGCAGGCGCCAAACTGAAAATTGTTTCCGCTATTCCGGCGGGTATCGATTCAGATGCGGAAGTGGCCGATGACGGTATTTCAGGCGGCGTTGACGGCGAAAGCGACGAGGAATATCTGACACGGGTTCTTGCAGCGCTGCGGGGGCAGTTCCGGTATGGCAAAGAAAATGATTTCACTGGGTGGGCATTGGATTCCAGCCCCGAGATATCTGCTGCATGGGAATATAAAAATTTTGGCGTTTTTGGAGCACTGCTCATTCAGGTTATCAACGGAAATCAATTTGATGGTGTACGTCAGGTTAACAATCTTAACGTGGTAAAAGAATATATAAACAGATACGCGCCACCGGTTTGTTTTACCGTCCGTACCCCCGAAATAATTCCGGTAAATCCGGCAGTTGCCTTATTGCCGGCAGAGGATAATCAAATAAACCGCCAGACCGTCGTGACGCGTATGTTAAATTATTTACAAGTACTCGCCCGGCCGGGCTTTCAGGTGTCGGCAGAGAATCTTAAAACCGCCGTTGTTGATGGCATCCAGTTAACCGATGGAATCGTCAAAATTAACGGAAGTACGAACGGGGTTATTCCGGCTACTGTTTTACAATATCCGGTACTGGGAGAAGTGTCATGGGAATAGCAACGGCAAGCCCTGATTTATATGAAGCCGCGTTTAGGAAATTATTTCCCCGGGGAGATTACTGGGATAGGCAGTTCGCCGATCCGCACAGCGACGTATCGTTGTTTTGTAAGGTGAAACTTCCCGAGTTTATCCGTTTTCGCAGCAGGATGGTCGTATTACTGGACGAAAGCAAACCGCAATCATCCGAAGAACTTCTGGATGAATGGGAGCGTGTTCTAATGGGATTTATTTCCGCTATGACGGATATACAATACCGGCGGGAAGAACTGCTGTTAAGCTACAGCAGAGGAATAACCCGCGATGATATGCAGAAAATTGCCGGCATATTCGGTTTTGCTATAACTGATGCACGGCTTCCGTACCGTCCGGCTTTTTTTGGTTTTTCACATTTTGGAATCGGACGTATTGATGTTCCCGCCGCATGGCAGGTCATCCATATTTCGGTCAACACGCAGGGTGGCGGTGATAATATTGCGCAATTTGAAACGGTTATGCACAAAAGGCTGCTTGCAAATCATATACCATATTTTTTTTATGACGGAGGTAAATCATAAATGGCTGGAATGTATCCTGATAATCAATCAATCGAAGTTTTTGGAGAGACCGTATCATGGCCCGGCGTTGATAAAGACGGTAAATTCACCAACGGCAGTTTTTCCGATCCTGCAGTACGGCCGTCTTTCATCCCCGCTGAAACACTCAATCTGATACTGGATAATCTTTCGAAACTTCTTGTCTCTTTGGGAAAAATCCCCAATAACACTGATCCGAACCAGTTGAAAGAAGCCATAACGGAGGTATTGGCGCTTAAAGCAGACGAAGAGTACCTTGTTGCCGAGTCACAGGCACGGCAACAAGGTGACATTGAAACGCTTGCTGAAGCGAAAGCGCATGCAGATACTAAAGCTCCTATAAATACCACATTGGCGAATCCCTCGCTAGACAACGCCACCCCAGCAGCAGTAAGCACACCAACGCTAATTACGAGTTTATTACAGACTATCTGGAATAAGTTGAGATATTTATACAACAAACCTGGTATTGCAGCAGTAAATACGAGCGTACAGGCAGTGGCAACACTTGTTCCTTCAGAATGTGACCCTAATAATAAGATATTAACCATTCCCCGTGGGGTGACAAAGAGGTATTTGCATAATATTAGAATATTTAATGGCTATGGTGTTCCTGGAGCTACGTCCCCTTATTTTATAGCCAATGTAGTTATGTTATTAAATACTGCTACAGAAATCAACACACTGACACAACTCAAAAATGCTTTTGACAACTATATGGCTGGGAAACAAAACCAAAGCGTCGCCGCATCAGGTATAGCAACGACCATCGATAACACAAGTGTTCGTAGTGTCATACATAGTCTGGATGCGAGTATGAATTTGAACTGCGGTTTAGCTGGTTCTGGTTATCATGACCAGGGATTTATATCGCTGGGGTCAATTTTGGTTTTATCTGTTTTTGACATAGTTATCGACCTAATGGAATAAGGAGGCCAATTATGAATATTTTACACATTTCGTTAATGAGTTCTTGTAATTTTGACTGTTACTATTGCACCGTCAAAAAATGGCTTGTACCTTTAGAAGGGGCGCAAGCTATAGGTAGAAATTTACTTACCAACGAAGCCCTGCTCAAATGGTTTGATGCGTTTATCAAACCGGATAAATGGTACATTGAGTTAATCGGCGGAGAGCCGGGATTATATCCTGAAATCGGCGATCTTATACCGGCTCTTACGGAAAAAGGTTATCACGGCATTGTCAAAACCAATGGTTCGTTGCCGATACCGGAAAGCCCAAACTTTATTCGGGCTGCCGCCTGGTATAAAGACAGAGACTTACCGCAGTATTTTGATCAGTTGGTCATTATTAAGAACCCCGATGATACCTGGAGGGATAAAGAGAGTTACTGCAAGAAGAAAAAAATCAAATATCAACTGGTA
>JAIRRB010000198.1 GCA_031256195.1 Treponema sp.
AAAGAAAAAGGGCTTGCCGCTCTGGAAAAACGGTCTGACCGGGCGACCAATGAAGGCAAGATTTTTGTAAAGATAAAAGACGATGGCGCAACCGCCGTTCTGGTGGAACTTTCCTCCGAGACGGACTTTGTGGCCCGTAACCCCGACTTTATCGTTCTGGGCGGCGCCATTGCCGGCATCGCGCTGGAAAAAGACTATGACGCGCCCAATGACGAACTGACCGGCATGGTCACCGAGCTTGCCACCAAAATCCGCGAGAACATGGGCCTTAAGCGGCTCAAGATTGTCAAGGCCGGCGCGGGTGAATATCTTACCCAGTATATTCACGGAGACGGCAATATCGGCGTCGTGGTCAAATGCGGCAGCGACAAGCCTGAAATTTTTAAGGATGAAGAAGTAAAATCCTTTGTCTTTTCACTGGCCCTGCACATTGCCGCCTTTAACCCCTACGCGCTGGACAAAAGTAAAATCGATTCCGCTTACATTACCGAACAGGAAGAAATCTTCCGCAAACAGATGGAACAGGATGAAAAACTCAAGGGCAAACCGGCCAATGTGCTTGAGGGCATACTCAAGGGCAAAATCAGTAAACACCTTTCGGAAATCTGCCTCCTTGAACAGGGTTATGTGAAAGATGAAAAACTCACCGTTGCCCAGACTCTTGCCGAATGCGGAAAAAAGAACGGGGCAAATCTGAGTATCGCCGATTATGTGTATTTCAAAGTAGGGGTCTAATCAAATGCAAACGGTCATTGGCTCAACCGAAGAAAAAATGAAAAAAACGCTGGCAAACCTGAAAGAAGGGTTTGCCTCACTGCGTACCGGGCGGGCTTCGGCGGCCCTGTTTGACAAAATTAAGGTGGACTATTACGGCGAAAAATCGCCGTTAAATCAGGTGGCGAATATTTCCGTTCCCGAAGCCCGGCTTATCGTGATTCAGCCCTGGGACAAAAACCTTATGGGCGAAATCGAAAAGGCAATCCGTTCTTCGGAACTGTCGCTGAATCCTTCCAATGACGGAAAAGTCATCCGCATCGCCATTCCTCCCCTGACCGAGGAGCGGCGCAAGGAACTGGTAAAACTTGCCAAAAATCAGGCGGAACAGTCCCGCGTGGCGATACGCAACATACGCCGCGACGGCAACGATGAACTTAAAAAGATGCTCAAAGACGCTTCAATTACCGAAGATGATGAAAGCAAAAGTTCCGCCGATTTGCAAAAACTCACCGACAACTATATAGACAAGGTGAATCAGATTCTTGAAGAAAAAGAAAAAGAAATAATGGAAGTGTGATGCATGTTGGAATCATAATGGACGGAAATGGCCGCTGGGCGCAGCAGCGCGGGCTTATCCGTACCCAGGGACATCTTGAAGGCTTAAAGGCGGCAAAACGTATTGTCAAGGCCGCCAGCGATATGGGGCTGCAATACCTCACCCTGTACGCCTTTTCAACGGAGAACTGGAAACGCGCCGCCGAGGAAACGGGCTTTATCATGGGACTGGTAAAGCAGTACCTGCGCGGCGAAATGAATTTTTACCGGCAGAACCATATACGGATACGCCATGCCGGTGACGCGGCGGGCCTGCCGCCTGACATTGCGGCGGAAATTGCCACGGCGGCGGCGGACACCAAAGAATTCAGCGGCATGCAGGTGATTCTTGCCCTGAATTACGGCGGCAGGGATGAACTGGTGCGGGCGGTCAGGAGACTTGCCGGCCAGGGCCATGATATGGCGGCTGTCGCCGAAGAGGACATTGCCGCCTGCATGGATAATCCCGATGTGCCTGACCCCGACCTCATTGTCCGCAGCGCGGGCGAGTACCGGATGAGCAATTTTTTGCTCTGGGAAGGGGCTTATGCGGAACTGTATGTTTCGGCAAAATTCTGGCCCGACTGGACCGGCGAAGACCTTGCCGGGGCAATAGACGCATACCGCAATCGCAGCCGCCGTTTTGGCGGCATTGCGGCTAACGGAGGATGATAATGAAAAAAATAATTTCAAGGCTTCTTGTTTTCTTTATCGGGCTTCCCGTCATATTCGCAATGGTGTTTGTGCTTCCCCAATATTACCATCTTGTTTTCAATCTGCTGGCGGTTGCTTTGAGCGCTCTGGGCGCAATGGAATTTTCGGTACTGCTGGCGCAGAAAAAAATATTGATTTCAAAAACTGGGGCGGCGATTCTGGGAGCATTGCCGCCATCGGTGATGATTCTGATTTTAAACCTGAACTTGAGCGATATGCCGTTCTTCGCGGTGATTGCCGTCGTTGTTTCATGGCTGCTGGCATCGGGGATATTTGCCCGAGGCGATATGCTGGACAATTTCCTTAACCGGTTTGCCGCTGGTTTTGCCGTACTGCTCTATCCGGGTATGTCCATGGCATTGGTGGTACGGATGAGCCGCTGGGAAAAAAATGCAAGCATCATAATTTTTATATTTTTGGGACTGGTTTTTTTTACTGACGGACTGGCATGGGTAACGGGTATGTTATTCGGAAAGGGAAATCAGGGAATCATACCGGTAAGCCCCCACAAAAGCGTTGCCGGTTTTATCGGCGGAGCCATTGCCTCGGTTGCTATCGGCGCGGGAGCCGCTCTGCTCTATCCGGAAGTTTTTGTCCCCCGGTTCCATTCGATTATGGGGATGCCTTCCGTTGCCGGTTCCCTGTTGGGCCTGTTAACCGGCATTGCCGCAGTTATCGGCGATTTGGGAGAATCGGCGATTAAGCGCAGTTCCGGCCTGAAAGATTCAGGACATATAATTCCCGGCAGGGGCGGAGTCCTCGATTCCATCGATTCCCTTGTTCCGTCCGCGCCGGTATATTACCTTATTTTCAGCCTGCTCTTTATCCAGCCCTAAACGCCGACATGAAAAAACGAGTCGCCGTTCTGGGCGCTACCGGCTCTATCGGCAAAAGCGCCCTTGATGTTATCGCCCGCGGAAAAGATTACTTTGACCTTGTCCTGTTAAGCGCCCACAATCACCGTGAGGAACTTGCCGATTTGGGGCGTCTTTGGCCCGGCGCGGTTACCGTCCTCAGCGGGGGGGAGGGGTCGCCTTCCAGGGAAGGCGCGCCTTCTTTAGAAGGCGAAAAACGCCTGTTAGCCGCTATTGCCGACTGCGGCGCCGATATAACACTTAACGGCATCAGCGGAGCGGCGGGGCTTAAGCCTTCAATGGCGGCGATTGAAGCAGGTTCAGACCTCGCTCTGGCAAATAAAGAAACCCTCGTAATGGCCGGGCCGCTCGTTTTTCAGAAGGCAGATGAAAAAAAGGTACAGATTATTCCCGTTGATTCGGAACATTCGGCTGTTTTTCACCTTATTGAAGCGCATGGGCGCGATGCGTTAGATGAAATTATTCTCACCGCTTCGGGCGGCCCCTTTAGGGATTATTCCGCCGAAGAAATGAAAAAGGCCAGCCCCCAGGCCGCCCTCGCCCACCCAACCTGGAATATGGGGCCAAAAATCACCATTGATTCGGCTTCTATGGCAAACAAGGGGCTGGAAGTGATAGAGGCGGCGCGGCTGTTCAGGCTTCCTCCGGAAAAAATCAAGGTGGTGATTCACCCCCAAAGTATCGTACATTCGATGATTAGAATGAAGGACGGCGCGGTATACGCCCAGCTCTCCCGCCCCGATATGCGGCTGCCCATTCATAAGGCTTTATACTGGTCGCAGGCATCGTCTTCTAAAGAAGACGCAGTTTCCGATTTTGGGCGGCTTGATTTTGCTTCACTTACCCTTACCTTTTACCCGCCCGATACAGAAAAATTTCCCCTGCTGGCCCTGGCTTATGAGGCCGTAAAAAAGGGCGGACTGTATCCCTGCGCGTACAATGGGGCAAATGAAGCGGCGGTAAGCGCTTTTCTTGCGGGGCGCATTGGCTTCCTTGATATAAGCCGCATTACAGGGTATGTTTTAGATAGGGATTGGAGCGCAGAACCGGACGATATTGCCGGCGTTCTGGAAGCGGATAAACAGGCAAAAATAATGGCGGAAAAGGAAATAGAGGGAGCAAAATGATACTGGCGAAAATTGCCCTGGGGCTGTTCGGTCTGGGAATTGTTGTTTTTGTACACGAGTTGGGGCATTTTCTCGCGGCCCGGCTGGTGGGCATTGATGTTGAAGCGTTTTCTATCGGGTGGGGTAACCCCATTCTTAAAAGGAAAATCGGCAAAGTTGAATACCGTCTGGGAATGTTTCCCATAGGCGGCTACTGCAAAATGCGGGGCGAAAACGAATTCAAGGAAGCGTGGGAAAGCAACGCAAGCGGAGTAGCTCCGGTCAAGGGAACCTATTTTGGGGCAAGCCCGCTGGGAAGAATTCTGGTCGCTTTTGCCGGCCCCCTGTTCAATGTGGTGTTTGCCGCGTTGGTGTTGTCATTCATCTGGGGCATTGGTTTTGAGGTACAAACATTGGACAGCCGGATTGTGCTGGCATCTGAATTTACCACCGATAAACTATACCCCGCGGATGAGGCGGGTTTTAAGACCGGCGACCGAATCATCGAAGTAAACGGCAAAAAAACCGCTTACTATCATGAAGTTCAGGAAAACATAGCCGTTAATCCCGACAGGCTGCTGCCGGTAACCGTTGACCGGCAGGGTGAAACCATTACGTTATACGTCAAACCCAATCTTGACAAAAGCACCGGCGCGGGAAAAATCGGCGTTTATTTCTGGAGCGATCCGGTAGTTGCCGCCCTTGTTCCCGACGGAGACGCCGCCACTGCGGGGCTTGTACCGGGCGACCGGATAATTCGCGCAAACGGCGAGACCGTTACCAACACCATTGATTTAATGAAAGCGCTGAAAGCCAATTCCGCAGTCGCTGAAATCGACTATATGCGGGACGGGGCCGAGAACAAGGCGGAAATTGCTCTTTCGCAGCCGAGCGGGGACGGGCTGGGCATAATGTGGCCGCGGGTACAGTACCGGACTCCCAGCCTCTCGCCGCCCGCCGCTCTGGCAAAAGGAGTATCGGAAAGCTGGAAAACGCTGGTCATTTCACTGCGGAGTCTCGGCCTGCTTTTTAAGGGCATAGAACTTACCGAAGCGGTTTCCGGCCCGGTTCGCATAACGTATATGGTAGGCGACATTGCCGCCGAGGGTTTTGGGCAAAGTTTTGGCGCCGGGCTGCGTTCTCTGGCAGAATTCCTCGCCCTGATTTCAGTAGCCCTCTGCGTCATGAATCTGCTGCCCCTGCCGGTACTGGACGGGGGAATGATCATTTTGTTCATCGTGGAGATACTGCGGCGTAAGCCGCTTCACCCGCGGGCAATAAATGTATTCCAGACTGTAGGAGTTGTACTGATTTTTAGCCTTATGATTTTTGCGGTCTTTGGAGATATACTGTACCTGTCGCGCCGGTAGCGCGTTACGCCGATAAACAAAAAAGGAGCCGGTATGCAAAAACAGTTATGTACCTTTCGCATACAGGCGTTCTGTTTCACTGTAGTTGTGGGCATGGCGGCCATCCCCCTTTACGGAAATGAGTGGGCATTTAACGGAGTTATGCCCGGCAGTCACCGCGGGCCGATAAACGCATTAGTCCACAAGGGAGACCTTGTTCTCAGCGCGGGGGAAGACGGATTCCTGGAGATATGGAATACCCGTGATAATGTCAACCTCCGTACCGGCGGCCACGCTGTGGAACGTTTTCAGATCAGCCCATACAGTATTATCGCAATGGCGGGCAGGCCGGAAAAGGATGAAGTGTGCGTGGTTGAAAATGACGGCATGGGATTGTGCCGCATTTCAGCATGGAACTACAAAGAACGGCGGAATATTTTTTCTCTGCAATTCAGGGACCCTATTGGCCATGTTTTTTACTCAATGGGAGGAAATTTTATTATCGCCGCCGGAACCGGCAGAAATGAATTTATTTTGATTAATTCCCTCACCGGCGCCATGCTTCGGTCTCCTCCGTCTCTTACCGGCGCCGTCAGCCTTGCCCTTACCGGCAAATCAGAACGAAATATGCTGACCTACTCTCCGTCGGGCATTTTGTCCTACTGGGATTTGGACTCGGGAAATGAGACTAACCATTTTAATGTGCCGCCGAATCTATCTTCGCCGGCGCTTTTCAGCAATAACCGTTACCTTGCCGGAGTGAATGCCGAAGGGCTGACCGTGACCTATGCCGTAACGGGAGAACTGCTGGCAAAGGAAGATTCCATCCCCGAAGCTTCGCTGCTCTGTTCCGCAGGCGATGATTTTTTCTGCCTGATTCAAAAGGAAAAAGCCGCCGCGGAACTGTACCGTTATACGATTGACCGCAGCGGACGCCTGGTCACACTCGGCTATTTTTCCCTTGCCGCCTCCGGTATCGGTGAAAATGACCGCTTTACCGCAATTACCGCCAATGCCGGAGCCATCGCCCTGGGAACCAGCGCCGGTTCCCTTATCCTTGCCGGTATGAACGGACAGGGACGCGCCCTGACCGCACGAGAACAGGTATACATTACCGAAGCGGCGGTTTCAGGCTCAACCATTGCCTTTCTCGCCGAAAACGGAACACTGGGCTTTGTCCCTCTGGACTATAACCGCTTTCCCGCAGGGAGAAAAATTTCCATTGAAAAAAACCAGGAAGCCTACAACCGCATTACCGCCTTTGCCGCCGCAGAAAATGATTCCGGCGAACAATTTATTTTCTGGCAGGATAAAAATACCCGGACTCATCCGGTAATCCGGTCTTCCGGCCCCAACAGCAGAAAACTGACGTTAAGCGACATTACATTCCGTTCTCCGGTCCGCTCGGCGGTTTCTTTTGAAGGAAAAATACTGTTTTTGGATTCCACGGGGAATATTTCCGTTGTCTCTCCCTTTAATCGTGAACGCCGCTTGTTCACTTTTTTTTCGGTGGGCCTTATGGATGCCGCTTTTGTTGATAATAACCGGCTTATTATCGGCCGCAGCGCGGTTTCCGGCAACACCCCGTTTTTAATGATTAACGTTAATACCGGCGAAACGGTTCCCTTGTCCTATCCAGGCCAAGCAGGGGTAATCCTGTACCGGGGCGCATCGGGCAGTATTTATGCGGCGGCGGTTTCCTCCCATTCAGGCGAAACGGGCCATGAACATTATTCGCTCGCCGATGAAACCGGAGTAAAAACTTCGATTTTATATCTCGACCCCGCCAACATTGCCGGTTCAATCAGTCTTGTTGATTTTCAGGGGGAGGATACCCAGTTTTCGCTTGTCGAATCACCGGGCGGAACTGCCGGCAGCCTCGCCGCAACCATAGGCGGAGAAGGAGCGGCAATTTATTCAGGCGGCAGGGCACAACAACTGGAAAGAACAGCCGGCCTTCCCCTTAAACTTTTTGATGGCGGCCAGCACCTCATCAGTCTGGACGGAGACGGCGGCATCTGCTGGCATGAAAACCACAGCGGGAAGCTCCTTGCCGTTTTCAGGCTTCACTCGAACGGATGGACGCTGCAAACCGAACAAAAAACCGTCAGCGGCAGTTGGTAGCGGCCGCCATGCGGACTGCCAACGGGCTATTGATTAACTTGTGTTTTTACCATATATTTTTTATTGACTACAGGGCGCGTAGCTCAGCTGGTTAGAGCGCCACGTTTACACCGTGGATGTCAGGAGTTCGAATCTCTTCGCGCCCAATACACCTTTAGTTACTGTTTTCCGCGGAAATATTTCCGGATGTCTTCTCCAACTCTTTTTTGATAATCCCATAAATCTGATCTGAAAGAATCTGCTTTCGGTCAGTCACCGGAATGTCTGTGGTATTAATGGGCTTACAGAAAGTAACTCGTACCGGGCCGGGATTCACGCGGTATTTTTGTTCAAAAAGTTCATAGGTTCCGGTAATGGCAACCGGAACAATGACCGTCTCTGACTGGGTCGCCAATTTGAACGAACCGGGATGGAAGGGCAAAAGGCCCCGGCCGCGGGAACGGTGGCCTTCGGGAAAGATGAGCATGGCGCCGCCGGATTTGATTCGGGCAACGCCGGCATTAATGGTTTTAAGCGCCTTACGGGGGTCTTTCCGGTCAATGAACTGTCCGCCCAGCATGGGTATCCAAATATTCAAAAGAGGGGCGAACATCAACTCCTTTTTGGCAACAAAACCGAAGGGCCGGCCCGCATAGCCAAGTATCACAAAAATGTCGATGAAGCCGTTATGGTTGCTCACAAAACATACGCCGCCTTTGCGGGGTATGTTTTCCCTGCCCGAAATGATCAGCCGGCCCCCGATTACCGCCAGCATGAAACGTCCCCAACACCAGGAAAAAAAGAACATCACCCACGACATTGGCTTTCGCAGCCCCAACAGACTCAGAAAAAACCCTATTATCCCAAAGGGAGTCAGGAACGATACCGAAATAACCAGGCAGACAGCGCAATAAATGGTTCTTATCATAATTTTTTTTCACCGCACTTCATGGCACAGAATCGGACATCCATATCCATATTTTCAGTATACTATATTTCCCCCATAAAGAGAACACCTTGAATGGCATTCCTGCGCCTCCCAAAAACGGAAAATGGTTACCATAAGCGGAATTAAATTTGCCAAAATAGCCATCTTGGGGGCAGGTCTCCGGCATCTGCGATGTTCGTCAGATGGCCGCAACAACATAAACTATTTTTTTACCACGAAATACACGGATGAAATTACATCTTCATATACAAAATTTGTGATATATAATGGTTTATGGCGTATGTAATGAGTTATGCGAAATTAAAAATCAGAATTATTGGAATATTATTTTATAAAAATACTTGATAAAAACATGAAGTGATGATACTATAATTTTAATGATGAAGCGCATTTGCATTTTATTTTTAGCACTTTCAATTTTCGCTCTTTTTGGATGTACTTTATTGGCTCGTAATGTATATTCAGGACTATTTGGCAGAATTGACGAATTATCAGATGATACATTTTATACATACATCACCTGGAAGGAAATGGATCAGATTAGATATCCTCGTGAAGAAGTACATTTTTTTCAGGGAAAAATAGGCTTCAGGGATTTATATATGGCAACTCGAATAATAATGGTTTAGTTGTTATTTCACATGGTTTAGGTGCAACCGCTGACAGTTACTTTCCCATGATTATGTTTTTTGTTGATAATGGCTGGCGTGTTTTTATATATAACAATACTGGTACTGCTGGAAGTGAAGGTGAAAGTATACGCGGTTTAATCCAATCGGTTATTGATCTTGACGCTGCGCTTAATTATGTAAAAAATTCCAAAGAACTTAATGATTTACCTATAACGTTAGCGGGGCACAGTTGGGGAGGTTTTGCAGTGTGCACTGTTTTAAATTATGATCATAACATAAATGCTGTTGTGAGTTTTGCTGGATACAACAGTGGTAGTGAATTATTTGAAGAAAATGGTGTTGCATCAGTTGGAAAAAGATTTTATATGCTTTCAAAACAATTCTCGGCAATAGAAAAACAACTTTTCGGCGATGCGATAAATTTTACTGCTATAGACGGAATTAATAAATCCGGTATTCCTGTTATAATTGTCCAAAGTTCCGATGATGATGTAATAAAAGCAGATACAACTTCTATTTATGCTCATCGGAATAAAATTACCTATCCTCATGTGGAAATTGTGTATTTTGACAGTGAAGACGCTTCCGGTCATGTATGTGTATTTTGCTCAAAAGGACATAGGGAGTATATGAAATGGGCAGACGCAGGTTGGGAATCATATAAATCAAAAAATAACAACGCTTCAAAAATTCGATGGGCAGAAGAAAATAATTTTGATAAAATTAAAGCAAATGAACTTAATAAGGAATTAATGGAACGGATCAATAGTATATTTAATAACGCAAAATAAGAAATTGCAATGTAATGGTATATGCCATTTGACTTGACAATAATTTCAATAGTCAATATACTGAAAATATGGAGGGAGGGAATATGCTCAAAAATATCATAAAAATATCAATTCGTTTATTTTTAGTATTTACCATATTTCAATTTATGACTGGTTTTACTGCATCATGGACTTATTTGTTTAATTTATATAAAATAAAAATTGACATAAATGGCGTTACTTTTAATAATATAACAGAAAATATCATTATGGATAAATTCGATATATTTAGAATATTCTTACAATTCATTATTACATGGTGTATTAATTTAGCCGTACTCATAATTTTATGGATTAAAAGCGAAAAAATCTCCCAATTTATTATTGGAAAAAATAATATTGAAAATATAGAAGTAGCATTGAGTTCTTAAAATATTTTATCTGTTGGTTTGTGTATTATATGTATATATTTTATTATCGACAGTCTACCAAAGTTATTTCATTATATATCAAATTACATACTGTTTTATACAAAATTATTAAATGAAAATGCGGAAATATATATGTCATCAATTTTACATTTTGAATTTCTGGAAATATTGTTAAAAATAATAATGTCAATAACTGGAATAAGATATAGGGAAAAAATTGTAAAAATAATCAATAATAAAAACAAGTCAAACGGCATATAACAGGATGGTTATATGTAAACATATAGTATTGTAATATATATTATTAGGATAGGAAGAGTAAGACCACTGGAGGTGATATGAAAAAGTATATAAGTTGTTTAATCCCATTACTTATAGGGACTGTTTTATCCGTATCAATGGGTTTAGTGTTATGGGTTGGATTTTTCTTTGTATTTATTCCGATTGGAATAGGCGTATC
>JAIRRB010000024.1 GCA_031256195.1 Treponema sp.
TGGGCGTTCTTCTCGAACGGTTCCCTGCGCAGTGTAAAGTCGCTGATCTTTTTGTAACCCGGCAGAGAACGGTTCACTTTTTCAATTTCCTTTTTGATAAGGCCCCTGATAAAATCATCATCGTTTTCCTTGCCCGGATAATCTTCCTTTACCGCTTCAAAGTTGGGAACTGTTACCGCAAAAATATGCTCACCGCCGTATTCCGGCTCTTTCCTGCCCACTGCCAGAATTTCACTTATCAGGCGGGAATTGTTAAAGTGCATTTCTATTTCTTCCGGATAAATGTTTTTGCCGCCGGAACTCACTATCAGATTCTTTTTCCGCCCTTTAATAAAAACATAACCGTCATCATCGCGGTAACCCAGATCGCCAGTCAACAGGTAACCGTCTTCGGTAAATACTTCCCTTGTTGCTTCTTCGTCTTCAAAATAGCCCAGCATAACAGAAGGAGATTTAACCACTATTTCACCGATGCCTTCCGGTCCCGCATCGATGATTTTCACGTCGGTGTAGGCGACCGGAAGACCTACCGACTCATTGCGCTTGTGCCGGGCAGTGTTCACGCTGATGAGCGGACTGTTTTCGCTTGTGCCGTAACCGTGGACAATGTTGAAACCCAGAGAATCGAAAAAGTTCGCTGTCTTTATACTCAGGGGACCGCCGCCGCCAACCATTATTTTGACCGAGTGAAGGGCGGCCTTTTTACGTATAAACCGGAACACCTTCCGCCCGAATTCGGGATTGCCTTTGTTTGCCTCTGCCAGAGCAACGGAACGCAGAATGTTGAGCGGCCCGCGGATGATTCCAGGCAGTTTGTTATAACCATGTTCAATAGCGGTCATCATCTTGTCAAAGAGAAGAGGCACGGCGATAAGGAAGGAGACTCTTCCGTCTCTTATATCATCCACTACCACTTTGCCAACTATTTTTTCGGAGATTACCATCGGAACACCGGTTGAGATAGGCGCTATAAATGTACAGGTAGTGGCGTAGGTATGGTGAAGCGGCAGTACGCTTAAAAACACGTCTTTTTCATCGGGTTCCAACTGACGGATAGCGGCGCTGGCATTGGCAATGATATTTTTGTGTGAAAGGGTAACACCCTTGGCGAAGCCGGTAGTTCCGGAAGTAAATACGATGGATGCCGGATGATTTGGAGCAATACTATCCAAAGGAGGCAGGGCCTGATCACCGGAATCGATGCCGAAACGGTCGTATTCGTTCCTGAGTGAGGCACCTTCACCTTCGGGGCTGATACACACCGATACCGGCAGATTTACCCCCTTTGAGGGCAGAGAAGCGGCAAAATCACGCTTTCTACCGGAATAAAAAAAAGCCCTTGCCCTGGTTATATTGATTATATTGAGACACTCCTGCTCCGAGACGAGAAAATCCACCGGTACAATGCAAATACCAGCTACCAATGTTCCCATCCATACCGCCGCCCATTCGGGCCGGTTTTCAGCCCATAGAACTACCCGGTCGCCCTTTACCAGGCCTGCGGCAAGCAGCCCACGCGCTACCTTGCGGCATTCATCGCCGTATCGGGCATAACTCCAGCGGGTAAATTCTCTCTGCTTACCTGAACGGTACAAAATGGCATCTTTCTCGGCGTGGTTTTTCGATACATAATCAACCAATTGGGCAAAATTAGCATAGGGAAGGTCGGGAAGGTTTGAAATATAATCACTAAAACCCAACATATATCATTACCTCATTTTCAGTATAAACAAAATTAGGAATTGTGTCAAAATAAATATATATACCTCTGTTTTCACACTACCCTAAAACTGTTCCGCTGGATGGGCGAAGGGCCGTATTTCAAAACCAGTTCCCGGTGCGCCTTTGTCGGGTAACCCTTGTGTTTTTCATAACCGTATTGGGGGTATAACACGGCCATATAGTCCATGTAGTGATCTCTGGCGGTTTTTGCCAGAATGGATGCCGCCATCACTTCGGGAATTTGAGCGTCCGCCTTTACCAGCGCGGTGCAGGGAACGCAGATGTCAGGCGTATACAGGCCGTCAACGATGACGGAAATGTCTTCGCCGGATGAGTCTGCGCTTTTTAGCATCTGCTCAAACGCCCGTTTCATCGCCAGCAAAGACGCCTGTAAAATGTTGATGCAGTCAATTTCCGTGTGCGAAGCCCAGCCCACACCCCAGGCGAGGGCGTCTGTGCAAATACGCCGCCGCGCTTCATCCCGCCTGGCAGATGTCAACTTTTTGGAATCGTTCAGTATCTCCCGGGGAAAATCATCGGGTAGTATCACCGCGGCGGCGCAGACGGGGCCGGCCAACGGCCCGCGTCCCGCTTCATCAATGCCGCATATCATCAACTTTTTTCCGCAATTACACTCATGGCTTCCCGCAGATCGAGATCGTCCTTGTAGTAATTTTCTTCCAATTCCGCCTGCGTAAGCCCCATCAGCTCATGGCTCATGTAATGTATCCAGTAACTTTCATCGTGTATCGATACGTCATGCCTGCGGCACCAATAATCGGGCTGAATGGGAAGCTGCTCCCCTTTGTCCGTGAAGTATTTATAATCATGAACCGCGATTTTCAGGTCTTTGCGGGGAATTCCCATGTTCAGAATAATTTGCGCCAAATGATTGATTGTCCTGCCTGTATCAAAAATATCGTCCACCAGCAGCACCTTGTCTCCCACCCGCAGATGCTCCGGCGAATACGTCCAGCCGTCAATTTTAATTCCCTCGGCCTTTGCTACATCGGTGTAGGATCGGGCGACCACAGCGGCGTAATACACCGGACGGTCATTTCTACGGACAATCTTAAAATATTCACTGATAATATTTCCCAGATAAGCGCCGCCGCGCAGGGACACATAGATCACATTGGGAATGAATCCTTCGCTGTAAATTCTATGTGCAAGTTTAAGCGCGTTGTTCCGTACATCATCAAATTGCAGGAATTCTTTTTTCATAACAGGTTATCTCCTTGATGGGCGGAAAAATCCAAAAAAACTTCCGCATAAACCGCCGGCAATATGCGCAAAGTGGGAAATGTTATCTGATTTAAAAGAATCAAGAACCTGCACTCCCAGATACAGGATCAAAACTAAAATAAAAGTAAGGGGAATCTCACCGTGCGAAAAATTGGTAAACGAAGACAGGAGTATCATCATAAACACTACGCCGGACGCGCCCATGAGTGAACTGCGAAAGAGCAGTATATTCAACACTCCGGTAACAAGCGCTGTAATAACCATCATTACCAGCAGCGTAGAAGAACCGTAGTATTCTTCCAGCATGGGGCCTATCAGGAGTATGAGGGTAAAATTGTTGATCAGATGAGACCAGTTGGCGTGTCCCACGGCGTGGGTAAAAAGCGTAACCCAGCTTCTGAAATTGTTTCCGTGAAAATTGCCCCTGCCCGGAACCATGAACCAATTTTCGGCAAGACGCGGTAACAGCGTCTGGGACAACAACAGCACCAGCGTGCATAACAACGTGAAAGAGAGTACTGTCGGCGCATTGTATTTGATTCTCATAAATCCAACTCTATTTCAACCGGGCAATGATCCGAACCTTCGACTTCAGCCCTGATTATTGACGATTTTACTCTGGACATAAATCCTTTGTCTACACAGTGATAATCAAGTCTCCACCCCACATTCCGCTCACGCGCCGTTCCCCAATACGACCACCATGTGTAATGTCCGGATTCTCCCGGATGAAAATGACGAAACGTATCAACATGCCCCGACTGGGTAAATTTATCCATCCATGCCCGCTCTTCGGGCAGGTAACCTGCGTGGTTTTCATTGGCTTTTGGACGGGCAATATCGATGGGAGTGTGCGCGACATTGTAATCCCCGCAAAGCAGAAAATGACGCCCCTTTTTTACCAGCGAATTGCAGAAGCGCAGCATTGCCCCGCAAAAAGCGAGTTTGTAATCCAGCCGCCTTCGTTCATCCTGAGAATTGGGAAAGTATGCGGTTATCAGGGAAAAGTCCCTGTACTCCGCAACCAGGACGCGGCCTTCGTTATCAAATTCCGGTTTACCAAAAAAATGAACGTCCTGCGGTTTTTCTTTGGTATAAATCGCCGTCCCGGCATAACCCTTTTTTTTGGCGCTTGCCCAAAAAGCGGTGTATGGTTTTCCCTTAACCGGCGGGTTGAGCAGTTTTTCCGAAAGCTGCCCCGGTTCGGCCTTGGTCTCATTAAGGCAAAGTACGTCCGGGTTGTCCTTTACCAGCCAATCAACGAATCCCCGCTTTTCCACAGCGCGGATGCCGTTCACATTCCATGAAACGATACGCATAGTGTCATTATATATTCTGGTAAAAGCCAGAATCTAGCCCCGAACTGGCAGGGCAGCAGCAGTTACTATTCGTAATACCGTACGAACCTGTCCAGGACACGCAAGGTAGCTGCTACCCTTTCACACTGGTTACTTAGAAAACAGATCAGAATGAGTACCTGTACCGGAAGCAGAAAGTATCAGGGTATCTTCAAAA
>JAIRRB010000069.1 GCA_031256195.1 Treponema sp.
AGTGGCAATTACGCTTCTCCGATATTTTATTTACCTTTTAATATTGGAACGGATAGTCTTTCCGATTACAATGTAGTAATTAGAATGAGAAACGTGTCCGGTGCTGATAATAAAAATTACAATATCTATATAGTCAGAACACAAATTGGCACACTTGCAACAGGTTTGACTGCCAGTTTTAAGGATGTAACAATATCGATAAACAATGGTTCTACAGGAGAGGTAATAATAGGTTTTGCGCAGAATAATTCACAGGCTTATGTCTATGAAATAGAGAGCATAAAGCTGGTAAAAAAATAGGTGGATTTTTACCACAAGGTCACGGAGCTTTATACGATTTTTCTTCGTAAAACTCCGTGACCTAATCCGGCGTTCCCGCTTAAATCTGCGGCTCGTTAATCGTTGTATCGGAGGGAACTGACTGCGGCGGCGGCATGGGCTGTGTTTCCGCAGGTCTCGGTTCCGGTTTTACGGTGATGACAGGCGCCTTCTTTACCGGTGACGGCCGCGGCGCGGTTTTGGCTGGGCCGACGGCTTTCTTTGCGGCCGGGGCTTTAACCGTCTTAACGGTTGCTTTTTTGGGCGCTGCGGATTTGCTCCGCTTTACTGCCGACTTTTTTGCGGTCTTTTTGACCGCGGCGCCCTTGGCGGCTCCTTTAACCGCTTTTTTTTTGGATGCAGTCCTGGGTTTTGCCGCGGCTTTTTTGGCGGTTTTCTTCCCTTTGGACGTGCTTGCCTTTGTAGTTCTCGGTTTTCGCTCAAACGTTGCCTTGTCTACGGTGGGGATGTCCTTGAGCGCTTTGGCCAGTTTTTTATCATTGGCGGCTTTGGCATTGTCAAAGTCCATTTGCAGGGCAAGCCAGTATTCCGGCTTTGTTTTGAAAAACTTCGCAAGACGGAAGGCAACAGAGGCCGACACCGGATTTTCATCGCGGGCAATAAGCCGAACCATCGCGCTGCTCAAACCGATTGCCTTTGCCAAACGGTTATAATTCAAACCGTGTTTTTTCAGAAGCGCATTCAATGCGGTTCCGGGGGTTTGTGTGTTCTTTGCCATAATTACTCCTCTCAATAAAAGTATATAATAAACTATATAATATTTTTATTTTTTGTCAATAGCAATACCCTTTGTGTCATATTGTTTGCTTTCATCAAAAATGTTATAATAAACTCATGGCATACATAAAAAACCTCTTTGACCGCAACTTTCTTGAGTACGCATCGTATGTAATCAAAGACCGGGCAATCCCCGATCTTGAAGACGGTCTAAAGCCCGTGCAGCGGCGTATTCTTCATACCCTTTTCGAGATGGATGACGGTAAATTTCACAAAGTCGCCAATGTAATGGGCCAGTGTATGAAATACCACCCCCACGGCGAAGCCTCTATCGGCTCCGCCCTGATAGTGCTTGCCAACAAGGAACTGTTTATCGACCGGCAGGGGAATTTCGGCAACATCCACACCGGCGATGAAGCATCCGCCCCGCGTTATATCGAATGCCGGGCAACGCCGCTTTCCAAAGATATTTTTTATAATCCCAAACTCACCGACTGGGCGGACTCCTATGACGGCCGTAACCGGGAACCGGTGCTGTTTCCGGCAAAAATCCCCGCGGTATTGATAATGGGAGCCGAAGGAATAGCCGTGGGTATGTCCACGAAGATTCTGCCCCATAATGTTGTCGAAGTGCTGCAGGCGGAAATCGCCTGCCTTTCGGGGAAAAAGTTTGAACTGTACCCTGATTTCCCCACCGGCGGCCAGGTGGATGTTTCCGATTACCGTGACGGAAACGGCAAAGTGCTGGTACGGGCAAAACTCGATACCTCCGACCCCAAGCGCATACTTATTACCGAACTGCCCTTCGGTTCAAATACCGAAAGTTTGATAAACAGCGTGGAAGCCGCGGCAAAGGCGGGCAGGCTGAAGATTCAGGGAATCAGCGACTTTACCACCGAAAAAGTTGAAATAGAAGTAAAGCTGGCCCGCGGGGTATACGCCCAGGAAACCGTTGACGCCCTTTTTGCTTTTACCGAATGTGAGCAGTCCATTTCAGTTAACCTGCTCGTTATCAGGGACGGGCTGCCCGCCGTGATGACCGTTACCGAAATTATCAAACATCACGCGAAACAACTGGTAAAAATTCTTACCAGAGAACTGGAACTGGAAAAAAAGGAACTGCAGGACAAACTCCACCTGCGTACCCTTGAACGGATTTTTATAGAAGAAAGAATCTACAAAGGCATTGAAAAAATGAAAACCGCCAAAGGGGTAGAGGACGCCGTTATTGCCGGTTTCCAGCCTTTTATCAAGGAAATAGGGCAGCGCGGCGTAAGCCATGACGATGTTGAACATCTGCTGCGTATCCCCATCCGGCGGATTTCATTGTATGACATCAACAAGGCCCGCGATGAGATGGAGCAGATACAGGCAAGGATAAAGGAAGTCAATGCCCATCTGAAAAATATTGTCACATACTCCGTCAATTTTCTGAAAGGCATTATCGCCCGGATACAGGCCAATGAAGAACTGGGGAAGGGAATACGAAAAACCAAAGTCGGCGCTTTTGACAAAATTGACGTAAAGGAAGTGGTTAAAAAGGATGTGGAACTCAAATACGACAGAAAAACCGGCTATATGGGAACCAATGTCGCCGGGGCAAAACATACCGAGGTTTCTCCCTTTGACCGCATACTCACGATTCGTAAAAACGGAATGTACTCGGTAATGGACCTGCCGGACAAGGCCTTTGTCGGCGCTGACGCATGGTGGATAGGCGTCGCCGACAAGGAAGAATTATCAAAAACAATTTTTACCATTATTTACAAAGAGAAAGAAACCGGATTTGCCTTTATCAAGCGCTGCGTTATTGAAGGCTGGATTATGAACAAGGATTATTTTCTGGTGCCGGACGGGGCTGCGGTTCTTCATGTTGATACCAGGCCCAAATTCACCTTCACCCTGAAATATACGCCCCGGCCCCGGCTCAAGGTTCTTGCGGAAGATTTTAAGGCCCAGGACTACAGCGTGCGGGGGCTCAAGGCCGGAGGGCTGCGGCTGGCGAACAAGGAAGTATCAAAAGCGGAAATAGGGAGAAAGAAAAATGACGAATAATACAATGACGGGTAACAAGGGAATTATTTTTGACGCAAATTGCGGAATTTCCGAGGAAGAACAGCGGGAAATTTTCGCGCAGATAAACGCCATTGCCGAAAAAAACCGTCTGTCCTTTTCAGCCGGTACGGACAGCGTAACCGTACAGGGCAAAAAGAAAGGGGCAAAACACGGTTTCAAACACGATTTTAAGGCAAAAAAAAGCGGCGGTTTTTTTCCCGTTCTGGTTAACGCGGCCGCCATTGCGGCGCTTGCCGGCGGTTTTTTTGTTCTGCACACGCTCCAGGGAAAAACTGACGCCCAGGTTCGCGAAGGGACAAAAGTGTACAATACCGCCGAACGGGCGCTTATTGATACCATCCGCAAAGAAACGTCTTCCCGCCTGGAAACAAAAGAAAATGAAATTTCCGTAATCGCTTCCCAGCTTGAAGACGTTGACGCTCAACTGCGGGAACTCTATTCAAGCAATCAGGAACTGACTATGGAACAGCGGGCTGCCGAAGACCGGCTCAAATCCCTGCAAACAGAATACCGCGGCGCGCTGACATCGGTGCAGGATGAACGCTCCCGCATACTGGAAGAATCCCGCACGCGGGAGGCAAACCTCCAGTCCCAGCTTGAAAGCCGTACCCGCGAGCTTGCCCTTGTTTCAGGGCAAAACGCCGCCATTATTGATTTGGCCTTTAACGAAATGGGGCAGCTTTCAGGAGATCAGAATCAGACCGCGATAGTGGAAGCCCAGATGGGCGCTTTTTTCGCGAATCTTAACAATAAAATTAATGAAAACCGCCTTGATGAAGCCGCCGAAATTGTGCAGTCAACGCGGAGATTTCTGAATACCCCCGCTTTTCAGGGGCTTCGTTCCATACAGGCGCGCAGGGAAATGTACGCCCAAACCATTAATACTTTTGAAACTTTAATAGAAGAAATGCGCCGAAATCAGGCCGCTCTGGCCAGCGGCGTAATGCCGCTCGACAGGAGCGCCGAAAAAATGTTTGCCGAACTGCAGGAAAAAAATGAGCGGCTTGAAAAAGCCATGCAGTCCTTCAGTTCCGAGGGCGCCGGCATGGTTAAGCGCCTTGCCGATTTGGAAGGTTCGGTCAGCGCCCTGCGGACATTAAACTCCGCGCTGGAATCAGGTTCCGCTGAAAAAGACAGACAGCACAGAGTTCTGGAAAATGATTTCAACTCACTGAAAGATACCGTTGCCACCCGTGACAGAACCATCTCAAACCGCAACGAGATTCTTTCCAAAATTCGCTATGAGATAGAAGGGGGGAAAGGCGTTGATGATATGTCTCCCAATGAAATCAAACAAAGCCTCGCGAAAATTCTGGAGGCATTACAGGGTTTAACTCCGTAGGAATATTACTTGTTATCTGTTAATCGTTCATAGTATTCTGATTTTATGCCCCTTTTGAAAATCAACGATGAATCCATCAGGCAGGCGGCGGCGATTATTGCGCAGGGGGGGCTTGCCGCGTTTCCCACTGAAACCGTTTACGGTTTGGGCGGCGATGCTTTTAACCCCCTTGCCCTTGCGAAAATTTTTGAAGCCAAGGGCCGCCCCCGCTTTGACCCCTTGATTGTTCATATCGCCGCTTATGAAACGCTGGAAAAAATAGCCGATTTATCGCTATTGGATACGGCGGCGCGCCGGAATCTTGCCGCATTAACCGGACAATT
>JAIRRB010000194.1 GCA_031256195.1 Treponema sp.
ACCTCCCGATGGATACAGGCGGACAAAAGGTGGCGCAGTGCTTCGCGGGAATCCTGGGTATCCGAACCGAGCATAGCCTTAAAGACAATGTCGTCCATGATGCAGAGAGGTTTACCCTGAGCGGCATTTTCCTGAGCCAGTTTTTTCAATTCTCTTGAAAACTGGTAACGTCTTAGTAAGTTGTTCATACCCTATAGAGGGCGAAAAACCGCAAAAAGCATTAGTGGTTTAGGGGAAATAATTAAAAATTATCTTTTTCCGCCGATCACGGCGGTTCTTGCGTCAACGGTGTTGAGAATGGAGATCAGGCGCTCTTTTTCTATCAGGTCAATAAGGCGGGCCTCGGTATAGCGTTTTGCTTCTTCATTAAAACTGCCAACAGTGATGCAGATGCCTTTACCGGCTTTTACTTCCTTCAAATGAGAATGGAAATCACGGACGACCAATTCCCCGACAATTCCCTGGGTGCGTATAAAACGGAACATGATCAAATCAGCCCATTTGGGGGTACTGACCTCCGCCAGAATATCCGCCCATTCGTTCTTGTTTACCGCAATGTTAATGACCTTCACTTTTGCTTTGGCAAAATAACTCATGACCACCTTGCGGCAGAGGGCGACAAAATCCGCAGATGAAGATATAAGAAAAGTCTGGAGGTTTCTGTTGGCATTGAGTTCCTGGTACTTGCTTATCAGCATACTGACA
This sequence comes from Treponema sp., assembly GCA_031256195.1. GTDB lineage: Bacteria > Spirochaetota > Spirochaetia > Treponematales > Breznakiellaceae > WQXQ01. The sequence goes on from JAIRRB010000194.1 coordinate 706, forward strand.
TCTTTATATCCGGGATTATTCGCCTGGATAAGTTTGAGAATGGGTATGGCCTTGTTAATTTCACTTTGTTTGATGTAGGTAGTGGCAAGATAATAGCGCAGATCCGCCAGAATTTCGGGTTTGATATTCTGATGTTTCAGGCCCATTTCAAAATCCTGAATGGCCAGATCGTTTTTGCGGCTGTCAACATGAATCATACCGGTAAAGAGGCAGGCGCTGGGACCCATGAGCGGATCGGGGCGAAGGTGGCTGAAAATTCGCATTGCCTGCTCGGTCTGGCTGGCCTCATAGTAACATTCAGCCAGGGTATACAGGGATTCCTTGTCATCCGGGGCAAGGTCAATGGCTTTACGGATAAAATTCATTGCTTCTTTGGGTTTTTTCAGCCTAAAGAACGCATGGCCCATGTAGCGGAGGGTGGCGGGGTTTTCGGGGTCCATTGTTCGCGCTTGCTGGAAGAGTTGTATTGCCTTTTCGTAGTTTTTCCGTTCAAATTCAAGGACTCCCAGATTATAATTTACTTCAAAATTGTTCTGTTTAATCGAACGGGCCATGGTAAAGCCCTTATAGGCCTGTTCGGTCATATTGAGTTTCAGGGCGCATTCCGCGTAATGAAGGTATATTTCAAAAGGGTCTATTCCCTGAGCGTGGCCTCGGGACGCCAGATCAAGCAGCGTTTCATAGGATTTTATGGCCTTGTCGTATGATCCCTCTTCAAGTTGAATTTCACCTACGGTGTGCAGGGCATGAGGGTCCAGCGGATTCTGCGACAATCGCTTGTTTGCGTCCCGTAATTGGGCTTCCCGGTTTTTTGAATGTTTTTTGCCGCCGGAACTGCCGTCTCCCCGTGTCCGCCCCATAAATACAACAAAGACCCCTACGGCAAGCATGAGGAAAAATACGGCAATTATTATAGGCAACATCTTACTTTAAGTATCGGTTATTTTGGACTGTTTCAAAATACTAAATTTGCCGATAAAAAGCATTGACAAAAGGGGAATCCATGTCTAAATTTAGCAGAGGAGAATAAACAATGGCAGGAACTATTGGCATAAAGATCGCTAATGGTGATTTTTACCCCATAATGGCGGGAAATACCACCGTAAAAAAGCGGCTTGTCCTCACTACCGTTCATGACGGGCAGGAAAGTGTGCAAATAGACCTTTTCAGAAGCGTCTTAAAGTCCATGGACGATGCCCAATACATCGGCAGCCTCATGGTGGAAAATATCAAGCCCCGGCCGCGGGGAGAACCTTCCATCGAAATGATTATTTCATCCGATGCGGACGGCCATATTACCGCGGATGCCTGCGATCTTGAGGCCGGAGGTAAGCATCAGATACTGAATGTTTTGCATAAAGAGGAAAGCAGTTTTGCTGAATTTGATCTGGGAAGCAAGCCGCAAACTCCTGCCGGTCTGTATGGAAAGGCCGAAACCTTCGAGGAAGAAAAACGAAGATACCCCTGGCTCATCATGATTTTTGCCCTGATTTTTGTTATCATCGCGATTGGTCTGCTGTGGTTTTTCTTCTATGGCGACAAGAATTCGAATCCGTTCAAAGATACGGTTCCCTTTTTCAAAGATAAACCGGGTTATGGGAATACAGCGCCTGAAACGCCCCCGCCCCCGGTGGAGAAAATACAGCCGGTTGAACCGCCGCGCGAGCCTCCCGCTCCGCCTCCGGCAGTTACACCGCCCCCTGAAGAAGCGCCGATTATCCAGGCGCCGGTTGCTCCGCCCCCGGCCCGTCCTCAGGCAGCCGAACGGAAGCGTCCGCCTGCGCCGGTTTCCTCGTACAAGGTTCCGGCGGTTATACCGAAAGACGGCGTGGCATACCGGATACGCTGGGGCGATACCCTCTGGGATATTTCCGAAGCCTTTTACCGGAATCCCTGGCTTTATCCCCGTATTGCGCGGCACAATAATATCCGCAACCCTGATGTGATTATTTCAGGCAGAACAATCAGGATTCCCCCTAAAAATTAGTTGAACCGGGGCAGCATAGGTTTTCTTGTTTTTCTTCTCAGTTTCAATTCATGCGCGGCGCAGCAGGCGGCGTATTCGCCGTTGGAAGTTGGTTTCTATGAAGGTTTGAAAAAACGGCAGGACGGCAGCCACACAGAGGCTCGCGCCTGTTTTGAAAAAGCCCTCACGGCTGCCAATACCGGCATCGCCGCCGCTGCCGCCGCCGAATTGATGAACCTGCACTCTGCCGGGGTGGAACTTTCCGCGGCAACAATGGCTTTGATTCGGGAAAAGGCGGACGGTTCATGGACCAGGGCGCTTGACGCGGTTATCACGGCGGGCGGCATTGACCGGGAAAAATTCCTTGCTCTGCTGTTGAACGGCGACAGCCGCGCCGGGGATGAAGCTGTCCGCTACGCCCTGAATCAATGGCGCGTCAGCCGTGCTGACAGCGTAGCTACCGACATGGCAACCGACATGGTCGCCGACACGGCCGGCGGCGGTGTATCTGAATTTCCTTTTACCGAAGCCGAACAGGCGGCGATTGACGGCCGCAGTGCCATCTCC